>WHSO01000015.1 GCA_009380075.1 Alphaproteobacteria bacterium | reverse complement strand
TGGTGGGCGCACAAGGACTCGAACCTTGGACCCGCTGATTAAGAGTCAGCTGCTCTACCAACTGAGCTATGCGCCCCGCAACCGTGCGCCCGGGGGGCGGCTTCGAGGAGGCATGGATATACCAAGCAAGGGGGGCTTTGTCGAGGCTGGGGACCGCCTTTTCGCACCGCCCGGGGCATCGTGAAACGCGGCGGATTTGCGCAGCATTCCAGCCCCGCACCGGGCTCAGGGCCCATCCATGCGGGCCGAGCGTCCGATCACCATGTCGCGGTGCACGTTGACCCCGATCAGGATGCCGAAGCCAATCAGCAGCGTCAGCATCGAGGTGCCGCCGTAGGAGATCAGCGGCAGGGGCACGCCGACCACCGGCACCAGTCCCATCACCATGGCGATGTTGATGAAGACGTAGAGGAAAAAGGTCACCGTCACCCCCAGGGCGAGCAGGCGGCCGAAATGGCTCTGGGCGCGGATGGCGATGGAAAAGCCGTAGACCAGCACCAGCGCGTAGAGGACCAGGAGCGTGAGCCCGCCGACGAGGCCGAGCTCCTCCGCCAGCATGGTGAAGATGAAGTCGGTCTGCTTCTCCGGCAGGAAGTTGAGGTGCGACTGGCTGCCCTGCATAAAGCCCTTGCCGAACATGCCGCCGGAACCGAGCGCGATCTTCGACTGCAGTATGTGATACCCGGCACCCAGCGGATCGGTTTCGGGATCGAGGAAGGTGAGGATGCGATTCTTCTGGTAGTCCTTGAGGAAGTGCCAGGCGACGGGCACCACGGCGACCACCGCGCCCAGCGCCACGCCGAACTTCCACAGCCGCACGCCGGCGAGGAAGAACATCGTCGCCGTGATCATCAGCAGCATCAGCGCCGTGCCGAGGTCCGGCTGGCGCAGCACCAGCGCCGCCGGCACCAGCGCGAGCAGCGCCGGCGAGACGAGATGGCGGAGCTTGCCTTCCGCCGATTCCGGCAGTGAATGGAAGTAGCGCGCGAGCACGATGATGAGCGCGATCTTCATCACCTCGGACGGCTGCAGGTTGAGAACGCCGAGGCTGATCCAGCGCTGCGCGCCCATGCCGATGTCGCCGGCGATCTCCACTGCGACCAGAAGCGCCAGCGCGCCGCCGTAGATGGCATAGGCGTAACGCAGCCAGAAACGCAGGTCGACGAGGGCAAGGCCCACCAGCAGGACGACGCCGGCGGCGAAGCGGACCATCTGGCGCAGCGCCCAGGGCTGGAGCGCGCCGTTGGCGGCAGAATACAGCATGACGAAGCCGACGCAGGCGATGGCGGCCAGCAGCGCGATCAGGCCCCAGTTCACCTCGGCGAGCTTTTCGCCCACCGTCATCTCCGGCGTCTTGTAGAATCCCGACAGCATGTCAGTTCGGCGTCCCTGAATCCGGCGGCGTGTTCGCGGGCGACGCGGCGCCCTCCGCCCGCGCCTCGCGCAGCGGTTGGGCGCGGCGGCCGGCGGGGTCGAGCCGGAGCGTTTCGCGCATGACGTCGCGCGCGATCGGCGCCGCCACGGCGGAACCGCCGCCGCCGTGCTCGATCACGACCGAAATGGCGTATTTCGGCGCGTCGGCGGGGGCATAGGCGACAAACAGCGCGTGGTCGCGTTCGCGCCAGGGCAGGTCCTCGTTCTTGATCACGCCGGTACCGCGTTCGGCGAGGGTGATGCGCCGGACCTGCGCCGTGCCGGTCTTGCCGGCGACCTCCCAGCCCTTCTCCGTGACGCGGGCGCGATAGGCGGTGCCGCGCGGGTGGTTGGAGACCGCGTACATCCCCCGGCGCACGACGTCGAGGTGCGCCGGCGCGACGCCGAGCGGCTTGAACGATTCGGGTCCGGGGGCGAGGTCGATAGCCGCGACGTCTCCGGCGGCGGCAAGCTGACGGGGGGCCGGTTCGCCGTGGGTCAGCCGCGGAATCACCACGCGCGCGCCATTGGCGATGCGCGCCGTCATCACCGCGAGCTGCAACGGCGTTGCGAGCACGAATCCCTGTCCGATGCCGGTGATCAGCGTTTCGCCGAGCTGCCACGGCGTGCCCAGGATCGCGAGCTTCCAGTCGCGCGTCGGCGTGACGCCCGGCTTCTCGCCCGGCAGGTCGAGCCCCGACACATGACCGAAACCGAGCTTGCGGGCCATCGCCGCGATGCGGTCGACGCCGACTTTCCTGGCGATGTCGTAGAAGTAGACGTCGCAGGAATGCTGGATCGCCCCTTCCATGGCGAGCCGTCCGTGGCCGCCCTTCTTCCAGCAATGGAAACGCACGTTGCCGAGCCGCACATGGCCGATGCAGTAGGTCTCGTGGTCGGGGGTGACCAGGCCCGATTCGAGCGCCGCAAGCGCCACCACCAGCTTGAATGTCGAGCCCGGGGCGTATTGACCAGCGATGGCTTTGTTGGCGAGCGGCGCGCGCTCGTTCTCAATCAGCTCCTGCCAGTAGTCGTGGCTGATGCCCCTGTTGAAGGCATTGGGATCGAACGCGGGCGAGGACGCCAGCGCCAGCACCTCCCCCGAATGCACGTCGAGCACGACGATCGCGCCGGACTGGTCGCCGAGCGCCTTATGGGCGGCCGACTGTATGCCCATGTCGATCGAGAGCCTCAGTTCGTCGCCGGGCTGGCCCTCGCGGCGTGAGAGTTCGCGGATGACGCGGCCGATGGCGTTGACCTCGACCTCGGATCGGCCGGCGCGGCCGCGCAGGCGCAGGTCGTAAATCTTTTCGACCCCGTTCTTGCCGATACGGAAGGACGGCATGTCCAGCAGGGGGTCTCCGGTCTGCTCACGGGCGTTGACCGCGCCGACGTAGCCGATCAGGTGCGCCGTCATCGCGTCGTAGGGATAAAAACGGGTCTGTCCCACCTCGATATGGACCCCGGGAAGGTCCGGTGCGTTGAACTCGACCCGCGCGACCTCTTCCCATGCCAGGTTCTCGCGCACGGTGACCGGCACGAATCCGCGCTGGCGGCGCACCTCGCGCAGGACGCGGCGGCGGTCACCGTCGGGAAGCTCGATGAGCCGCGCCAGGCGGTCGAGGGTCGCCGCCACGTCGGGGCTACGCTCGGTGACGATGATGAGCCGGTAGTTCTGCTGGTTGGCGGCGACCTCGATGCCGTTGCGGTCGAGGATGCGGCCGCGCAGCGGCGCCAGAAGACGAAGGTTGATGCGGTTGTCCTCGGCCAGCGTCTGGTACCGTTCGGACTCGACGACCTGCAGGTAGTACATGCGCGCCGCCAGCGTCGAGAACAGCACGAGCTTCCCGCCCGCCAGCAAGGCGGCACGGCGGGTGAACTGCTTGTAGCGGTCCTGGTCGCGGATCATCTCATGCCTCCGCGGGCAGGAGCCGCTGGGCCCGGTGCAGCACCCAGGTGACGAGCGGATAGGCGCCGACGGTCAGGAGGCTCTGGAAAAGGAGCGCCCGGGGCGGGGCGAAGGCGCCATCGACGGCGACCGTGAGCAGCCATCCCAGGGCCGCCGCCGCCGAGGCCATCACCATGAACCCGACCCATACCTGGATAAACGAGCGGTTGTGGAAGTAGCGGCGCTGGGACACCGTGACGCCGTAGACGGCCAGCAGCACCACCGTCCCCGTACCCATGGGGGCGCCGGAGAGCGAATCCTGGATCAGGCCGATGAGGAAGACGACGACCGGCGGCAACAGGCGCGGGTCATGCACCGCCCAGAAGAAAACTGCCGCCAACGCCAGCATCGGGACGAGGGACGCATAGCCCGGCACCGGGACCGGCAGGACCGTGACGAGGACGAACAGAAGGCAGAGGCCCGCCGGAAGGAAGCGACGCGCCCAGGTATCGAGCCGCTGCCAGAACCCGCTCTTCACGGCGCCGATCCTGCACCGGGTGGCGGCGCGCCGGATTTGCCCGAGCGACCCGTCGACAGGTTGGGGGGCACGTTGTCGACGTCGTAATCGATGATCTCGACGTATTCGAGGCGTCCCCAGTCGACGAACGGCCGGACGCGCGGAATCCCCTTCTCGACCCCGCTCACCACGCCCACCGGGAGACCGTGGGGCAGCCCGCCGCCGTGGCCCGAGGTGACGACGCGCTGGCCGGGCTTGAGGCGGGTGGCATCGGGCAGGAACACGAGCTGCGGGCGTTCCGTGTTGTCACCGGCGAGAATGGCGCGGGCGCGGGTCTCCTCGATCAGCACGGGAATGCGGGAGTTGAGGTCCGTCATCATCAGGATGCGGGCCGAACGCTCGCCGACCTCGGTCACGCGTCCGACGAGGCCGAGCTGGGTCACCGCCGCATGGCCCTTTTCGATTCCGTCACGGGTGCCGATGTTGACCAGGAGGCTCTTGACGAAGGGGCCGCGACCGTCGGCGACGACCCGGGCGGAGACGAAGGCGTTGCGTTCGGGACCACGGTAATTGAGCATGTCGCGGAACGACCGATTCTCGGTCTCGAGGCGGAGCGCCGCCGCGTGCCAACCGCGCAGGCGCTCGACCTCCTCGCGCAGGCGGGCGTTTTCCTGGTGCAGCGCGGCAAGCGCGCGGACATGGTCGATCGCGCGGTTGACGGCGGAGATTGGCTCCGCGGCGACTTCGAGGATGGGCGTCGCCACGTCGGTGACCGCGGTGCGCAGGCGCTCGACGAACTGGTTGTCGGCCTTGCCCAGGAACATCAGGCCGAAGGCGGTGACGATCAGGAAACCGAGCGCGAAACGGTGGGCGGCGCCCCGGAGGGGAACCGCGATCCGCACCATCAAGCTCGGACGCCTGAACTCCAAAATGACGACCCCGGTTTAGTTCTTTCCCGCCCGATTCTAGTAGCTGGAACTCAACACATTCTTAAGAGTTTTCATTTCCTCGAGGGCCCGGCCGGTGCCGAGAACCACGCAGGACAGGGGCTCGTCGGCGATCGAGACCGGCAGCCCCGTGGCATGGCGCAGGACGTAGTCGAGGTTGCTGAGCAGCGCGCCTCCGCCGGTCAGCACGATGCCCTTGTCGACGATATCGGCGGCCAGTTCGGGCGCCGTATGCTCAAGCGCGACCTTGACCGCCTCGATGATGGCGCTGACGGGCTCCGCCAGGCTTTCGGCGATCTGGCGCTCCGAGATGATCAGTTCCTTCGGCACGCCGTTCATCAGGTCGCGGCCCTTGATTTCCATGATCCGGCCTTCGTCGCCGTCGGCCGGCGGGCAGGCCGAGCCGATTTCCTTCTTGATCCGCTCGGCCGAGCCCTCGCCGACCAGGAGGTTATGGTTGCGCCGGATATAGGCGATGATCGCCTCGTCCATCTTGTCGCCGCCGACGCGCACCGAGCGCGAATAGACGATGCCGCCGAGGGACAGCACCGCGACCTCGGTTGTGCCGCCGCCGATGTCGACGATCATCGAGCCGGTAGGCTCGGTCACCGGCAGGCCGGCGCCGATGGCCGCGGCCATCGGCTCCTCGATCAGGAATACGCGCCGCGCCCCAGCGGCTTCGGCCGATTCCTGAATGGCGCGGCGTTCGACTGCGGTGGACCCGGATGGAACGCAGACGATGATCTGCGGGCTGGCGAATGAGCGCCGGTTATGCACCTTGCGGATGAAGTGCTTGATCATCTCCTCGGCGATTTCGAAGTCGGCAATGACGCCGTCGCGCAGGGGGCGGATCGCCTCGATATTACCGGGCGTGCGCCCGAGCATCATTTTCGCCTCGTCGCCGACGGCAAGCACGTGCTTCCGGCCCTTGACGTTGGCGATGGCCACCACCGACGGTTCGTTCAGAACGATGCCGCGACCCTTGACGTACACAAGTGTGTTGGCCGTGCCGAGGTCGATCGCCATGTCGGCCGACAGCATCCCAAGCAGTCTCGAAAACATGTAGCCTCACTTATCCCCTTGTTTGCGGGACCGGCGGATCGCCGGCCCCGCATCACCACTTTCCCCCGGCCGCGCTTCAGGCAGACATGGCCGAAACTGATTTCTCCCGTTTGACCAACAGCTTGTTGAGCGCGTTGACATAGGCCCGCGCCGAAGCCACCAGCGTGTCCGTATCGGCGCCCTGGCCCTGGACCGTCCGCCCCTGCTCCTCGAGCCGGACGGTAACCTCCGCCTGGGCGTCGGTGCCGCCGGTCACGGCATGCACCTGGTAGAGGAGCAGCTTGGCCTCGTGCGGAAACAGGTCGCGGATGGCGCGGAAGGTGGCGTCGACCGGGCCGTCGCCGGTCGCGGTCGTGGACCGGCTGTCACCGTCGACTGAGAGCGTCAACTCCGCCGTCTGCGGGCCTTCGGTGCCGCAGGCGATCCTCAGGCGTTCGACGCGGATGCGGTCGTTGGCCCGCACCACCTCGTCGTCCACCAGCGCCAGGATGTCCTCGTCGAAGACTTCCTTCTTCTTGTCGGCGAGATCCTTGAACCGCCGGAACGCGTCCTCGAGGGCGTTTTCCCCGAGGTCGAAGCCCATCTCCTTCAGCTTCTCGCGGAAGGCGTGACGCCCGGAATGCTTGCCCATGACCAGGGTGGACTTGGTCAGGCCGACGTCCTCGGGACGCATGATCTCGTACGTCTGGGCATGCTTCAGCATGCCGTGCTGGTGGATTCCCGATTCGTGGGCGAAGGCGTTGGCGCCGACGATCGCCTTGTTGGGCTGGACGACGAATCCCGTCACCGCCGAAACCAGGCGCGAGGCGCGGATGATATGGGTGGTATCGACCCCGGTCTCGAACGGCAGCAGGTCCTTGCGCGTGCGCATGGCCATGACGATCTCTTCCAGGGCGGCGTTGCCGGCCCGTTCGCCGAGGCCGTTGATGGTGCATTCCACCTGCCGCGCGCCGGCCTTGACCGCAGCCAGCGAATTGGCGACGGCGAGGCCCAGGTCGTTGTGGCAATGGACCGAGATCACCGCCCTGTCGATGTTCGGCACGCGATTCATCAGCATGGCGATGAGGGCGCCGAATTCCTCGGGGATGGCGTAACCCACAGTATCCGGAATGTTGATCGTGGTGGCGCCGGCCTTGATGGCCGATTCGACGCAGCGGCAGAGGAAATCGTGCTCCGAGCGCGAGCCGTCCTCGGGGCTCCATTCCACGTCGTCGGTGTAGCCGCGCGCATGGGTGACCGAGGAGATCACCGCGGCATGCACGTCGTCCTGCGACATCTGCAGCTTGTACTTCATATGCAGCGGCGAGGTGGAGATGAAGGTGTGGATGCGCTTGCGGGCGGCGGACTGGAGCGCCTCGGCGGCGCGGTCGATATCGCCCTTATGCGCACGTGCCAGCCCGCAGACAACGGCCTTCTTGACCGTGTGTGCGATTCCGGCGACCGATTCGAAGTCGCCGTTGGAGGCGATCGGGAAACCGGCCTCGATTACGTCGACGCCCATTTCCTCGAGCACTTCGGCGATGCGCAGCTTTTCGCTGAGGGTCATGGACGCGCCGGGCGACTGTTCGCCGTCGCGCAATGTGGTATCGAAGATTTTTACGTAGCTGGAATTGGGACTCTTGCTCATGGGTCTTTCCTTAAGACATGGGGCCTTGCGACCTTGAACCTTGCGTTGCCGCCCCTACAGGACGACAGGCATCGGCGTCAGATATGTCCTGAACGGGCGCGCGAGCGCGGCTCAGGCGCGCCTAAGTCGCAGCCCCACCCCAAGGGCAATGAGTGTCACCGCGGCGCGGGCGCACGCATGACGCGGCGTCGTACCGCCGCCGGCCTGCATATTCCTGCCGTTGCCTTGGTTCATGTTCGTCTCACCCGGTCGCAGGCGATTCGCCCACCGGAATGCCCCAATTCGAATTAACGCATACAACCAAATGACTTATCTACGCTAACGCCGGTTGCGTTAACAATCCATAAAAGCCTTAAGAAACCTGGTTAACGCCTTCGTTTTAAGCTCTTTTCACGCGCGTCCGCAATATACGAATGGACCGAAGACGTATTTTCGACCGATTTTTTTGGCCCGCTCGGCATCGAGAACCGGCACGCCTCAACTCTTCCAGCCTTACTCGCCCCGGAGATGTGGGTCGGACAAGGCCGGATGCCAAGGGGGCGCAGCGGCGGGGGCCGGCCGGCGGCCGGTGCCTCCCCGTCGGGTATCGGCACTGCCGGCGGCGGGTTAATCCCACCCGTCCGCCTTGGAAGCTCTGCCGAAGGGGCCCGCCTTAGTTCCGGGACTTGTCCACCAGCCGGTTCTTGGTGATCCAGGGCATCATGCCGCGCAACTGGGCGCCCACGTCCTCGATTGGGTGCTGCGCCTCGCGCCGCCGCATGGCCTTGAAGCTGGCCTGCCCGGCACGGTTCTCCAGCACCCATTCCTTGGCGAAGCGGCCCGACTGGATATCGGCCAGGACGTCCTTCATGCGCGCCTTCACGGTCTCGTCGATGAGGCGGGGGCCCGAAGTGTAGTCGCCGTATTCGGCGGTGTTGGAGATCGAATAGCGCATGTTGGCGATGCCGCCCTCGTAGATCAGGTCGACGATCAGCTTGACCTCGTGCAGGCATTCGAAATAGGCCATCTCCGGCGCGTAGCCGGCCTCGACCAAGGTTTCGAAGCCGGCCTTGATCAGGCTGGTGAGGCCGCCGCAGAGCACCGACTGCTCGCCGAACAGGTCGGTCTCGCATTCCTCGCGGAAGCTCGTCTCGATGATGCCGGAGCGGCCGCCGCCGATGGCCGACGCATAGGACAGGCCGATGTCGTGGGCGTTGCCCGAGGCATCCTGCTGGACCGCGATCAGGCACGGCACGCCGCCGCCCTTCAGGTATTCGCCGCGCACCGTGTGGCCGGGCCCCTTGGGCGCGATCATGAACACGTCCATATCGGGACGCGGCTCGATCAGCTGAAAATGGATGTTGAAGCCATGGGCGAAGGCGAGCGCCGCGCCCTTCTTCATGTTGGGCAGGAGCTCGTTCCGGTAGAGATCGGCCTGCAATTCGTCGGGCACGAGCACCATGACGATGTCGGCCCATTTCGCCGCTTCGGCCGGCGACATGACCTTGAGCTTCGCCTTCTTCGCCTTGTCGACCGAGGCGGAACCCTTGCGCAGCGCGACGACTACGTCCTTGACGCCCGAATCCTTGAGATTCAGTGCATGGGCGTGGCCCTGGCTGCCGTAGCCGACGATGGCGACCTTCTTCTTCTTGATCAGGTTCACGTCGGCGTCGCGGTCGTAGTAAACGCGCATGGTTCGGTCCCTTTGCCTTCCGCCGCCCGCCTTGTCCGCGGGGGCCTCGATGTGGTCGGTGTGCGATCGGGTGGTGTGGTTTTAGATAGGCTTTTCCCCGCGGGCAATAGCCACGATGCCGGTACGGGAAATGTCAACCAGCCCAAGGGGTTCCATCAGCCGTACGAAGGCGTCGATCTTGTCGGTCGAGCCCGTGATCTCGAATACGAAGGAGCGCGCCGTCGAATCGACCACGCCGGCCCGGAAGATATCGGCGATGCGCAAGCTCTCCACCCGCCTGTCGCCGCTGCCGCGGACCTTGACCAGCGCCAGCTCGCGGGCGACGTGCTCGCCCTCCTCGGTCAGGTCCGACACCTTGTGCACAGGCACCAGCCGGTCCAGCTGCGCCTTGATCTGCTCGACGATCTGCGGCGTGCCCGAGGTGACGACGGTGATGCGCGAGCGCGCGTTCCGCGGATCCACCTCCGCCACGGTCAGGCTTTCGATGTTGTAGCCGCGCCCGGAGAACAGGCCGATCACGCGCGCGAGCACGCCGGCCTCGTTGTCCACGAGCACGGCAATGATGTGCCGTTCAATGGTCTTGTCGTCCACGTGTATTCCCTCGGTCAACGCCGGCCTAGACCAGCACCATGCCCTCCTCGGAGATCGGCCTGGCGGCCTTGTCGGCGGGGCCGAGCAGCATCTGGTTATGGGCGGCGCCCGACGGAATCATCGGGAAGCAGTTCTCCGTCTGATCGACGCGGATGTCGGCGATGACGAACCGGTCGACCTTCAACATCTCGGCGATGACGCCGTCGACGTCCGACGGCTTTTCGGCGATCAGGCCGACACCGTGGAACGACTCGGCCAGTTTGACGAAATCGGGCAGGCTCGCCATGTAGCTTTCGGAGTAGCGTCCGCCATGCAACAGTTCCTGCCACTGGCGCACCATCCCCATGTACTGGTTGTTGAGGATGAAGACCTTCACCGGCATGCGGTACTGGGCGGCGGTCGAAAGCTCCTGGATGTTCATCAGGATCGACGCCTCCCCCGCGACGTCGATCACCAGCGCCTTGGGATGCGCCACCTGCACGCCGATGGCGGCCGGCAGGCCGTAGCCCATGGTGCCGAGGCCGCCCGAGGTCATCCAGCGGTTGGGCCGGTCGAACTTGAGGAACTGCGCCGCCCACATCTGGTGCTGGCCCACCTCGGTGGTGAAATAGACGTCCTTGCCCGCGGTCAGGGCCTGGAGCCGCTCCAGCGCGTACTGCGGCTTGATGACCGTGCCGGAATGTTCGTAGGCTAGGCAATTGCGCTTGCGCCAGCCGTCGATGCTCTGCCACCACTTGGCCAGCGCCTTTGTATCGGGCCGGTATTTCTTTTCGTCCCAGCGCTTCAGCATCTGCGCCAGCACGGTGGCGCAATCGCCGACGATGGGCAGGTCGACCAGCACGTTCTTGTTGATCGAACTGGGATCGATGTCGACATGGATCTTCTTCGAATGGGGCGAGAATTCCGAAATCTTGCCGGTCACCCGGTCGTCGAAGCGGGCGCCGATACACACCATCACGTCGCAATGATACATAGCGAGGTTGGCCTCGTAGGTCCCGTGCATGCCGAGCATGCCGAGGAACTGCCTGTCGGTCGCCGGATAGGCGCCGAGCCCCATTAGCGTGTTGGTGATCGGGTAGCCGGTCTTGCGCACCAGCTCGCCCAGCAGCCGGGACGCGCGCGGCCCGGAGTTGATGACGCCGCCGCCGGTGTAGAAGATCGGCCGCTTGGCCGCGGCGATGAGGTCCATGGCGCGGTCGATCGCGTCCTGTTTGCCGCGGGTCTGGGGGCGATAGCTCTTGTGCGCCTCGCGCCGGGGCGCAGGCCCGTGGTCGGCCAGCGCCTGCAGCACGTCCTTGGGCAGGTCCACCACCACCGGGCCGGGACGGCCGTGGGTCGCCACATAGATTGCCTCGTGCACCTGGCGCGCCAGATCGTCGACCGACTTCACGAGGTAGTTGTGCTTGGTGCAGGGCCGCGTGATCCCGGTGGTGTCGGCCTCCTGGAAGGCATCGTTGCCGATCAGGTGGGTCGGCACCTGGCCGGTCAGGCAGACCAGCGGAATGCTGTCCATCAGCGCATCGGTAAGCCCGGTGACCGAGTTGGTGGCGCCCGGCCCCGACGTGACGAGGACGACACCGACCTTCCCGGTCGAGCGCGCAAAACCTTCGGCAGCGTGAACCGCGCCGCCTTCCTGGCGCACGAGGATGTGGCGGATCGTCTTCTGCTTGAACAGGGCGTCGTAGATCGGCAGCACCGCCCCGCCGGGATAACCGAAGACCACTTCGGTCCCTTCCTCGGCGAGCACCTTGAGCACGATCTCCGAACCGGTCAGCTTGTCCTTGGCCATGACTCCCTTCCTCACTCACTCCGGCCCGTGCCAGGCCGGTCTTGCGCGGCCCTGTCCCCGGGACCCGTTCCTTGCAATGGAGGACAAATCCTCCCCGCCGCCCACGGGCGGCAACCTATCCTTCCGAATCGAAGGAAACCCCGGGGGGACCGCAGCCCGGGAGGCGCAAACTAGGGGCCCATGTCCGCCGGGTCAAGAAAAATTATAGAATTTCCGGCAAGATTTTTTGCAGAAAACTTTCCGAAAGTATCTCTCTATACGTAAAATCGGCAATTATCTGCCTGTTGAACCACGTTTCCTGGCGCTTGGCATAATTGCGGCTGGCGGTCTTGACCCGCGTCACCGCGTCCTCGAGCGGCATCGCGCCGCCCGCCGCCCGAGCCAATTCCACCACCCCCAGGGCCTTCATCGCGGGCAGGTCGGGATCCAGCCTGCGCGCCGCCAGAGCCGCCGCCTCGGCCAACGCGCCGGCGCGCAGCATGGCGTCGAAGCGCGCATCGATAGCGGCATAGAGAGCGGCGCGCGGGGGCGACAGGCGAATGATCCGAAACGCGAGACCGGCCGGCGGCCCCTCCGCTGGCACCTCCTGCCAGCGGGACAAGGGCAGGCCCGTCGCCTCGACCACCTCCATCGCCCGCATCATGCGCAGGGAATCGGACGGGCGGATCGCCATAGCACCTTCCGGATCGCGCGCGGCGAGCTCGGCATGGAACGCCGTACTGCCGAGCGCGGCGTGGCGCGCCCGTATGCTGGCGCGGACGTCGGCAGGGATGTCCGGAACCGGAGCGATCCCGCCGGTAAGCGCCCGCAGGTAGAGCCCGCTGCCGCCGCAGACCACGGCGGCCCGGCCTTCCTCCTGGGCGTGTTTGATCGCCACGAGGGCGAGGCCGCGCCAGCGCCCGGCGGAACAGGGATCGTTGGGCTCGAACATTCCGTACAAGTCGTGCGGCGCCTCGGCCCGCGCCGCGGCATCGGGCTGCGCCGTGAGGACTTCGAGACCGCGATAAACCTGCATCGAATCGGCGTTGATGATGGTTGCTCCGCCACCCGTCTCGGCGAGCCGGCGCGCCAGGCCGAGCGCCAGGCGGGACTTTCCGCTCGCGGTCGGGCCGCAGATGATGAAGACGGTGCGGCGCGCGCCGCGGACCACCGCGCCGCGCCTCAGTCGAGCATCAGCGAGACCAGCCCGTCGGCGAGCTTGGGCTCGAACCAGGTCGATTTCGGCGGCATCACCTGATTGTCGTCGGCGACCGCCATCAGGTCGGCGATGGACGTGGGGTAGAGAGCGAAGGCCACCGCCCAACCGCCCGCGACCCGCTTTTCCAGCCCGGCGAGGCCGCGGATGCCACCAACGAAATCGATGCGCTTGTCGGTGCGCGGATCGCCGATGCCGAGCACCGGCGCCAGCAGGCGGTCCTGTAGCACGCTGACGTCGAGGCGGCCCACCGGCGAGGCCGCTGCGCCCGGCGGAGCCTTCGGCGCGATCCGGTACCAGCCGCCGTCCAGGTACATGCCGAATTCCCCGGCGCTTGCGGGCTTGGCCGGACCGGTTTCGGCGGCGACGGTGAACGCCTCGCCGACGCGGGCGAGAAAGGCCTCCGCCGTCAGGCCGTTGAGATCCCGGACCACCCGGTTGTAGTCGAAGATCGCCACTTCATCGGCGGGGAAGCTGACCAGCAGGAAGTAATCGTACGGCCGGTTGCCGTCGGCCCCTGGATCCTTCGCCGCGCGCGCCGCGGCGACGCGCGATGCGGCGGCGGAGCGATGATGGCCGTCGGCGATGTAGATCACGTCCATGGAATCGAAGGTGCCGGACACGGCCGCGATATCGGCGTCGGCATCGATCACCCAGAGCGTATGGGCGACGCCGCCGAGCTCCACCGCATAGGCGGGCGCTCCCGCCGTCACGCGTTCGACGATCCGGCCCAGCGCTGGATGCGGTCGATGCACGGTGAACACCGGGCCGGTCTGGGCGCCGGTCGCTTCGATCTGTCGGACCCGGTCGTCTTCCTTGTCGGGGCGGGTGAATTCGTGGCGGCGGATGCGGTTGGCGTTGTAGGCGGCGACGGCACCGCCGCCGACGATGCCGGTCTGGACATGGGCGCCCATCCTGATGCGGTAGGCGTAGTAGCACGGCTTGGCGTCGCGCCGCAGGACTCCGTCCCGGATCAGGCACGCGAGATTCTCCGCCGCCTTGGCGTAAACCGCGGGGGAATAGGGGTCCGTGCCGGGCGCCAGATCGATCTCGGCCTTCGAGATGTGCAGGAAGGACAGCGGCCGGCCGCTCGCCAAGTCACGCGCTTCCTCCGTCGAGACGACGTCATAGGGCGGCGCCGCGACCTCGGCGGCGAAACCCGGCGCGGGGCGCAAGGCGGCGAACGGGCGAAGAAGGGGCTTGGCGGTCAAGGCCGGGATCCTCTCGGCGTGTGTCGGGTCGGCGGCGACGGTGGCTGCTACGGTCGGGCGCGCCATTACTAGAGCATATTTCCCTGGAATTGAACCGGCTCCGTTTGCCGAGCGGCGTGGCGATCCGCGCGGAGGACGGCGCCGCGCAAAAGCATCGGGGGCGGCGCATCCCTGCGTCCACCCCCGAAACGGGCCCGTGACGGCCCCGCCTGCGATCAAATGGTCCGCCGCCCCGGCGTCAGGACACCGGCAGCACGATGAACTGGCGGATCTTCTTGCGTTCGGTCAGAAGCAGCACGGTCTTGCGCTTGGCCTCGCGCGCCTTTTCGACTTTTTCCTGGAACTCCTCGGGCGCGGCGACGGTATCCGGCGCCACCTCGACGATCAGGTCGCCCGGCTGCAGCCCCGCTTTCTTGCCGGCGCTGCCTTCCTTGACGTCCGTCACCAGCACGCCCTTGGACCGACTATCGAGCTTGTAGGTCTCGCGCAGCGCGTCGGTCAGCGGCGTCAGCGTCAGGCCTAACATCTGCAAGGAGGATTTGTCTTCGACGCCGGACGCCTTGCGTTCCTGCACGTCGTCGGGCAATTCGCCGATCTTGACCTTGAGCTCGACCGGCTTGCCGTTACGCAGGAGCTTGACCATGGCCGACTGGTCGATCGGCGTTTCCGCGACGAGACGGGGCAGATCGCGCATTTCGTCGATCGGCTTGCCGTCGAAGGTCACGATCACGTCGCCGGACTTGATGCCGGCCCCCTCGGCCGGGCCGCCCTCGGTCACACCGGCCACCAGGGCGCCGCGCGCCTTGCCCATGTCCAGGCTTTCGGCGATCTGGTCCGTCACCGTCTGAATCCTTACGCCGAGCCAGCCGCGGCGCGTGCGCCCATACTTCTGCAACTGGTCGATCAGCACCTTGGCCTGGGACGCGGGAATGGCGAAGCCGATGCCGATGGACCCGCCGGAGGGCGAATAGATCGCGGTATTGACGCCGATGACCTCGCCCTTGAGGTTGAACATCGGCCCGCCCGAGTTGCCGCGGTTGATCGAGGCGTCGGTCTGCAGGTAGCTGTCGTAAGGGCCGGAATTGATGTCGCGCTTGCGCGCCGAGATGATCCCCGCCGTCACCGTGCCACCGAGGCCGAACGGGTTGCCGATAGCCAGCACCCAGTCACCGACGCGGGCGGCTTCGGAATCGCCCCACTTCACCGCCACCAGCGGTTTCCTCGGCTCGACCTTGAGCAGCGCCAGGTCGGTCTTGGTGTCGCGGCCGATGATCTTGGCCTTGAGGTTGGTATCGTCGTGCAGGATGACGGTTACTTCTTCCGCGTCTTCGATGACGTGATGGTTGGTGACGATGTAGCCCGTCGGGTCGATGATGAAGCCCGAACCGAGTGATGTCGCCTTGCGTGGCCCGTTGCCGGGCCGGTTACGGTCGAAAAAGTCCTTGAAGAATTCCTCGAACGGCGAACCGGGCGGGAACTGCGGAATTTCGGGACCACGTTCGCGCTTCTTGCTGACCTGGGTGGTCGAGATATTGACAACCGCCGGCAGGAGACCCTCGGCGAGGTCGGCGAAGCTTTCCGGTGCAGGGCGCGCGAAGGCGGACGGCGGCCCTGGCGTCACGGCAATCATCGAGATCGCAAGAACGCCGGCGAGAGCCGCGCTCGCAATCGACTTCATGAATGTCTGCCTCGCCGCGGGCAGAGCCGGAAGATGGACGGTCCGGCCGGGGATGATCGCCTGAGTCACTGTCGTGGTCTCCGTTCCGTATGCAACGGCGCCGACAGCCAAATGGGTCGGCGCCTGGATGTTCCCCTCCCCATCCAATGATTCGGTCCGCGACGGTACCGGCCGCTCACACGGAGCGTTGCCCGACACCGGGGACCCGGTGCAGGGCCAGAGGGATAGGATACGAATATGGTTCAAATATGGCACTTGTCCGGCCCCTGATCCACCGTCAAGACGGTGCACCGGCCCGGGTTTTCCAATGGAATTCATCGCCGGGAGAAACGGGAGCGGGACGGTTCAGGCCGCCAGCGCAAGGAGCGCACGCAGCCGTGGAAAGCCGAGGTCGCCAAACGCGTCGCCCGCTCCGCCGCCGGTACTGGCCAAGGCCAGCAGCAACGCCGCCCCAGCCACGGCGGCGAACAGGCCGAGCCAGCGCAGGCGCTCGGGCGCGATCGCCGACATGTCGCGCATCATGCGGGCAAGGGCCGCCGGAAAAAGCGCCAGCAAGATGCCCTCGGCAACGATGGCAAGACCCAAGAACGTCAGCAGTTCGACCGCCACGATCCGCTCGCGCCGCGACGACGCCCCGGGGGGCGGCTAGCGCTTCCCCATTCCCGGAGCCGGAAAATCGTTGAAATAACGGAAAAACTCGCTGTCCGGCGACAGCACGAAGCTGGCGTCGCCGGACGAGAAGGTCTCCCGGAACGCCTGCATGCGACGATAGAACTCATAGAACTCGGTCGCATCCCCGCCGTAGGCCGTGTTGTAGATGGCTTGGGCCTCGCCGTCGCCTTCGCCGCGCAGTTCCTGGGCGCGCTTCTGTGCTTCGGCCAGCAATATGGTGCGGTCGCGGTCGGCATCCGCACGGATCCGCTGGCCGATTTCGGCGCCCTCGGCCCGCACCTCCTTCGCGTCGCGTTCGCGTTCCGCCTTCATGCGGTTGAAGATGGCTTCCGAGTTGGCCTGGGGCAGGTCGGCGCGGCGGATGCGCACGTCGATGACGTTGACGCCGAACTGCAGAGCCTCGCTGTTCACGCGCGTCTGGATCTCGGCCATGATCCTGACGCGCTGTTCGGTCAGCAGCGCGGCCAGGGAATAACTGCCGATGACCGAACGCATCGAGGCGTTGATGATGCGCCCGAGGCGCTGGCGGAGTACCGCTTCCGTGCCGACAGCCTGGTAGAACTTCAGCGGGTCGGTGATCTTGTAGCGTGCATAGGAATCGGCGACGATGCGCTTCTTGTCGGCGGCGATCATCTCCTCCGCCGCCGGGTCGAGATCGAGAACCCGGCGGTCGTAGGTCACCACGTTCTGCACGAACGGGATCTTGAACTTGAGGCCGGGCTCCGTGATCACGCGCTTGGGATCGCCGAATTGCAGGACGAGCGCCTGTTCGGTCTGATGCACCATGAACACCGAAGAGAATCCGGTGATGGCCAGCGCCAGCATGATGACGCCGAGAATGGATGCGAGCCGATTCATTTCGCGCCTCCCTGGGCCGGGGCGGCCTGTCGTTTCTGCAATTCGGGCAGCGGCAGATAGGGCACCACGCCCGGTCCCCCCTGGCTGCGGTCGATCACGATCTTCGAATTCTTCGCCAGCACCTCTTCCATGGTTTCCAGGTACAGGCGCTGGCGGGTGACCCGGGGCGCGTTGCGGTACTGCTCATAGAGGGCCTTGAAACGGCTTGAATCACCTTGGGCCTTCGCGACGGTCTGGCGCTTGTAGCCTTCCGCCTCCTGTATGATTCTTGCCGCCTCGCCACGGGCCCGGGGAATGATGTCGTTGCTGTAGCCCTGGGCCTCGTTACGCAGGCGTTCCTTGTCCGCTTCGGCGCGCTGGACGTCGCGGAAGGCGTCGATCACCTGCGCGGGCGGCTCCACGTTCTGCATCTGAACCTGGGTGATCTTGATGCCGGCACCGTAAGTGTCGAGGGTACGCTGCAGCAGCTTCTCAGTCTCCTGCTCTACCTCGCGGCGACCGCGTTCGAGGATGTCGCGGATCATGATGCCGGCAACTGCCGCCTTCGGCGCCGGATCGCCGCTGAGGATCCGTTCCTCCTCGCGCTGGATGGCGGAGCGGCCGACGATCTCGCGCATCGCGCTTTCGGCGGCGGCCCTCACCGTCTGTTCGGGGTTGCGGATATTGAACAGGAACTTGCCGGCGTCGTTGATGACCCAGAACACCGTGTACTTCACATCGATGATGTTCTCGTCGCCGGTCAGCATCAGCCCCTCTTCGGGCACGTCGCGGGATCCGGCGCCGGTCGAGGTCGCCGCACTTGACCGGAAGCCCACGTCGACACGGTTGACACGGGTGACCGAGGGCGTCAGCGCCGATTCGAACGGCACCGGCAGATGGTAGTTGAGACCGGGCGGGGTGGTGCTATGTAAGGCGCCGAAGCGCAGCACCACGCCCTGTTCGTCCGGCTGCACGCGATAGAACCCCGACGCCAGCCAGATGGCGACGGCAATCAGCAGCACCAGAATGATCCCTCGGGAGGACCCAACCCCGCCGGGGATGATCCCGCGCAGCTTGTCCTGGCCGCGGCGCAGCAGGTCCTCGAAATCGGGCGGCCGCGGACCGCCGCCACCGCCCCACGGGCCCTGACCGCGCCCGCCACCGCCGCTGCCACCCCCTGATCCCCAGGGACTGCCGCCACCACCTTGGTTATTCCAGGGCATTGATATGTCCTTTCATCGGAAACTGCCGCGCGTTATGGAAATGACAGACCGGAGCGAATAAGTCTGTTGCTTTGAATTCTCGCCCGCGATGTCTATATCGAGCGTTATAAGGCAGCTTGCCCCGGGGCGCAATGTCGTGGCCCCGGCGAAAATACCCAAGAACGCCGCGAAAGGCATGGAATCCCATGGTTGCAAGGCACACGGCGGTGACCGAGGCAGACGTCCGCAAGGCACTCGGAGCCGTCATCGATCCGGGACACGGCAAGGATATCGTCACTCTCGGCCGGGTTTCCGGCGTCGTCGTGCGCGACGGCAATGTCGGTTTCGCCATCGAGGTCGAGCCCGAACGCGGCGCCGCGCTCGAACCGATGCGCAAGGCCGCGGAGGATTCCGTGATGCAGGTGCCCGGCGTGGTCTCGGTAACGGCGGTGCTGACCGCCGAACGCCCCCCCACCCCGCCCCTGTCCGCCCCCGCGGCCGCGTCGGGTTCTGATATCCAGGCTGCCCGCCGCGCCGCGCAGGCACCGCACGGCCGGGTCGCCGCCGACGCACCAAAACCGCTCGTTCCCGGCGTGCGCCATATCGTCGCCGTCGCCTCGGGCAAGGGCGGCGTCGGTAAGTCCACGGTCGCGGCAAATCTCGCGCTGGCGCTTCGCGCCGAGGGCCACGAGGTCGGCATACTCGATGCGGACATCTATGGGCCTTCGGTTCCGCGCATGCTCGGCATCACCGGGCGGCCGCAATCGAAGGATGGGAAGATACTCGAGCCGATGGAAAACTACGGCATCAAGGCCATGTCGATCGGCTTCCTCATCAAGGAGGACACGCCCATGATCTGGCGCGGACCGATGGTGATCGGCGCGCTGGAGCAGATGATGCGCGACGTCAACTGGGGCACGCTCGACGTGATGGTGGTGGACATGCCGCCAGGCACGGGTGACGCGCAGTTGACGCTGGCGCAACGGGTGCCGCTCGCTGGCGCGGTGATCGTTTCGACGCCCCAAGACATCGCGCTCATCGACGCGCGCAAGGGTCTCGCCATGTTCCGGAAGGTGAACGTGCCTGTGCTCGGCATTGTGGAAAACATGTCCACCTTCATCTGCCCGAACTGCGGCCATGAAAGCCACATCTTCAGCCACGGGGGCGCCAGGGCCTGCGCCGAGGAACTGAACGTGCCTTTCCTCGGCGAGATTCCGCTCGACATGGAAATCCGCGAAACCTCCGACGGCGGCGCGCCGATCACCGCGTCGCGGCCGGAGTCCGAGAACGCTGCGCGGTTCCGCGCTATCGCGCGAAAGGTCTGGGACGCGGTGGAGGTAACCCGCCAGGGACGCGGCGGGCCGAGAATCGTCGTTGAATAGAGGCGTCTAGCCGACCTGACGCAAGGCGATGTCGATGCGCCCTTCGAGACGATCGGCGATGAAGCTCCAAAGCGCTTTCATTTCCGCGGCAGCCAGTGAATTCGGCTTGTTTTCCAAGGCCGTGCCACCATCGATCATCCCCGAAGCGTAGTCGAGCCGCTGGTGCAGGACCACGGGCGCCAACGGCCCGAATTGCGACAGCGCCACGATCGCGTCCGACGAGATGCGCGAGCGCACGATGGCCGAGTTGAGGACGAACATCGTGTCCTTGTCGAGCTCCTTGGCAAGCTGCACCGTCGCCGCGCTGGCCCGGAGGTCATGGGGGCTCGGCCGCACCGGAACGACGACGAGATCGGCGAACTGGATCGCCTGCTCGATTTCGCTGGTGAAGCCGGGAGGCGTATCGATGATCACGAACTGGGCACCGAACTGGCGGAGGCTTTCGATATCCGAAAGAAGATTGGGCGCCCCGGCGTACTGGCGCAGATCGTTGCGTTGAATCAGTCCGGGAACCTTGCTGGAACGTTCCTTCCACCAATAGGTCAGCGTGCCCTGGGGATCGGTGTCGATCAGCATCACCGGCCCGCTGCCCGCGAGCTCAGCGGCGACGGCAAGATGGGCGGCGAGGGTGGTCTTTCCGCATCCACCCTTCTGCGATGCGACGACGATGAATTTCATGCTCTCGGCCCTCCCTCGAATAATGTTATCTTAACCGTAACGCGCGAGTGCTGCCAGCGAACGCGCCGCTTCAATTTGCAGGTCCGGCCCACCGCGGTGGGAGCAATTGAAGCCCTTGATATTTTGAGGGGTTGTTAATCATAATTCCTCAAGATATTGTACAAGCTGCATCACATTCATGCAAGATGTATGATATGGAATCCTTGTACATAAGACACGTCATTGACAGGTCTTCAGCGCTCGAGATGGCGCGGGACGAACGGCTTTCGGCGAACGATCTCCGCATCTTTCTCGCGTTTTCCGTGCTCGATCTTGACGGCGGCCTTGACGATGCCTTGATCGCCGAACTCGCCAAGGCCACCGCGCTCACGCCCGGCATCGTCCGCGGCTGCATCCTCGCCCTCGCATCGTTCGGGTATATCTCATTCACCACCAGCAAGCCGGCCGCGACCGGCGACGCGGAAACCATCACGCCCGCCCCGCCGTCACCTCCCGCGGACATGCCCGGCCCGCAACGCAGGCCGGCACGAACCCGCGGGCTCGATCCCAGCCTTATGGAAGACAAGGTCGATCTCGCGCGCCTCAAGCGTATCGGCGATGCAGCCGCCCGCGATGCGGCAGCGCTGCGTGACGCCCGCCCCGCCATGTCGGGCGGGCTCGCCGAATTCAGACCCGTCAGCGACGTCTCGAGCCGCGACGCCCCACCGACGCCCCGCGAGACGTCCGCACCCCGGGAAGCGCCGGTTCCGGCGTCGGGCGGGTTCGCCGGATTCAGGCCGATCGGAGGCTCCGTGGCGCGCGCTGCCCCCGCCCCGCCCGAGACGGGCAACCACGTTCCGGGTAACCGGATCCTGCGCGGGCTGAGCGACTGGAATCCGGTCGACGGCGAGGCGGGGCAGCCGGCATCCGTCCGGTTCTCGGTGTGGCTCCGGTTCGTGCTCACCCCCGACGAACTCGATTCCTGGGAACTGTGGATGGCGGCAAGCCCCGGGGAGCGGGTCGACTGGGCCGGCCGGTACGCCAAGGCCAAGGCGGCGGGCGAGGACAAGGAACTGCTGCAGACGTTGCGCCATCGGCTCAATGAAATCGCCAAGGCACCGCCGATTCCCGGCGAGCCGGGGTCGGTGCCCATGGGGCCGGCCGACTAGGGACCGCAGGCAACGGCGCCCGCCGAGAATGGGAAGGCGTCAATGGTGTTGAACAGGGAAACGAGACCGGCAGGCGTTGCACCCGGTGGGGCTTTGGGAGTCCCCGTATCATGAACAGCTTTCTCAAATCATGGCTCACGAACGGACAGCGTCCACGGGTCGTCATCCTCGGCAACGAAAAGGGCGGTTCCGGCAAGTCCACGCTTGCGATCCACATCGTCGCCGGGCTCCTCGCCGCCGGATTTCGGGTCGGCAGCATCGATCTCGACGGGCGCCAGGGTACGCTGTCCCGATTTCTGGAAAACCGCCGCCGGGCCAAGGCGGAACGTCCCGAAATTCTGTTGCCCCAACACCGGCAGGTTTCGCTGTCCCGCAGCGCCACCGAAGACAGGAGCGGAGACGAGAAGCTCGACCAGGTGGTAACGGCGCTCGAAGGCCTTTCCGACACCGACTTCATTGTCGTCGACACGCCGGGCAGCGACAGCGTCCTGTGCCGCGCAGCCCACGTCTTCGCGGACATTCTGGTGACGCCACTCAACCCCAGCTATCTCGACCTCGATGCCATGGTGGAGGTCGACGAAAGCGCCGAACGGATCGTCGGGCCCAGCGCCTACAGCGAGCTCGTCCTCTATATGATGGAGAAGCGGCGCGAAATGCGCATCGGCGACCTGCGCTGGGTCGTGGTGCTCAATCGCCTGCCGAACGTGAACACCAAGGTCACGCGATCGGTCACCCAGGTTCTCGAAGAATTGGTTCCGCGTCTGGGTTTCCGTCTCGCCGAGGGCATTCACGACCGCGTCGTCTTTCGCGAGCTGTTCCTGCAGGGTCTCACCGTCTTCGACGGAGTCGACCGTGGCGTCCTCAGGCTGGCCAACCGCGGCCTCCGGCACGGACTGAAGGAGATGCGTGACCTTCTGGCCACGTTGCAGGGCGACGACCGCCCTTCCCGGGCAACAACCCCAATCGGCAATTACGGCAGGACAGAACCCAGGTCCGAGACGACCGGCGAAAGCTGGGGGCGGCCTCCGGCGGTGAACCCCTGATCATGGCGGGGGGGCCGTGGTTTGATCGGACCGGCCGATGACCGGAGAACTCAGGCGACACGACGTCGATGCCATCTACGAGGCCGCGGTTCAACGCGCGCGGCATCTGCGGTGGCCTCCGTGGCCCGACCTCAAGCCCTCGCGGCGCAGACGGCGTCGCCGGCGGCGGTTTATCCTTATCCTGTCCTCCGCCGCTGCGGTTCTGTTCGCCGGTCTTGCGGTCTACGCGGCGAGCGCAGGCTGGCTCGGCCTTCCCGTGCTGCAATCGGCGCTGCGGTCCCTGACAACGTTCGATCGGAAGATCGCATCGGCGCTGGTGGCCGATACGATTCCGCAAGTCGCCGTCGCGCCCGCACCCGAGGATGCCACGGGAGCGACCGAGCCGCCTCCGGCACCATCGATCGAAGCTCCGGTCCTGACCGAACCCGCCCTGCCCCCGCGGGATTCCGCGCCCGCGGCTGCCGAAACGGCGCCGGCCCCGTCGGAGTCCGTCCCCGCCCCGCCGGACGTCGCCGCAGTGCCGACGGATCACGCCCGGAACCTAAGCCAGAACGCGCCCCCTGAAGCTGTGCCGGCCCCGACGGAAGCAACCCCGCGCGAGCCTGATTCCGCGGCCGTCCCCGTGGAACCTGCGCCACGCCCTCCAGAGGTGGCGACCGCGGTACCGCCGCCCGGCGTACGCGCACCATCGCCGCCGGAGACGCATGCATCGGTACCGTCTGTCGCCGGCACCGCATCCGACGTGACCCCGGTCCCCGACCCGGTGGCCGCCCATTCCGTCCCCGCGGCACGCGACACCGCCGCCGTGCAGAAAAAGCCCACGCCACGTGCCGCGCTACCACCGTCGTTTCCGCTGCCGCTACGCCGGCCCGTCCTCACGGCGGCTCCGGCACCGGCCGCGACTCACGCCGGAGCAGCAACGGGACCGCGCGACGCGCTGCCGCCGGCGCCGTCCCCGGCGATAGGTGCGGGCGACACGGCGCCGGTCGGCGGCGAGCTCGTCAGCCACGAACCCGGCGCCGCCCCCTCCCCCGGAACCGCAGCCCCCTCCGTCGCGGCCGCCCGGCGCCCCTGTCCGGACGGCACCGGCACCGATTGTTCGCGCACGCACAACTGGTACGTCGGCGCGCAGATGTCGGTCGCCGCCAACGCCGTCGGCACCTTCACCGCGCCGGGTGTCGACGTGAAGGGGGAGCTGGAAAAGCTCGGCGGGACGAACCTCTTCGCCGGCTACAAGTCGAATCTGGGCACGCGCTTCGAGGCGGAGCTGTTCTACCGCCGGCACAGTTTCAGCGACGTCACGGTGAACAGCGACGGCGGTGCCGGCACCTTCCTCGGGATGGGCGATCTCGACGGGACGTCGGGCGACGGCCAGGGCCACCTGTCCATGACCGGCATGATGGCCAACGTGTTCCAGGACTTCCGCCTTATGGAGTCGGTCACGCCGTTCATCGGCGGCGGCATCGGCGTTGCCCGGGTGAACGTGAGCGACGGGGGACTGCCGAGCGCGGCGCTTGTGGACGGGGACGACGACGTCTTCGCCTATCAGATCGGCGGCGGCGTCAACTTCGCGCTGGACGACCGGCTCGACCTGTTTTTCGAATACCGCTACTTCGCCACCGACGACTACGACATGCAGTACGTGACCGGCGACACGGTCCAGGGCAAGATCACGTCCCACAACGTCGGCGTCGGCCTGCGCTATGGATTCTGAACCCCCACCGGTGATCGACGATGGCAAAGGCTGAAGCACGGACCGGGCGCAAGACGGGGATCCTCCTCGTCGAGGGCGATGTCATGAACCGGGTCCTGTTCAGGGACCTCCTCGCCTGCGCCGCCGACGACGTCTACACGGCCGCCGACGGCGACCAGGCACTGGAAACCCTGAAGATCGTCCGGCCCGACCTCATCGTCATCGACGTGGTCGACCCTGGCCCATCGGGCCTGGATGCGGTGCGGCGGCTGAAGAACGGTCCGGAGCGAGGGATTCCGGTCGTCGTGGTCAGCGGGCTTCCGACGCGCTTCCACAAGCGGGCCGCGATGGCGGCCGGGTGCGACGCCTATGTCGCGAAGCCGGTGTCGGTGGCCACGTTCGTCAACACGATCCGCCACGTGCTGGCAAGCCATAGCCCGGGCCGCAAGGCGACATCGCGGCTCGCCCACTATCTCGACCGCGACGCGCCGCCGCCCGCCGGCACCGTTTAATCGACGGCAAATTCCCGCAGCACGCCGTCCCTGAGGGTGAACCCGAGGCCGGGCGCGTCCGTCATTTCGAGGTGCCCGTCGGCGAACACCGGCAGGCCGTCGAAAACCTTTTCCGCCGCGGGCGACGAACTCATCTGGTGCTCGAGCCCGGTACCCGCCGCCAGCCCGGCCTGCAGATGGGCATTGTGGTAGCTCGCGCCGCCGCCATGGAACACCGGAAGATTCGCGTCCACGGCCAGCGCCGCCGCACGCGCGGCGCCGGTGAACCCGCCGGCGACGATCACGTTGGGCTGGACGATGTCGATGGCATTGGCCGCGATCATGTCGCGAAAGCGCCAGACCTGGCCCTCGCTCTGGCCGCAGGCGACCTTCATCGCCGGCACGCGCCGGCGCAGGGCCGCCATCGCAGGCACGTCGTTGGCGACGACGGGCTCCTCGAAGAAGGTGACGCCGAGATCGGCGGCGCGGGCGGCGAGATCGGCGGCATGATCGCCGTCGAGGCGCGCGCCCGCGTCCATGGCGATCTCCACTCCGTCGCCGACCGCATCGCGCAGGCAGCGGATGCGCCGCACGTCCTCGTCGATCACGGCATGGACGTCGACGGCGTCCTCGCGCGCGTCGAGGCCGGGACGCCCGACCTGCATCTTGAGCGCGTCGTAGCCCTGCGCGCACATCCGTTGCCCGGCCTCCGCCAGCTGGTCGCGGTCGAAGAACGAAAAGCCGCAGGTCGCGTAGGCCGGCAGCCGCCGGCGCGCGCCGCCCAGCAACGCCCATATGGGCTTTTCCGCGATCTTGCCCTTGATGTCCCACAGCGCGATGTCGATCGCCGACAGCGCGTTGCACCCGATTCCCGTCTGGCCCGGCGCGGTGAGCGCCCACAGCGCCACGTTCCAGACATGCTCGTGCCCCGTCGCGTCGAGGCCGAGGAGCGCGTTGCGGGCGACGCGATTGATCGCCGTCGCCACCACCGGGGCGGGCGACAGCGCCGTCAGGCCGTGGCCGACCAGCCCCGACGCGGTCTCGATCTCGACATAGGTCATCGCGTTGCGGCGCACGTGCTTCGACCCGGCCCATTCGAAGCCGACGGGGACGCTGAGGGCGAAGGCCTCGACGCGGGTGATGTCATGGGTCATCGGTTCTTCCTCGTCCTTTGCGCGGCACCGCTTTCAGGGATGCGAGCGGATCTGATACTTCCGGAGCTCGCGCGGCATACGTCCGGCAAGGGCAAGTCCGACCATGCGGAAATCCGACACCAATGACCATAGCGGATAGGTAAAGGTCGCCGGCTTGTTGCCTTCGATCATGAAATGGGAGAACCAGGCAAAAGAATACAGCGCCGGCAGGGCAAGGAGCAGCAGCCACCACTCACCGAACCAGACAGCGAATCCAACGACAGTGACCAAACTTGCCGTACCGACGTAGTGAAAACCACGCGTGGCCGCTTTTGAATGGGCGGCGAGATAGAATGGCCAGAAATCTTTGTAGTTTTCGATCGTGCGAGCCATGGAGGACCTCCGTCCCGTCTCAAAGCAGAACTATTATCGCGCCACCACGCCTCAACCGTAAACCGCCTTCGGCAGCCACAGGACGAATTGCGGAAACAGGATGCAGAGCGTCAGCCCGATCGCCTGAATCACGAGGAAAGGTATCGCGGAACGGTAGATCATACCCATGGTGACTTCGGGCGGAGCCACGCTCTTGAGGTAGAACAGCGCGTAGCCGAACGGCGGGCTGAGGAAAGACATCTGCATGTTGACCATGTAGACGACACCAAACCATAGTGGTACGTCGGCCGGCGCGACGCCGGGAAGGCCGAATACGCCATCAAAAGGCAACGTTTTCATCAGCGGAACGAAAATGGGCACGGCCAGCAACAGTATACCGACCCAGTCGAGGAACATACCCAGCACCACGAGGATGGCCATCATGACCACCAGGATACCGTAAGGGCCCAGGTTGGTGGCCAGCAGCGCCTCGGTGACGAACGCCTGGCCACCGTTGACAATGTAGAAGCCGACGAAGATCGAGGCGCCAAACACAATCCACAGCACCATCGTCGCAGCCTTGAGGGTGGTGATCGCCGCCTCACGGACCGCAATGATATTAAGTCGCCGGTGGAGCGCTGCGACGACCAGCGCGCCGAATGTGCCGATGCCGGCGGCCTCGACCGGAGTCGATATCCCGGTGAAGATCACTCCCAGCACCAGCACGACCAGAATCAGCGGAGCGATGATGCCGCGCAGCAATCGGACCTTTTCGCGAAAATCAACGCGTTCCTCCAGGGGCAGGGCGGGGCCGGCTTTGGGATCGACGTAGGAGCGCGCGGTAACGTAGATGATGTAGAGGCCCGACAGCAGCAGCCCTGGGATCACCGCACCCACGAAGAGCTCGCCGACCGACTGCTGGGCGACGACGGCAAAGATGATGGCGAGGATGGACGGCGGAATGAGGATGCCAAGGGTGCCGCCCGCGAGGATCGAACCACAGGCAAGTTCCGGATTGTAGGCACGCTTCAGCATCGCAGGCAGCGCGATGATGCCCATGGTCACTTCCGTCGCCCCGATGACGCCGACCATGGCCGCGAGGATGGTCGAGGCGACGATGGTCGCCGTGGCCAGCCCGCCCCGCAGCCCCCCCAAGATCTTGTAGACGACGTCGAACAGCTCCTCGATCAGTCCCGCCCGCTCCAGCATGGCCGCCATGAAGATGAAGAGCGGGATCGCCGAAAGCTGATAATCGGTCATGTAAGGGAAAATGCGCGACGGCAGAAGGTTGAGCATCTGCGCATCGCCGAACAGGAACAGGAACACGCAGGCGAGCCCGCCGGTGACGAACGCGAGTGGCAAGCCCGCCATCAGCAACACGAACAGTGAACCGAACATCAGCAGGGTCAGCCATTCGATACCGATGGACAGCCCCATATCACTGCCCCGTGCCACGAAGGACGGCGATGTCGCGGGTTAATTTCACTCCGCCCTGCAGCAGGATGAGCGCCGCACCAAGCACCATGCTGAACTTGACCGGCCAATACTGGATCGCCCATTCGGTGAACGATACTTCCCTGACCGAATAGGAATCGAGGAAGAAGGTCCAGCCCGTCCACAGCAATGCGCTGCAGAAGATGAAGAAAAAGACCGACGTCGCAATATCCACCGCGGCCTGCGCCCGGCGTCCAAGCATGCCGTAGAGGACATCCACGCGAACGTGGGCGTCCTCGCGCAGCGCGAAAGCTCCCGCCAGCAGGTACTGCATGCCGAACATCAGAAACATACTTTCATGCGCCCAGTTAGTCGGCGAATTGAAGACGTAGCGGGCGATGACCTCGTAGTAATAGACGAAGACCGCGATCACAGACCAATAGGCGACGAAATGGCCGGACCAACGGCTGAGCCCGTCAATCGTGCGCGCAAGCCGTCCGCCTCGGGCGTGGCCCGTCTCGGCCGGCGGCAGGATACTTATCGGCGAAGACGGCTCCGCTCCCTCCCGGGCGGCGGCGGTACGCAGCAGTTTCGGAAGGCGCCAGGCATCGAACGCAAGCCCGGCAAGAATGACGATCAGAAGCGCCATCGCTGCGGTGTCCCAGGCATCAAACTGGGACAAGCGGACAGCGAGTGCATCGCGGGCGGCGGCGAGCTGGGCCTGGGCCTGGGCGAGCTTGTCGGCGGCGTCCGACTGGCCGACGGCAATGGCCTTCTGCAGTCGTTCCACGGCGAAGTCCGCGCCGGCGAGGTCATGGCGCGCCTGGGAGACCGCGTTGCGCAATCCGCGGACCCGGGCGTTGCAATACAGCATGACGCCAAACACCGGCAGGTAGAGCACTCCCAGCCAATTGCGGCAATAGAACCGATGGATGCCGATGAACCCCGTAGTCACCAGAAACAGGTAGGCGATGCCGCGCGACAGGCCGCGCGGCCCGAGGCGCGTCTCACTCCTGCGCGCAAGCCACATTGCGCCCAGCGGAAGAAACACGAGGCCGGACCAGTAAAACCAATGGGGAAGGACGAAAGTAAGATTGGGCATGCGCGGACGGCCCCGGGAGCGCTCTGCCGGCGTCGGCCGGGATGCGCGCCTTGCGCCCCCGGCCGCACCGGTTCTGACGGATGGTTACACGCGAATTCGCGGCACGATCGTCACAGGCTCTGACCCTTGATCATGCCCGGCGTGACGTAACCGAGGCTGCCCGACATCATGTAGTCGAGCTGGATCTTGAACACCCGGGCGGCATCGCCATCCTTCTTCGCCCATTTGAACCACAGCGGAACCGAGAGC
Organism: Alphaproteobacteria bacterium; assembly: GCA_009380075.1. Taxonomy (GTDB): domain Bacteria; phylum Pseudomonadota; class Alphaproteobacteria; order SMXQ01; family SMXQ01; genus WHSO01. Next base: position 31,182 of record WHSO01000015.1, on the reverse strand, counting down.
TGGGTAAATTTCTCGACGTCGGATTCGGACAGGCGCGTGATGATGGTCCCCGCCTCCTCGAACTTCTTCCACGAATCATGGTCGGCCTTCTGTATCGCGGCGTGATGCAGGTCGGAATAGACGTGGACTTCCATTTCGACGAACTGCTTCATCGCCTTGGACAATTTGTTCCAGGCGGTTTGACTGACCGTCAGATCCATCAGGTCCACCGGCTGGTAGATCGACATGAAACCCGGTGGCCCCATGGAGATGTACTTGGTCACCTGGTGGAAGCCGAGGGCGTAATTGATCGCGGGCCCGACGTAGTCGGCGACGTCGATGGTCCCCTTTTCCAGCGCCGGGAAGATGGCGCTGCCCGGCAGTAGCGTCGTCTTGGCACCGGCGGCCTGGAAGACCTCAGCGACTATGCCGCCCGGAAGGCGCATCTTGCGCCCGCGGAAATCGTCGATGGACCGGATCGGTACCTTGGAGTGGATGATATTGGGGCCGTGGTGGATGGGCCCGACGTAATAGAGTCCGTGCTTGGCGAAGATTTCGCGCGTGATCTCGAGGCCGCCGAGGCCGTAGTAGAACACGTCCCATTCGTGCGGGTTGCGCGGCCCGAGCGGATAGGAGCTCAGGAACACAGAGGCCGGCATGCGTCCCGCCCAGTAAAGAGTGAAGGGATTCATCGCCTCCAGCGCGCCGCGGCGCACCGCATCGAACAACTGGAATTCGCCGACGACGTCGTTGGCACCGAAGGCCTTGAACTCGAGCTCGCCGCTCGTCTTCTCCTTGATGCCGGCGCACCACTTCTTGAAGATGTCGAGGCCGACACCGCCCGGCCAGGATGTCTGGATGCGCCACGTCGTCGTGGTCGCCGCACCGGCCTTGCGCACGTGCGGAAAACCAAGGGCCGCGCCGGCGGCAACGGCCGCGCCCATGCCGGCGGCACCTTTGATGACCCGGCGGCGGCTTGGATGGCGTACGGATTCTGTCTTGAGCTGGGGTTTGGTCATTTGAATCTCCCTGTCGAAAAAGCATCTTGTGATGAATGCCTGTCCGGTCGACTAAGACCCGGCGACGCGGTACGGAGATCAATGTGTACGCACTGAATCAAATAACCAAATGAATGGGCTCCGAAATTGTATACAACGATTGTCGAGAGTAACGCGCGATGCCTTGCCGAAGCAAGGCATGATCGGACGGCGGTAAAGCCGCGGCCGCAAAACGCCGATGCCTCGGTGTGTTGCGCGTGGCCCTGCCCGAGATGTCACGGCGAGTCTAGGACGTGCGGCCGAGCGCTGCCATCATCTCGCGCCATTCGCGCGGCGACAGGCCGGAGGCCTTCTGCTCCACGTGTTCGCCCGCCAGAAGGCGCTTGACCACGTCGAGCCCCTTGGCCGACAGATGAAGGCCGCCCATGCGGTACTGGCAAAAGGCGTCATAGGTGATCGGCACCCAGCGCCGGAGGGTATCGAGCATCGCCTCGGCATAGACGCGGATTTCATATTGCGCGTGGGGATCGGCCCGGAGCGACAGGAAGTGCAGCAGGTTGTGCAGGTCCGTCTTCCAGTACCATTGGGTATAGAAGTTGAGCGTCAGGTTCATGCGCGCGAGCTCGCGTGCAAGGCCCTGGCGTCCGGGATCGCGCGGCTTGCCGTCCTCGCCCTCGTTCAGCATGTCCTCGTAATGGGCGTAGGTGCGCTCGGCGTCTTCCTTCAGAAGCTCCATTACGCGCCTGGCCTCGGCGCCGGTGAGCGCCTCCCCCCGGCCCTGGCGGTTGGCGGTCGACTGCACGCCGAGATGCTCCGGCGCCGGCAGGTAGAATTCGTTGTCGAGGATCGAATAGCGCGCCGAGTATTCGTTGACGTTGGCGGTGCGATGGCGGATCCACTGGCGCGCGACGAAGATCGGCAGCTTGACGTGGTACTTGATCTCGCACATTTCGAAGGGCGTGGTATGCCGGTGGCGCATGAGGTAGTTGATCAGGCCCGCATCCTCGGAAATGCGCCGCGTGCCCTTGCCGTAGGACACCCGCGCCGCCTGGACGACGGCGGCGTCGTCGCCCATGTAGTCCACCACCCGGACGAAACCGTGGTCGAGGACCGGCAGGGCCTCGTACAGGATGTCCTCGAGCGCGGCGACGGTGGGGCGACGGGTCGGGGTCGACTGCTCGCGGGCGGCGGCGATCTCGGCTTTCTGGTCGGGGGACAGGGGCATCGGTGGGAAAACGGCGGTTTCCGGGGTTTTTTCTCGATCTTTCCGCACTCTAAGGCTTTACGGGACCAAGGGGAAGCGTGCCCATCGCCCCTTCCCATCGGGCGCCCCAGTCCTTATATTTCCACTGCCGCCTCGGCGGCTATGGCGATAAACGTCCTATGGAATAAGCGTTGCGGACCCGGGGGCAGTACCCGGCGCCTCCACCACTTCCCATCCGGCCCATGAGGGCCTGCCTTGGGGGCGAACCAGGATCGACGCGCGTGGTAAAGGTAGGATTTTTGCCCGGCATGATACCGCCGTTATCGGGTCAAACTCTAAGTGCGAACGACAACGAGTACGCACTCGCTGCTTAACTAAGCAAGCGCGGCCCGGGGGGCGCCGGGCAACAGAAGCCCCCCACCGTTTTCCCGTGGCTCCCGTGTCGTTTACCATCCCGCGCTGATGACGGGCAGCGGGCAGGGATGTATATTGGCGCGAACCAACAGGGCAAGGTGCAGGGACGTGAGCGGCAAATCGAATAACACCGGCTTCGACTACGACAGGATGGTGGAAGACGCCATGCGCGGCGTCGCGCGCGACGCGCTGCGGGCGGTGGCGACCCAGGGCCTTCCCGGCAAGCATCATTTCTACGTCACCTTCCGCACCGACGCCCCCGGCGTCGAAATGGCAGCGCGCCTCAGGGCGCTGTATCCGCGAGAAATGACCATCGTGGTCCAGCACCAGTTCTGGAACCTGGTCGCTTACGAGGACGCCTTCGCCATCGAACTGTCCTTCTCCGGCAAGCGCGAGCGGCTCTATGTGCCGCTCGCCGCGCTGACCGCCTTCGCCGATCCCGAGGCCAAGTTCGGCCTCACCTTCGGGACCGCAGGCGATACGCGGAAGACCGCCTCTGCCGCCACGGGCAAGATACCGGACTCCCCCACGCGCGGCGCCCGGCTCCGTTCCCCCGCTGGCGCTGCCGGCAGGAAGATCGTGTCGCTGGACCAGTTCCGCAGCAAGAAGTAAGCCGCCTTCGCTGGCCTATGGCCGACCACGGAAACGGAGATCATGACCGATTTCGCGTATCACAGGCTGTTTCCCCTCGCCCACGCCGAGACGCCGTGGCGCAGGATTACCGGCGATTACGTCGCGACGGTGAAGATCGGTGACAAGACGTTCCTCCGCGTCGACACGCGGGCGCTCTCCGTGCTGGCCAAGGAAGCGTTCTTCGATATTTCCCACCTGCTGCGGCCGGGACACCTCGCCCAGCTGCGCAGTATCTTCGACGACAAGGATGCGTCCGACAACGACCGTTTCGTCGCCTTCGAACTGCTGAAGAACGCCAACATCGCGGCGGGCGGCGTGCTACCCATGTGCCAGGATACCGGTACCGCCATCGTCATGGCCAAGCGCGGGCACCTGGTGTTGACCGACGGCGACGACGAGGCGCGCCTCGCCGACGGCATCCAGCGCACCTATGCCGAGGACAACCTGCGCTATTCGCAGATGGCGCCGCTCGACATGTACGAGGAAGTCAACACGGGCACTAACCTTCCGGCCCAGATCGACCTGTTTGCGAGCGCGGGCAACGAGTACGAATTCCTGTTCATCGCCAAGGGTGGCGGATCGGCCAACAAGACCTATCTGTACCAGGAAACCAAGGCGCTGCTGAATCCCAAGTCGCTGCTAAAATTCGCCGACGAGAAGATCCGCACCCTCGGCACCGCCGCCTGCCCGCCCTATCACCTCGCCTTCGTCATCGGCGGCACCTCGGCGGAACTGACACTGAAGACGGTCAAGCTCGCCACCTGCCGCTATCTCGACAACCTGCCGACCAAGGGCAACAAGTACGGCCAGGCCTTCCGCGACATCGAGCTGGAGGCGGAAATCCACAAGCTGACCCAGCGTACCGGCATCGGCGCCCAGTTCGGCGGCAAATATTTCTGCCACGACGTCCGCGTCATCCGCCTGCCGCGCCACGGCGCCAGTTGCCCCGTCGGCATCGGCGTGTCGTGTTCGGCCGACCGCCAGGCGCTCGGCAAGATCACCCGCGACGGCGTGTTCCTCGAGCAGCTCGAGACCGATCCCGCGCGCTTCATGCCCGATTTCGATGAGGCGTCCATGCCGGGTGAGGTGGTCAGGATCGATCTCAACAAACCGATGAAGGACATCCTGGCGACGCTGTCCCGCCATCCGGTGAAGACGCGGCTGTCGCTGACGGGGCCGATGGTCGTCGCCCGCGACATCGCCCACGCCAAGATCAAGGAGCGGCTCGACGCCGGCCAGGGCATGCCCGACTACCTGAAGAACCACCCGGTCTATTACGCCGGCCCGGCCAAGACGCCGAAAGGCATGGCGTCCGGCAGCTTCGGCCCGACCACGGCGGGGCGGATGGATTCCTACGTCGACCAGTTCCAGGCGGCGGGCGGGTCCATGATCATGCTGGCCAAGGGCAACCGTTCGTCCGCGGTGACGGCGGCGTGCAGGAAGCACGGGGGATTCTACCTCGGCTCCACCGGCGGGCCCGCGGCGCGCCTCGCCCAGGACTGCATAAGGAAGGTCGAGGTGCTGGAATATCCCGAGCTCGGCATGGAGGCGGTGTGGCGCATCGAGGTCGAGAACTTCCCCGCCTTCATCGTCGTCGACGACAAGGGCAACGACTTCTTCGCCGGGGTCACCACGGCGAAGCCGTCCAATGGCGAACTCCTCTCGCCGCTCTGAGTTGATCTTCGACGGATCGGCGCGCTCGCCGCTGACGGTGGCCTTGCGGGTTCATTACCTCCCCGACAGTGATCATTTATTCAGGCCATGCAAGGCGTCGTGCCGCACCGCAGGGGAGAACCTCCCGAAAGCGGTTGCCGTGGCGGTCGCCTTCATGAACGAGCTCGCGCCATGACGGTGGACGCCGGGATCGTCGCGCGCGCGACCGCGCTGGCGCTGCCGCTCGGCGACGTTATGGCGCGGCGCATGTTCGGCGGCCACGGGCTTTACCTCGACGGCGCCATGTTCGCCATCGTCAGCGGCGGAACGCTCTACCTCAAGACCGATGCGACGACACGGCCGCGCTTCGAGGCCGCCGGCGCCGCCCCCTTCACCTATATGCGCGGGGGCCGCCGCGTGCGCCTGTCGTTCTGGACCCTGCCCCCGGGCGGACTGGACGATGGTGATGCCTTCCTGCCTTGGGCCGAGCTCGCCGTCGCCGCGGCGCGGAAGGCGAAAAGATCCGTTGCCGGCCGCGCCAGGCGCCGTTCGAAACCGGAGCCGGCAGGCGGGAGGTACGGGCGATGACGCTGCGCCGCCACTCCCTGACGCTGGACGGCCACCGCACCTCGGTCGCCATCGAGGACGAATTCTGGGAGGAGATCCGCCGCATCGCGCGCGAGCGTGGCTGCAGCGTGGCGCGGCTCGTCGCCCAAGTGGACGAAGCGCGCACCCGCGACGACCCGCCGCCCAGTCTTTCGAGCGCCCTGCGCCTGTTCGTGCTGGCCGAGATCAAGGCCTGCGCCGCGCGCTGAACGGACCGGCTATTTCTTCTTTAACAGTTCGAAGATGTCGCGGATGAATTCTTCGGGCTTGGGCTGGGCCGGTTGCGACTGGGTCGACGGCGCCGTACCGCCCTGGTCCTGCGGCTTTTTCTTCTTTGTGAGCTGCTCGATCAGCGCGCCGGCGCCCTTGCTCACCATCCACGCCTGCAACTCGTTCACGTTGAAGACACGCCGCGGCTGGTCGAGCGGCCCCTTGAGCGCCATGCGGAACGGCGGCGCGTCCTTGTGGCCTGACAGGCGGAACATGCTATCGGCATTGATCTGCCATTTCGGCAGGTCGGCGACGAGCGTTCCCTGGCCGCTGCCGCCATCGGCGACGAGCACGATGTCGTCGGAGCGAAGCACGCCCTTTTCGATGCGGAAGGTGCCGCCGAATTTCGAGAACGTCGTCGTTCCCCCCGACATCGCCGCCTGCAGCAGCCCGAGGAAGGCGGTCGGCTGATTGAGGTTCTTGAGCCGTTCGTTGACGCGGCCGAGATCAAAGCCGGAGATCGCGCCGTTCACCGCTTCCAGGTTGCCGGCACCCGCCAGCGACGACACCAGCGCCCGGCTCGACACGCCCTTGCCCGCGAGGTTCATCCTGAACGTCACCGTTCCCTTGGCGAGGTCGAGGTCGGTTGCGTTGAACATCGCCTTGGCGAGATCGGCGCGGGAGATGTCGATGTCGGCCTTGAGCTCCGCCGCGCCGCCCTTCTTCACCGGTGCCGCGAGGCCGCCCTTGGCAAGGAAGGTGCCGCCCACGGTCTTGCCCGAGACCCGGCGCAGGTCGAAACGCCCGTCGGCCAGGTTGAGTTCGATGCGCGGCTCGTTCACCCGCCAGGCCCGCCAATCGAGCGTCTTGCCCTCGATCTTTACATCGGCATCGAATCCGCGCAGCGCATCGAGGTCGAGCGGCACGTCCGACCATGGCGAACCCGACGGCGCGGCGACGGGCTTGCCGGGTGCGCCGGCGCGTTCGGGCGCAACATCGACGGAATCGGGGATGAAATGTTCGGCGATGATGGCGCCCGCCTTAAAGTTCGCAGTGAGCTTGGGCCGCACCGCCGCCAGGGCCAGCGTCGCATCGCCGGTCACCTGCGCCGTGCCGAAACGGGCGGCGACACTGGTGAGCCGGACATCGAGGCCCGCCCCCTCGGCCCTGGCCGCCAACGAGAACGGCCCCTTGCCGTCGACGCGCGGGGTGAAATCGGGCAGGAACAGGCGGACGAACTCGACGTAGTTAGGATGCGACGCATCGAGAGCGAGGCCGACGCGCGGCGCGGTGGCGAGGTCGGCAACGGTGCCCTTGAGCCCGACGCGCAGCGCGCCCGCCGACATCTTCGCGTCGAGCCGGGTCGTGCGGGCCTCGGACTTGAAGGCGCCGTCCAGCGCGAAGGGCCGGAGCTTGGCCGCGGGGACGGAGGTGGACAGTCCGGCGAGCGCCAGCAGCTTGTCGGGCGCGCCGGTCGAGAGCGAAAAGCGGAGGTCCGGGATCGGCGCCCGGTCAAGTCCGGTAATCTTCCCCGAGACCTCGAGCTTACCGCCGGCCAAATCGGCGACCTTGAGCGACGTGACGGTAAGATTGCCCCGGATCAGCGAGCCGTCGAGCGTCAGGCCCTTGAGCGCCATGCCCTGCGCCGTGAGCTGCCCGACGCGGAGGCGGACATTGGCGTCGAAGGCGGAAAGCCCGCCGTCGCCCGTGCCAGCGGATTGGCCCTTGCCCGATTTGGGAGGCTTGGCCACGGGTGCCCCCTTGACCGGCGCCGCCGTGTAGGCGTCGAGGTTCAGGCTATCGACGACGATCGTGGCACCCAACCCGATGCGCTCGCGCAGCGCGATGACCACGCCGCCGCCGATGCGCGTCGAATCGAAGCGCAGGTCGATGTCGCGAAGATCCAGGCGCTCGGGGCCATAGCCGAGACCAGCGCGTAACGACGCCTTGTGCAGCCGGTCCGCGGCGATGGCGCGGTGATCGATACCGGCCCAGTCGAGCAGTACGCGCAGATCGGCGGTGCTGGCGTCGATCCGCCCGTCGAATCGCGGGACGCCCTTCGGTGTCGAGAAACGGCCCGATCCCGTCACGTCCGTCCCGCCCGGCAGCACGGCGGCAAAACGGCTGACGTTCACCACGCCGCGCTCCATCCCGCCCTGCACCACGACGTCGCGAACGACGCCCTTGCGGTAGGTGACGCCGCCGATGCGCCCATTGAACGCGACGCGCACATCGTCCGGCAGCACGAAACCGCCCGGACCGGCGCCGGTCGCGGGCCCCGGCGCACCCTGCCCGGTGCCGCCGTCCGCGGGCGTTCGAGCGGACGTACCGGACGCGGCCGCAGCGGTGAGCCAGTTGTCGAGGTTCATCGTGTTGACGGCGAAGGTCGCGTCCACCTGCGGCACGGTGCCCAGCCGCGCGTTGACCGCGCCTGTAACCCGGGTGTCGTTGATGACGAGCGCCAGGTTGTTGACTGCGACCGCCCGCGAATCGCCGGCGACCGAGGCTTCGAGACTGAACTTGCGCGCGAGCAGGCGGGGCCCCGCGCCCCCGCCCGTGAGCGCGCCGATGGTCGCGGCAAGATCGTCGCCTGCCGCCTGGATCGTGAGGTCGGCGCGCGGCTCGGCGCCGGTCGTGATCCGGCCGGTGATATCGGCTTTCGTTCGCGCCCCCGTCAGTTCCAGCGTTGCCGTAAGGGGGGTCGGGTGCCCGTCGCTCAGCCGGCCGAGGCGTGCCTCCACCGCCATCGGAACGCCGCGCAGGTTGGCGCGGCCGCGCAACACAAACGGCCCCGCCAGGGTATCGGCCGCGAGACGGGCATCGATCGCCTCGATCCGCTCGATCGTGTTCTTGCGCGAATCGCGGTAGCTCAACCGCCCGCGCGAGATCACCACCTGGTCTAGGCGCACCGCATTGGCGACACCCTCTCCACCGCCGGACGAGGGCGTTCCGGATTCCCCCTTGCGTGCGGTTCTGAAATCCCAGTTGACCCGGCCGTCGGTCAGCGCCTCGAGCTCGATATCGGCGCCGCGCAGTTCGACGGAACTGACCTCCACCTTGCCCGACAGCAGCGGCCACAGGGCGATGCGTACGTCGAGCGCGTCGAACCGCGCCATGTCGGGCGCATGCGCACCGTCGAGATTGGCGAGCCTGACCTTGGCGACGGAAAGCCTCGGCACCGGCAGCAAGGCGACATCGATGGCGCCGTCGATGGTGAGCTTGCGTCCCGTCGCCTTGCGGACCTCGGTCGCAATCTCGCTGCGATAGGCGTTCCAGTCGATGAAGCTGGGCGCAACGAGGGCCCCGGCCACGGCAATGACGGTGATGGCGAAGACGCCGATCAGAATCTTTTTCACGGACACGGTCCCGTCTGTTGCATGGCCCGAGAGTCGTTTCGCCCGGTTGTTGTCATTTTTGTGCCACGGCACACACCGCGACACCCGATGGCGGCCTGCGGGGGCTTGCGGCGGGTAGAAATATTTGCCTTAATCTAGACTACGAAATGTGGCGGCATGATGGTAGTACCGGTTCACCGTCCGACGGACTGAGAGGCAACGGATCGTACAAGCCACAGTCGTAAACGTATCAGTAGGACGTACCAGGAAACCGTGGCATGGGCGACATCATCAACCTGAACAAGTTTCGCAAGGAACGCCAACGGGCGACGGAACGGCGTACCGCGCGCGATAACCGTGCCCGCTTCGGGCGCACGGGCGCGGACAAGGCCACCGATCGGCACGCCGACGACCAGGCGGAACGCGCGCTCGACGGCAAGAAGCTGGAACAACGGGAGGGGGAAGACACCCACCCGGAAACGCCGGCCCCGCCAAAGGCCCGTTAGGCGGCGACGCCACACGGTGCGGTAGCCGCACCTTTGCAGGCACGCGCCGGTCGACGTGCGGCCCCATGACGACATTTCAACCGATTTTTCCGTACGGCCGGTGATGCCGGCCCGGCCGACGTCCCCGCGCGGTCGGGCTCAGGGCGCGCCGTAACCCCCGCCGCCCGGCGTCTCGATCACCAGCACCTCACCGGCGGCCATGGCCACCTCGGCCGTGGGACCGAGGTCGATGGTATAGCCGCCCGGCTGCTCCACCCGATTGGCCCCCGCCGCGCCGTCGCCACCACCATTGAGACCGAAGGGGCGCGTGCGCCGGCGTCCCGACAGCACCGCTGCCGACATCGGCTTCAGGAAACGGATGCGGCGCGCGACTCCGTCGCCGCCCGGCCAACGCCCCGCCCCGCCCGAGCCCCGGCGAATGGCGAAGGATTCGACCAGCACCGGGTAGCGCCATTCCAGCACCTCCGGATCGGTCAGGCGCGAATTGGTCATGTGGCTGTGAACCGCGCTCTGGCCGGCGAAGCCGGGCCCGGCGCCGGTCCCGCCGCACAGCGTTTCGTAATACTGCGCCGTGTCGTCACCGAAGGTGACGTTGTTCATCGTGCCCTGGCTGGCGGCGAGCCGTCCGGCAGCGGCAAGGATGGCATCAACGATCAGTTGCGAGGTTTCGACATTTCCGGCGACAACCGCCGCGGGCGGGCGCGGGTCGAGCAGGGACCCGGGCGGCACGATGATGGTGATCGGCCGCATGCAGCCCTCGTTCATGGGTATCGGTTCGGTCACCAGCGCGCGGAAGGCGTACAGCACGGCGGCGCGGACCACTGCGCCGGGGGCGTTGAAATTGGTCCCGGAGGGACCGGACGTCCCGGTGAAGTCGACGGTCACCGCGCGAGCGGCGCGATCGACGCGGAGCGCGACGGCGATGCGGTCGCCGGCGTCGGATTCGACCGTGAAGGCGCCGTCGTCCAGGCGCGCGATGACCCGGCGCACCGCCTCCTCGGCGTTGTCGCGGACGTGGTTCATGTAGGCCCGCACCACGTCGAGGCCAAAGGTGTGGACCATGCGGGAGAGCTCTTCAGCCCCCCGCGCGCAGGCGGCGATCTGGGCGCGAAGGTCCGCGACGTTCTGGTCGGGATTGCGCGCCGGCCAACGCCCGGACTCAAGATGGCCGCGGAGCACTCCCTCGCGGAACCGGCCGCCGGCGACGAGAAGCTCGCCGGAGAACACCACCCCTTCCTCCTCGATCGAGGTGGATTTGGGCGGCATCGAGCCCGGGTGGGTGCCGCCGACATCGGCGTGGTGGCCGCGCGCGGCAAGAAAGAAGAGCGGCTTGCCCCCGTCCCCTGCGGAACGGTCCGTGGACCCCAGTTCCGAGGCGAAGATGGGGCGAATCACCGTGATATCGGGAAGATGGGTGCCGCCGTCATAGGGTGCGTTGTGGACATAGACCTGGCCCGGCGCGAGGCCGCCGCCGCCGGACGCGGACAGATCAGGGAACAGGCCGTGTCGAACCGCCCTCAGGGTGCCGCCCTCGCCGCCCGGGGGTCCAATCGCGGCATTTTCGGGACTGGTGTCGGCATTCGATCGGCAACGGATGATGGAACGGACCGCGTCACCCATGGAGCCCAGGTGGACCGGCACATGCGGGGCGTTCGCGACCAGACCGCCCTCGCCGTCGAAAAGGGCGCAGGAAAAATCGAGCCTCTCCTTGATGTTCACCGACTGGGCGGTGTTGGCGAGGGAAACCCCCATTTCCTCGGCAATGGACATGAACAGGTTGGAAAACACTTCCAGCATGACCGGATCGGTCCTGGTCCCAACCGCCGGCGCGGCGCGGGCGCGGGCGCCGCGGGTGAGCATCAGATGCCCCCGCGCCGAGGCTTTCGCTCGCCAGCCCGGCTCCACCACAGTGGTGGCGCCGTCCTCGACAATGATGGCCGGCCCGTCGATCGGCCGCCCGGCGGCGAGCCGGGCGCGGTCGTGCACTGGAACGGTCACGGGCTTTCCCGCGACGGTCATCGTCGCCGACCCGACTAGGGCTGCGGAGGCGCCCGCAGGCGCGTGCGACGGGTCGTCGTCGGCCGCCCGGCCGATCGCCTCGACGGCAATCGCCTCGACGATGAGCGGGGTGTCCTCCATCACGAATCCGAAACGGTCGTCATGGGCCTGGGCAAACGCATCCGTGACCGCATCGAAGGGCCCCATGCCCACGAGAAGCGGCGTATCGGTGCCGCGGTAGCGCACGGCGACGCGATGGGCCACGGTGATATCGTCCGCACCGATGCCCTGGGACACCAGCACCGCCGTCGCCTCCTTCTCGAGCGCGGCCAGGCGATCCTCCAGTTCGGGGACGAGGTCAAGCGTGAGTTCCTTTTCCACCGCCGCTTCACGCAGCTCGATCAGGTCGGCCAGCCCCATGCCGAGCGCCGACAGCATGCCGGCCAGCGGATGGATGAACACGCGGGACATGCCCAGCACGTCGGCCACCCGGCAGGCGTGCTGACCGCCGGCGCCGCCGAACGACACCAGGGCGTAGCCGGTCACGTCGTGACCGCGGGCAATGGAAATCTTCTTGATGGCCGCCGCCATGTTGTCGACGGCGATGCCGAGGAAGCCCTCGGCCGCTTCCTCCACCGTCATGGCGCGGCCGGTCTCCGCGGCAACCTGGGTGGCGATCTCGCCGAGCACCCGCCGCGACGCCGCGACGTCGAGGGGCTGGTCGGCGCGGGGACCGAACTGGGCCGGAAAATACGCGGGCAGGATGCGCCCGAGCACGACGTTGGCGTCCGTCACCGTCGCCGGCCCGCCCTTGCGGTAGCAGGCGGGGCCCGGATCGGCCCCGGCCGAGGCCGGCCCGACCTGGAAGCGTCCGGCCTCGAACCGCAGGATCGAGCCGCCGCCGGCGGCGACGGTATGAATCTTCATCATCGGGGCACGCAGACGCACGCCGCCGACTTCGGTCTCGAACGCCCGTTCATAGGCGCCGTCGAGTTGGCGCGAATCGTAATGGGCGACATCGGTGGACGTGCCGCCCATATCGAAGGTGATGATCCGCCCCAGGCCGGCGCCGAGCGCCGTCGCCACCGCGCCGACGATACCCCCGGCGGGGCCCGACAGGATCGCGTCGCGGCCATGGAATCGGGCCGCCTCGGTCAGCCCGCCCGAGGACCGCATGAACATCAGCCGCGCGCCGCCCAGCGCGCCGGCGAGGCGGTCGACATAGGCGCGGAGCCCGGGCGACAGATAGGCGTCGGCCACGGTGGTATCGCCCCGCGGCACCAAGCGCATCAACGGGCTCGCTTCATGAGACAGGGAGATCTGGGTGAAGCCGATGGTGCGGGCGATCCCGGCGATGCGGCGTTCGTGATCGGGAAAGCGCCAGGCGTGCATGAAGACCACGGCGCAGGCCCGGATGCCGTCGGCGTAGGCCGCCTCGAGGCCGGCACGCGCGGCGGCTTCGTCGAGCGCCACGATCTCGGTCCCGTCGGCCCGGATGCGGCCCGGCACCTCGATCACCCGTTCGTACAACATTTCCGGTAGCCGGATGTCGAGGGCGAACAGGTCCGGCCGCGCCTGGGTGCCGATACGCAGGCAGTCGCCGAAGCCCGCGGTCGTCACCAGCACGGTGCGCGCGCCGCGCCGCTCGAGCAGCGCATTGGTCGCGACGGTAGTGCCCATCCGGACCGAACCGATCCGCGCCGGCGGGATCGGCTCGGCCGGTCTGAGGCCGAGCGCGCGGCGGATGCCCTCCACCGCCGCATCCTCGTAGTGGCCGGGGTTGTCGGACAGCAGCTTGTGGGTCACCAGGCCGCCGGAAGGATCGCGCCCGATCACGTCGGTGAACGTGCCGCCCCGGTCGATCCAGAACTGCCACTGGTCCTGCATGATCATGTCGGTTCGTTTTCGGGGACGCTGACGCGGGGATCGAGTTCGTAGGCGACATGGGTCGTCCGCGGCACGAACACGATCGCTGCCCGCTCTTCGGCCGGCGGCGCGTCGCGGACACTGGTTCGATAGATCGAGAACGCGACCATGGTTCCCATCACCCCCGCCACCCAGACGTAGAGCCCCGATGCCCCCAGGTAACCCATGGCCAGACCGGACAACAGGGGGCCCAGTATGGCCCCGGCGCCGTAAACCAGCAGCAGGCCGCTGCTGGCTGAAAGGAGGTCATCCGATTTCAGAAAGTCGTTGGTATGGGCCACGGATATCGAATAGATCGGAAAACTGAAACCTCCCCATACCATGGCGAGGCCGAACAACGCGAGCGGAGATGTCCCGGCAACCAGGATGATCAGGAGGCTCGAGAGGGCGCTGGCGGCACAGAGGATGGTGATCACGCGGCGCCGGTCCAGCGTGTCGGACATCCGCCCGATGGGCCACAGCAGAAGAACGCCGCCGATGATCGTCGACGACATGAAGATCGCGGTGAGCGTTTCGGACAGGCCGAGCGTACTGCAGAACACCGGTGCCATGCTCCAGAACGGGCCGAGGCCGAGGCCGCTGGCGAAGCTTCCCGCCAGGCCGAGGGGCGAGGTGCGGAACAGAGACGACAGCGTGATAGGGACGAGGGCGAGGGACATGAGCATCGACGCGATGCAGAACAGCGCGAAACCACCCGGGTCCGGCAGAAACAGGAAGAACTGGCCGGCCGCTAGGGATCCCAGGTTGACCATCATGTAGATCGAGAGAATCCGCCCCCGGCTGGTGTTGTCCGACATGCCGTTGAGCCAGCTTTCCATGACCATGTACAGGCCGGCGAAGCAGAACCCCATGATGAAGCGCAGGATGGCCCAAGCAAAAGGAGATTCCAGCAGGACATGGGCCAACGCCGCCGCGGAGGCGACGGCGGCCAGGGCCGCAAAGGTGCGGATGTGGCCTGTGCGCTCGATCAGGTCGACGCAGCGGAGGGAGCCGGCGATGAAGCCGGCGAAATACGCCGCCATCACCATCCCGGTGACCTCGAGCGAAAACCCGAGGCTTACCGAACGCACCCCCAATAACGTGCCGAGCAGCCCGTTGCCGACCAGAAGGATGCCGATTCCGCAAAAAAGCGCGACGAGCGAAAACAGGATTGCGTGCATGAGCACCCGTAAATCGACATGGGGATACGTATTAGGTCAGGCCGCCAACAGTCGTTCGATAGGGATTTCTTCCGCCTCCTCTGCCGGACGCGACAGGTAGAATTCGGCCAGAAGCCGGCCTTCTTCCTCTTTCCCCGTGGGATCGACGCCACACAGGTGCAGTTGCTTGAGCATCAGTTCCCGTTCCTCGTCCGACGCGAACCTGCGCTGCAGAAAGGTCCGGCCTTCGAGCTTCTCGGTCACATAGCCCCAGCCTTTCAGGGTTTCTTCGATAGCATCGAACGGGAACATCCGCAGCACGAAATTGCCGATCCACGGCGACTGCCCCTGGGTTACCGCCGGCAGCAGCCGTTCGAAACTCTTTTCCGTCACATAGCCGATACAGCCGGTCGAGATCATCAGGTCGACTGACGCCAGTTCGTCCGTCGCGGTTTCCGGCAATGGTTCGGTTTCGAGATTGATCGCGTGCCCGGTATCCAGAAGGCCCGTCTTCTCGGCGAAGGCAACGGCGGATTCCGCCAGGTCGAAGCCGACGACCGAGATGTCGTCCTGCGGATCGAGGCCGTCGAAGAAGCGCTGATCGTATCTCACGATGTCCTCGGAAGGTGCGGCCACCGAGACCTTGTCGCACCAGTGTTCATAGAGTTCCGACATCGACAGGTCGTATTTCAGCAGTGCCGCGTTGATGCCGTACGAACATCCGAGATCGAGCACGTTCACCGGATCGCTTCGCAAGCGCCGTAAGTGGGAAATCAACTTCTGAAAGATCGGCTTGGCGACACCGGGAATGACGTAGCCCAGTTTCCCGAGCTCGCGAAAATAGGCCCTAGGATCGGGCTGGTCGTAGATATGGTCCAGGTTGGCCTTGGCTTCGTTGATGGTCTCGAAGGTGATGTCCTCCGGCATGGAATCTCTCTCCCGCTTCGGTTATTGGGTTTTTCTTGGTGGCGTGTCTGCGCGGCGATCCCGCCTCCTTCCGGGTGTGCCGCACGCAATTCCGCGAACCGGCACGCCGACGCGCGGGGCCCGGGGCGGTTCGAAAATTTCTCCAGTGTGCTTGTTCGGGAAACCTAGCACGGCCGGCCGAAGAATCCCAACCCCGCGGGCCGTTCGCGCGTGGTAGGGAAATCCGGCGCGAACCGGCGAATTTCGTGATCGCCGGGGCTATCGCCTTATAAAAAAAGTGCCTATACTGCAACCCAGTTGGGTGCCGCCCCCGCCGGGGCCCAAGGATGCCCAGGGTTTCACAATGTTTTGGGAGTAGATGCCATGACCATGACCATGGAGGACATGTCGGCGCGATACGCGACGGCGGAAATGAAAAAGGCCGGGGAGAAGGTTCCCAAGTTCATTGTTTCCTCCGACGGCCACGTGGACGAGCCGCCCGATATCTTCGACAGTCTGCCCAAGGAAATCCGCGACAAGATCAAGCGCCCGAAGATCATGCTGGAGACCCGCCCCAGGGGCGGTGTCGACCCGTCGGTGCGGGTCACCGACATGCAGCTCGACGGTCTTGTCGCCGAGGTGCTCTACCCGACCTTCACCCTCGGCCTGTTCGCCCAGGAACAGACCGAACAGGAAGCCGCCTTCCGCGTCTACAACGACTGGATCGCCGATTTCTGCAAACACGCCCCCGGCAAGCTGTTCGCGGTTCCCTGTCTCGCTGCCTACAACATCGACAACGCGATCAAGGAAATGCACCGCTGCGCCGACATGGGGCTTCTCGGCGGCATGATCTGGCAGGTGCCGCATCCCGACCTGCCGCTGACGTCGGATCACTATGAAAAGCTGTGGGCCGCCTGCGCCGAACTGGGCCAGCCGATCCACTTCCACATCCTCACCGGCTTCAACTACTTCCGCTTCAAGCGCGAGGGCATGGAAAAGGTGCGCGGTTCGGTCAACATCAAGACGTCCGAAATCGTCACCACCGCCTTTGACATGGTTTGGTCGGGCGTGTTCGAGCGTCACCCCAAGCTCAGGGCGGTGATCGTCGAGGGTGAGATCGGCTGGGCGCCGTTCATCATCCAGCAGTGGGACTACTACTATCGCCGCAACACCAAGCCCGGCCATCCGAACACGGAATTCAAGATCAAGCGGCTGCCGAGCGAGATTTTCAACGAGCACGTCTGGCTCACCTTCATGGACGACCAGGCCGGCGGGCACATGCTCGATGTCTGGGGTTCCGACCGCTGCATGTGGTCGAGCGACTATCCGCATCCGAACATGACCTGGCCGAATTCGCGTGCCTTCATCGCACGCCAGATCGGCGACCTGGATCCGGCGAAGCAGAAGCGCGTCCTGAGCCAGAACGTCATCGACCTTTACGGCCTGAAGCTTTCCTGAGGCTGTCTGGGAAACGGGAAAGGGCCGGGCTTTCGCCCGGCCCTTTTTCTTTGGCCGCGGAACGGTACCGCTGTGCCGATCACTTGTTGATCACTGGCCGATCGCGGCTTTCGCCTTGGCCTTGACCTCGGGCTTCATGGCCGCGAGCTTCGCCATCAGCTTCGCCGTGTCGGCGCTGCCGAAGGGCGAGATGTCGATCTTGACCTTCTTCGCTTCGGCCAGCAGGCCCTCGTCCTTCATCGACAGGTCGAACGCCTTGGCGACCACGGCGACGCGGTCCCTGGGCGTGCCCGGCGGGAAGGCGTAGGTGCGCGCGATCGCCATCTGGCTGAAGATGGCCTCGAGGATGTCGCGCTGTTCCTCGGTCCTGGCGAAGCTCTGGGTCAGCGGCACGTCCTTGAGCGCCGGATAGGGCGCGACCCCCGACTGGATCACCGGGATCAGCTTGCCCTGCTTCAGGAGCTGGCCGTAGTTGGAAACAGTAGTCGATCCGTTGATGCCGCAATTGCCCTGCAGCTCCCCGCGTTCGAGCGCGAGAATGCGGTCGGCCGCACCCTTGTAGCCGAGGATGATCTTGAACTTGGTGCCGAGCACGCGGTTGATCGCGTTGGGGAACGAATAGGCCTGCGCCCCCTTGCCCGAAGCACCGACCAGAACCTCCTTCTTCAGGAGGTCGTCGAAGGACTTGACCCCCGACGTATGCCAGAAGCTGCACAGGTCGGTGTCCGCCGCCATGGACCCGAGCCATTCGTATTTCGTCGGGTCGATGTCGGTGCCGCGGATGCCGAGGATCGAATCCAGCATGTTGCTGGCGCGGATGTTGCCGATCACCGTCCCGTCCTTCGGCGCCGCCTTGTAGGTGAACTGCGCTGCGCGCAACCCGCCGCCTCCGGGCATGTTCTGGATGATGATCGCCGGCATGCCGGGAATGTGCTTGCCCATGTGACGGCCGAGCACGCGCGAATAGGTGTCGTAGCCGCCGCCGGAATCGGAGCTGACGACGATCTTGACCTGCTTGCCGGCGTAGAAGTCGGCGGCGTGCGCCGGCAGTGCGATGAGGCCGGCGGCGGCGGCGAGACCGGCAATAGCGGCGATGGCGGGGCGATGAAAGCGGGTGACCTGCGGCATGAATTCCCCCTGTCGGCTTATAGGCTCTTTTGGCCGTATGGCGACGCGCCCGGCCCGATATGATCCTGCCGGAACGCGAAGGCGCTGTCATCAGCGGCGACAGCACATCCCGTGCGGCCCGCGCGCGGTCCCACCTGTTCGCGCCGGCCGGCTTGGGCTAAAACAGCCTGCCATGGCCCTGGTTCCGATCCCACATCCGTCCCCCAATTTCAGCCCGCGCCGCGGGGCGGCCGTCGACATGCTGGTCCTCCACTACACCGGCATGTGGACGGCGGAGGACGCGCTCGCCCGCCTGTGCGACCCCGAGGCCAAGGTCAGCGCCCATTACCTCGTCGACGAGGCGGGCCAGGTCTACGCCCTGGTGGACGAGGGCATGCGCGCCTGGCACGCCGGCGTCTCGTACTGGGCCGGGGAGTCCGACGTCAATTCCCGCGCGGTCGGTATCGAGCTCGCCAACAGGGGCCACGATCTCAGCTACCACGATTTTCCCGAAGCGCAGATGGCGGCGCTCGAGGAGCTCGCCCGCGGCATCCTCGCCCGCCACCGCATTCCGGCCTTCCGTGCGCTCGGCCATTCCGACGTGGCGCCGACCCGCAAGGCGGATCCCGGCGAACGGTTCGACTGGCAGAGACTGGCCCGCGCCGGCATCGGCCTCTATCCGCCCGAAGGCCTGCCCAAGCCCTCGGAAAGCCCCGACCGGGCGCGTTTTCTCGCCAAACTGGCGCGCTTCGGCTACGGCATCGGTACCGATGCCGCCGCCGGCACCGCCGCGATCGAGGCCTTCCGCCGCCATTTCCACGCCCATGCCATGGGCAACGCGCTCGGCATCGGCGATGCGGCGCGGCTCGACTGGCTGCTCTCCCATCTACCCGCCGCGGTCTGAACCAACCGCCCCGGCGCTTGACCCGTCCTGGGCCCGCGCCCACATTAGCCCGGTGCCAGATGGCCGGATGACCGCCTTCGGAAACGGAGGAGGAAAGTCCGGGCTCCACGGAAACACGGTGCCGGGTAACGCCCGGCGGGGGCGACCCCAGGGAAAGTGCCACAGAAAGCAAACCGCCCGGCGCCGTCCTCGACGGATCGGGTAAGGGTGAAAGGGTGCGGTAAGAGCGCACCGCGCCGCCGGCAACGGCGGCGGCAGGGCAAACCCCACCGGGAGCAAGACCGAATAGGGATCCACGCCGCGTGCGGCAGGCGGGTTTTCGCGCCGGGTCCGGGTAGGTCGCGCGAGGCGTCCGGCGACGGGCGTCCCAGATGAATGGTCATCGCCCCTGCGGGGGTACAGAACCCGGCTTACAGGCCATCTGGCACTTTTGCGATGGATTTTCGGCCGTAAGGGCGTCAATTGAGGCGCTATTGCTCGCGTAACGCGCCCTGAATGGCCAGATAAACCCTTATTTCCCGGGAATAACCGGAAAAGAACGTCAAATGGATGATTTTTGACGAAAAATCTGTCCAATTTCGAGAAAAATGCCGGCGAATCCCGATAACGCGGTTGCCGGTGGCCCAACCGGTCACAGGGCACGTGTAATCCCGTAATTGCGAGCGGGCGGCGGAGTAATCGCGCCATCATTACTTTGCTGCCCCGTCCCGGGGACCGGCCGCCCCGTGCCCCACTGGCGCCAAGAAATCCGCCAGAAAAGAACATAAAAAGAACAAACTTGTGCCGCCGGGGACACCCATGCTGTCGCGGCGGCGGCAAAATCAAACCGGAAAGAGGACCAGTTCTTACGTGAATCGGCCCCCGATTAATCGCTTGTTTACCAATGAATTACTATGAATCACCGTTGACGCCCATGAAATCCCATGATAACCCGTTAATTTCCGTCTGTCGGGGGTTTCGGCCAGGTTTGGAACGTCAGGTAACCGGGGTGTCGGCGCGCCCGATTGACGCGCGAGAGGGGAGAGTTCCCCAAGGGGTCGGTGATGGCTTTGTTCATCTCCACGTTCGTGAACAAGGTGGATCGCAAGGGCCGCGTTTCGGTCCCGGCGAGCTTCCGCACCGCGCTCCGGGGCCAGACCTTCAATGGTGTCGTCGCCTTCCGCTCCTATCGGGAAGCCACGATCGAAGCGTGCGCCATCGACCGCATGAAGGAACTCTCGCAAAGCCTCGACGCGCTCGACCAGTTCTCGGCGGAGCAGGATGCGCTTGCCTCCACCATCTTCGCCGACGCGCACCAGCTTCCGTTCGATGGCGACGGCCGCATCATCCTGCCGCCGGTTCTGGCAGAACATGCCAGCATCACCGACTCCGCCGCCTTCGTCGGGCGCGGCTCGACGTTCCAGATCTGGGCCCCCGAGACCTTCGCCCGTCACCAGGACGCCGCGCGCAAGCGCGTCGCCGAGCACGGCGCCACCGTGCGGCTCCTGCCCCGTCCGAAGGGCGCGTGAGGACGTCATGGCCGCGCACCGACCCGATCATCGCTCCACTGCCGCGCGGGACCATGTCCCGGTCATGCTGGCCGAGGTGCTCGCGACTCTCGCCCCCGGCGACGGCGAGGTGTTCGTCGACGGCACCTTCGGCGGCGGCGGCTACAGCCGTGCCATCCTCGACGCCGCCGACTGCGCCGTCTGGGCCATCGACCGCGACGCGGACGCGGTCGCCCGCGGACGCCGGATCGCCGCCGACTATCCCGGCCGCCTCACGGTGCTGGCCGGACGCTTCGGCGACATGGACAGGCTGCTCGCCGCCCACGGAATCGAGCAGGTCGACGGCGTCGTGCTCGATCTCGGCGTTTCGTCCCTGCAGATCGACGACCCGGCGCGCGGCTTTTCATTCCAGGCCGACGGGCCGCTCGACATGCGTATGGGGAAGGATGGCACCAGTGCCGCCGACATCGTCAACGAGCTGCCGGAAGAGGCGCTCGCCGACATCATCTTCGAGTACGGCGAGGAACGCTTCGCCCGCAGCATCGCCCGCGCCATCGTGGCGGCGCGCACCGAGGCACCGATCCGGACCACGGCGGCGCTGGCCGACATCGTGCGCCGCGCCGTGCGCCGGCGTGCCGGCCCGTCCACGGGCAAGCGCGACAGGATCGATCCCGCGACGCGCACCTTCCAGGCGCTTCGCATTCACGTCAATGACGAGCTGGGCGAGATCGCCCGCGGGCTCGCCGCGGCGGAACGCATCCTCCGTCCCGGCGGGCGTCTCGTCGTCGTCGCTTTCCATTCCCTTGAGGACCGCAGCGTCAAGTCGTTCCTGTCTGTCCGCTGCGGTTCCCGGGCGCGGCCTTCGCGTCACCAGCCGTCCCTTTCCTCCCGGGGGACCGCACGCGAGGCCGCGCCCACCTTTCGCCTGATCCGCCGCGGCGCGCTCAAGCCGCGGGCGGCGGAGACCGACGCCAACCCGAGGGCGCGGTCGGCGCGTCTGCGCGCCGCCGTCCGCACCGACGCACCGCTGGACGTGGCGGCGTGAGGGGACGCGCCACCCTGTTCTGGATCGCCCTCGTGGCGGCGGTGGGATTCGGCCTGTTTCACGTCAAGTACAAGGTCCAGGCGCTGGAGGAGGAAGTCACACAGCTGAATTCCCGGATCGTCCATGAACAGGAACAGCTCCACGTGCTGCGCGCCGAGTGGGCCTACCTCAACCGGCCCGAGAGGCTCGAAGACCTCAACCGCAGGCTGCTCGGCCTCGTCCCCGTATCACCGGCACAGTTCGGGATCCTCGACGACCTGCCGGCCCGCGACACCCCGCGCGACACCCCGGAGGAATCACGATGAACGGCGGACTTGCCCCCCACCATCCCCGCACCGCGCTTGAAGGCGCGGCGAAGCAGGCGCTGGAGACGGGGCGCACGCGGCTCCTCGTCACCGGCGCGCTGTTCTCCCTCGCGTTCGTCGCCATCGGCCTTCGCCTGGCCGACGTCACCATCGTCAAGCCGGCGGGCGAGCCCAAGCTCGCCGCCGCCAAGCGCACCCCGGCCTTCGCCGCCGGGCGCGCCGATATCGTCGACCGCAACGGCGTGCTGCTGGCGACGTCGCTCAACACCGCGTCTCTCTACGCCAACCCGCACCAGGTGCTCGACGCCCGCGAGGCGGCGGCGAAGCTCGCGCGCGCGCTGCCCGGCATCGCCGCCGCCGAGGTCCTGGGCAAGCTCACGTCCGACCGCTCCTTCGTCTGGATCAAGCGCCACCTCACGCCGAAGCAGCAATACGCGGTCAACACCGCCGGCATTCCGGGACTCTACTTCCAGCGCGAGGAGCGCCGCATCTACCCGCAGGGACGTGTGCTCGCCCATGTGCTCGGCTTCGCCGGCACCGACGGCACCGGACTCGCCGGTATCGAAAAGAGCTTCGATGACGTCCTGCGGTCGGGCAATTCGCCGCTGCGGCTGTCGCTCGATTCGCGCGTCCAGCACGTCCTGCACCAGGAACTGGAGGCCGTGGTGACGCGCTTCCGCGCCGAGGGCGCGGCCGGCATGGTGATGGACGCGAACACCGGCGAGATCGTCGCCATGGTGTCGCTGCCCGACTTCGACCCGAACCTCCCCAGCGCGATCCCCCAGAAAGCCGCGTTCAACCGCAGCACACTGGGCGTCTACGAAATGGGATCGACCTTCAAGATCTTCTCCACGGCGATGGCGCTCGACGCGGGCACGACGGGCATGAAGCGCGGCTACGACGCATCGAAACCCATCCGCATCGCGCGCTTCATCATCAGCGACTTCCACGCCAAGAACCGCTGGCTCAGCGTGCCCGAGATCTTCATATATTCGTCGAACATCGGCGCGGTGAAGATGGCGCTCGACCTCGGCACCCAGCGCCAGCAGGAGTACCTGCGCCGCTTCGGCCTGATGACTCCCGCGACCATCGAACTGCCGGAAGTGGGGGCGCCGCTCATTCCCTCGCCGTGGCGCGAAATCAACACCATGACCATCTCCTACGGCCACGGCATTGCCGTGACGCCGGTGCAGGTCGCTCAGGCCACCGCCGCCGTCGTCAACGGCGGCGTGCTGCCGCATGCGACGCTGCTGGCGTCCCTCAAGGACGAGCCGCCGAAGGGCAAGCGTATCCTGAAGGAGCAGACCTCGCGCGACATGCGCCGCCTGATGCGCCTCGTCGTCTCCGAGGGCACCGGCGGCAAGGCCGAGGCCAAGGGCTACGTCGTCGGCGGCAAGACCGGCACCGCGGAAAAGACCGGTGGCGCCGGCTACCGCGCCAAGGCGCTGGTTTCGTCCTTCGCCGGCGCGTTTCCGATCAACGATCCCCGCTATATCGTCCTCGTCATCGTCGATGAGCCGCACGGCAACGCGCGGTCGATGGGCTACGCCACCGGCGGCTGGGTCGCGGCACCGGTCGTCAGCAATGTCGTCCGGCGCGCGGCGCCCCTGCTCGGCGTCACGCCCCAGGACGAGGACTCCCCCGAAATCACGCGGGCGCTTCACCTCGACCTTCCCTCGGCCAAAAGAAAACCGACATCCAGGGGCCGGCGACCGGGTGAACAAGTTGCGTCTTACTGACCTGATTGGCGGCGAAGGAACGGTATTGGCACGGGGAGAGGCAGCGACGAACGTCGACATCACGGGCCTCGCGTCCGATTCGCGCGAGGTCCGGCCCGGATACCTCTTTGCCGCGCTGCCGGGTCATGCCCACGACGGCCGCGCCTTCATCGCCGATGCCGTCCGGCGCGGCGCGCGGGCCCTTCTCGCCCCGGCCGGCACCGCAGGGCAATTGCCGGTGCGCGAGGTTCCGGGCCTCGACGCCCTGCCCGTCATCGAGGATACCGAACCGCGACGCCGCTTCGCCCTGATGGCGGCGCGCTTCTATGATGCCCAGCCCGATGTCATCGCCGCCGTCACCGGCACCAACGGCAAGACCTCGGTCGCCAGCTTCACCCGCCAGATCTGGACACATCTCGGCCGCGGGGCGGCGTCGCTCGGCACCCTCGGCGTCAGTGCGCCGGGGATCGAGGAGCCGGGCGCACTGACCACGCCCGACCCGGCGCATCTGCATGCAACGCTGGCGCGGATCGCACGCGCGGGCGCCACCCACCTGTGCATGGAAGCGTCGTCCCACGGCATCGAGCAGTTCCGCCTCGACGGGGTGCGTCTGACCGCGGCCGCCTTCACCAACCTGACCCGCGATCACCTCGACTACCACGGGACCGAAGAAAACTACTTCGCCGCCAAGGCGCGGCTGTT
This sequence comes from Alphaproteobacteria bacterium, assembly GCA_009380075.1. Taxonomy (GTDB): domain Bacteria; phylum Pseudomonadota; class Alphaproteobacteria; order SMXQ01; family SMXQ01; genus WHSO01. The sequence goes on along the minus strand of WHSO01000015.1, from coordinate 6,949 downwards.
TTCGGAACTGCTGCCGGCCGACGGCTTCGCGGTAATCAACGCCGACATCCCGCAGTACGCCGCGCTTGCCGCCATCGCCGCGCGGCGCGGCCAGCGCGTGATCGGTTACGGCGCCTCGGGCCAAGACGTCGGCATCCGGCGCGCCCGCGCCCACGGGCTCGGCCAGATGGCCACCTTCGCCGTCGCCGGGCGCGACCGCGACCTGCATGTGCCGCTGGTGGGCGGATTCCAGTTGCACAACGTCGCCTGCGCCGTGGGCCTCGCCATCGCCACGGGCGCATCGGCGGACGACGCCCTTGACGCGGTCGGCGGACTCAAGGGCGCGCCGGGCCGCATGGAGCTGGTGGGCGCACGGGCCAACGGCGCCGCCGTCTTCGTCGATTATGCCCATACGCCCGATGCGCTCGCCAACGTGCTGGCGAGCCTCCGGCCCCATGCGCGCGGACGGCTCGTCGTTGTCTTCGGCTGCGGCGGCGACCGCGACCGCGGCAAGCGTCCCGAGATGGGCCGCATCGCCTCGCGCGCCGCCGACAGCGTCATCGTCACTGACGACAATCCGCGCACCGAGGATGCCGCCGCCATCCGGCGCGAGGTCCTGGCCGGCACCGACGGACGCGCGCGCGAGATCGGCGACCGCGGCGACGCCATCCGCGCGGCGGTCGGATCGCTCGCCGCCAGCGACGTTCTGGTAGTCGCCGGCAAGGGCCACGAGCGCGGACAGATCGTCGGCGATCGTACCCTGCCGTTCTTCGATGCCGACGCCGTCCGTCGCGCCATCGCCGAATGCGAGGGCGGGCGATGACGACGGCCGCCGCACGCGACGTCCTGTGGACGCAGGCTGAAGCCGACGACGCAACCGGCGGCCATTCGACCCGCCCGTGGCAGGCCACCGGCGTTTCGATCGACAGCCGTACGGTAGTCGAGGGCGATCTCTTCGTCGCCGTACGCGGCCCGCACTTCGACGCCCATGACTTCGTCGACCAGGCCTTCGCCAACGGCGCCGCCTGTGCGCTGATCAGCCGCATCCCGCGCCGTCACCCCGACCGCAAGCCGCTGCTCATCATCGACGACACCTATTCCGCGCTCCGGAAGCTCGCGCGCTCCGCACGCCAGCGCTCGGACGCGCAGCGCGTCGCCGTGACCGGAAGCGTCGGCAAGACATCGACCAAGGAAGCGCTCGCCGCGGCGCTGCAGCCGTCCGGCAAGGTCGCGGCCACGGTCGGCAACCTCAACAACCTGTGGGGCGTTCCGCTGTCGCTCGCGCGCATGCCGCGCGATGCCGCCTTCGGCGTCTACGAGATCGGCATGAACCATGCCGGCGAGATTACGCCGCTGGCACGCATGGTGCGCCCCGATGTCGCGATCGTCACTACGGTCGAGGCGGTGCATCTCGAGTTTTTCGATTCGGTCGAGGACATCGCCCGCGCCAAGGCGGAGGTCTTCGACGGGCTGCGCCGGCGCGGCACGGCGATTCTCAATCGCGACAGCCGCTTTTTCGACCTTCTGGCGGCGGAAGCGGCAGGCCGTTCCATCGCCCATATCGTATCCTTCGGCGCCCACGACGATGCCGATGTCCGTCTGATCGCCTACGAAGCGGGTGTGCCGTCACGGGTGACGGCCGACGTCATGGGCGAACGCCTCGATTTCACCCTCGCCCTGACCGGTCGCCACAACGCCGTCAACGCCATGGCGGTACTTGCTACGGTCAAGGTGCTGGGCGCCGATGTCGGCGCCGCAGGGGTCGCGCTCGGCGCCATGGAGGCGCCCGCGGGCCGCGGCAAGCGCCTGCGCATTGCCCTGCCCGACGGCGGCGCGGCGCTGGTGATCGACGATTCCTACAACGCCTCGCCCGCCTCCATGCGCGCCGCCTTCAAGGTCCTGGGCCAGGCGTCACCCGGCGCCGGCGGCCGCCGCATCGCGGTCCTCGGTGACATGCTGGAGCTCGGCCACGGTTCGGCGCGCGCCCATGCCGAGCTTGCCGATGACCTCGCCGATTCCGGCGTCGACGTGGTTCTGACGACCGGCGACAACATGATGCACCTCTACGACGCTCTGCCACGTGGCCATCGCGGCGGCCACGCCGCGCGGGCGGAGGACCTGATACCGCTGCTCACGCATCTGCTGCGCGACGGCGACGTGGTGCTGGTCAAGGGATCGAACAGTCAGAAGCTGGGCATCGTCGTGCGCGCGCTTGCCGCGCCGGGCGCCGATGCCGAGCACGCCGTCACCGGCCACTGAGGGGGAGTCCGCAGCGCATGCTCTATAACCTCCTGTCGCCGCTGGCCAGCGACGTCAGCGTCCTCAACCTCTTCCGTTACATCACCTTCCGTACCGGGGGCGCGGTGATGACCGCTCTCGTCGTCTGCTTCCTGTGCGGCCCGGCGGTGATCCGCTGGCTCAAGGCACGCCAGGTCCACGGCCAGCCGATCCGGACGGACGGGCCGGAGTCCCACCTCCTGACCAAAATGGGCACGCCGACAATGGGCGGCTTCATCATCCTGCTCGGCCTGTCGGTGGCGACCCTGCTGTGGGCGGATCTCACCAACCAGTACGTCTGGGCGGTCCTGCTCGTCACCGTGGGCTTCGGCGCGGTCGGCTTCGCCGACGATTACCTCAAGCTGACCCGGCGCAACCACAAGGGCCTGCCGGGCAGGCTGCGCCTGTTGCTGGAAATCACGGTGGCGCTGATCGCCGCGCTCTGGGTCATGAGGATCACGCCGGCGCCGCTCAGCGACGCGCTGGCTGTGCCGTTCCTCAAAGCGGTGCTGATCAACCTCGGCTGGTTCTTCCCCGCCTTCGCCGTGATCGTCATGGTCGGCGCGTCGAACGCGGTCAACCTGACGGACGGCCTCGACGGACTCGCCATCGTTCCGGTGATGATCGCGGCGGGCTGTTTCGCGCTGATCAGCTATCTGGTCGGCAACACCGTTTTCGCCAATTACCTGCAGCTGCATTTCGTCTCCGGCTCGGGCGAACTGATGGTCTTCTGCGGCGCGCTGGTCGGCGCGTCGCTCGGATTCCTGTGGTTCAACGCACCGCCCGCCATGGTGTTCATGGGCGATACCGGATCGCTGTCTGTGGGCGGCGCGCTCGGTGCCATCAGCGTCATCACCAAGCACGAGCTGGTGCTGATCATGATCGGCGGACTGTTCGTGCTGGAAACGGTGTCGGTCATCGTCCAGGTGATCTCGTTCAAGCTGACCGGGCGGCGCGTCTTCCGCATGGCGCCGCTGCACCACCACTTCGAACAGAAGGGCTGGGCCGAGCCCACCATCGTCATCCGGTTCTGGATCATCGCGTTCATTCTCGCGCTGATCGGACTGTCCACGCTGAAGCTGCGCTGAGGAGGGCATGATCGAGCTCGCGTCCACCTCGGGAAGGACCTACGCCGTCATGGGTCTCGGCGCCTCGGGCCTCGCCACGGCCGAGGCGCTCGCCCGCGCCGGCGCGCGCGTGCTCGCCTGGGACGACGACGCGGCGCGGCGCGAGGCGGCGGCGAAGCGGGGCGTGACACTCACCGACCTGCGTGAAGCCGACCTCAGCACGGCCCGCGCGCTCCTTCTGTCGCCGGGTATTCCCCATACGTTCCCGGCGCCCCATCCGCTGGCGCTGCGGGCGCGCGCGGCGGGCATCCCGATCCTGTGCGACATCGACCTCCTCCTCGGCGCGAACATGGACGCGGATACGCGCGCGCGCGTGATCGGCGTCACCGGCACCAACGGCAAGTCCACCGTCACGGCGCTGATCGGCCACATCCTGACGACCGCCGGGGTACCGTGCTCCGTCGGCGGCAACCTCGGTCCGTCGGCGCTCGGCCTCACACCCCAGGGCCCGGGCGGCACCTATGTCCTGGAACTGTCGAGCTACCAGCTCGAACGCATTGCCACCGCCGGGTTCGACATCGCCGTGCTGATCAACATCAGCCCCGACCACCTCGACCGCCACGGCGGCATGGACGGCTACGTCGCTGCCAAGGAGCGCCTGTTCGGGCTGCTGCGCGGGTCCCGCGCCATCGCCGTGATCGGCGCCGACGACGCCAATTGCCGCGCCATCGCCGAGCGCCTCGGCACCAGCGAGGAGGTGCGGATCATCGCCATCTCCGCCGACGGCGCGATCGCGGGTGGCGTCTATGTCGAGAACGGGCGCGTCATCGACGCGACCGAAGGAACGCCCCGCACCATCGCCGACATCTTCGCCGTCCGCACCCTGCCGGGAACCCACAACCGGCAGAACGCCGCGGCGGCGACCGCGGCCATGCTCGCCTTCGGCCTTGCCCCCGAAGCGATCGCCCGGGGGCTCCTGTCCTACCCCGGCCTCGCCCATCGCCAGGAGCATCTGCGCGACATAGGCGCCGTCGCCTATGTCAACGATTCGAAGGCGACCAATGTCGAGGCGGCGCTGCGCGCCATCTCCTGCTACGACAACATCTTCTGGATCGCGGGCGGATTGGCGAAGGACGGCGGCTTCGACGCCCTCGCGCCCGGGTTCGGCCGCATCCGCCACGCCTACCTGATCGGCCGGGCGGCGCCCGAAATCGCCGCCGCCCTCGGCGACCGCGTGGCGCATACCCTGTCGGGCACCCTCGACGCCGCGGTCCGATCCGCCCACGCGGCGGCGCAAGCTTCCGGTGGCGAGGCCGTGGTGCTGCTGTCGCCGGCCTGCGCCTCCTTCGACCAATTCGCCCATTTCGAGGCGCGCGGCGACGCCTTCCGCCGGCTGGTCGCGGACCTGCCTGACGACGTCCCGGGGGGTGCAGCATGATCGGCTTCGCCCGCACCGACACGTCACATCTGGCGAGATGGTGGTGGACCGTGGACCGCTGGTCGCTGGCCGCCGTCAGCCTGCTGATCGGCTTCGGGATCCTGCTCACACTCGCCGCCTCCCCGGCGGTCGCCGACCGCATCGGGTATGATTCCTATTACTTCGTCAAGCGGCAGCTCGCCTATCTCGTCCCCTCGGTGGTCCTGGTGATCTGGCTTTCCATGCTCGAGCCCAGGGGCGTGCGTCGCGTCGGCATCCTGCTGTTCATCGCGGCGCTGGTCCTGATGGCCCTGACGCTGCTCGTCGGGGTCGAGATCAAGGGCGCGCGGCGCTGGCTCGTCTTCGGCAGCGCCTCGCTGCAGCCCTCGGAACTGGTCAAGCCCGCCTTCGCCGTCACCGCCGCCTGGCTGATGTCCACAGCCAAGGCGTCGGAGAGGTTTCCCGGCCTGTCCATCACCATGGGCATGTACGGCCTCACCGTGCTGCTGCTGGTGGCCCAGCCCGACATGGGGCAGACCGCGCTGGTGACGGCGATCTTCTTCGCCGAGTTCTTTGTCGGCGGCATGCCGCTCTACCTGATCGCCGCCGGCATCGCCATCGCGGCGGGCGGCGCCATCGGTGCCTATTACTCCCTGCCCCATTTCGCCAGCCGCATCGACCGCTTCCTCGATCCGGCGTCGGGCGACAGCTACCAGGTCGCGACCGGGCTCGAGGCCTTCATGAACGGCGGCCTGTTCGGCCGCGGCCCCGGCGAGGGCACGGTGAAGGAGGTCCTGCCCGACGCCCATTCCGATTTCATCTTCGCCGTGGCGGGGGAGGAGCTCGGCTTCTTCGCCTGCCTGATGATCGTGGCACTGTTCGCGGCCATCGTGCTGCGCGGCATCGCCCGTTCGCTCGAGGCGCACAACCTGTTCGTGCTGCTCGCGGTCACCGGCCTGCTGACCCAGTTCGGCGCCCAGGCCGCGATCCACATGGCCTCGACCCTCAACCTGATGCCCACCAAGGGCATGACGCTGCCGTTCATTTCCTACGGCGGCTCCTCGCTGCTCGGCATTGCCGTGACCATGGGACTCGTGCTCGCGCTCACGCGCCGGCATGTCGGATTGAAGGAGGTCTAGGCATGGCGCCCGAAACCTCCCAGCGCCACCTTATCGTGCTGGTCGCCGGCGGCACCGGCGGGCACGTCTTCCCGGCCGAAGCGCTGGCCGGAGAACTGCGCGAGCGCGGCTATGCCCTGGCGCTGGTTACCGACCGGCGGGGCACGACCTGGTCCGGCGCGCTCGGCGGCGCCGATACCCATGCCATTCGCGCCGGGCGCATCTCCGGCGTGTCCCTGCTGCTGAAGATCATGGGCGTGGCGGAGCTCGTCCTTGGCGGCCTGCAAGCGCGCCGGCTGCTTGCCCGCCTCCGGCCGGCGGTGGTGGTCGGGTTCGGCGGCTACACCTCGGTCCCGGCCATGCTGGCGGCCCGGAGCCTGTCGGTGCCCACGGTGATGCACGAGCAGAACGCGCTGCTCGGCCGTGCCAACCGGCTGCTCGCCCGCCGCGTGACCGCCATCGCCACCTCCTTCCCCGAGGTCGCCCGCCTGCGCTCCCGCGACGCGCGCAAGGCGGTGCTGACCGGCAACCCGGTGCGCGAGGCGGTCCGCAACCTGCGCGACCGCCCCTATGCCGCCCCGGACGCCGACGGCCCCATTCACCTGCTGATCACCGGCGGCAGCCAGGGGGCGAGCGTCTTCTCCCGTGTGGTGCCCGACACCCTCGCGCGCCTGCCGGTGGAGCTGCGCGCGCGCCTGCACGTGTCGCAGCAGGCCCGCCCCGAAGACCTCGATGCCGTGCGCAAGGCCTACGCTGCCACCGACCTTTTGGTCGAGGTGGAGAGCTTCTTCGCCGATCTCCCCGAACGGCTTGGGCGCGCCCATCTGGTCGTCTGCCGCGCCGGCGCCTCGACCTGCGCCGAGCTGACCTGCGCCGGGCGCCCCGCCATCCTGGTGCCCTACCCCTTGGCCACCGACGATCACCAGACCGCCAACGCCCAAGCCCTGGTGGCCGCCGGTGCCGCCCAGTTGATGCCCGAGCGGCAGTTCACGCCGGAAGCCCTCGACGCAAGGCTCCGCCAGCTCCTCGCCCGGCCGGAGCAGCTTTCCGCGCTTGCCGCCGCCGCCCACGCCATCGGCCACCGCGACGCC
>WHSO01000007.1 GCA_009380075.1 Alphaproteobacteria bacterium | reverse complement strand
TCCACGGTCACCGTGTTGCCGGCCGCCATGGCCTCGCTCAGCGAGATGGTGAAGGTGTCGGAGCCACCCGCCTCTTCCGAGATGCTGGCCTGGGTATCGGCAATCGAGATGACGATGTCCTGATCCAGGTCCGTAATCGTCACGCTCTCGGCGTCGGCCGCGCTGGCGGTGCCGTTGACCGCCGTGGCGTTGCTCAGGGTGACGGTCAGGGTCTCGGGCGAGTCGGTCAGGTCGTCGTCCGCCGCGGTCAAGGTGAACGACAGGTCGGTGCCGGCGAAGGCGTCGGTGAAGGTCAGGGTGGTGCCGTCGAAGCTGACCCCGGCGGTGGCATCGGCCGCCGCCTGAAGGGCCGCCTGGGCGGTGGCGACGAAGTCGGCATCCTCGGTGTCGCTGCCGGTGGCGAAGTCCACATCGACGGTGATGGTGTTGCCCGCGCCCACCGCCTCGCTGAGCGAGATGGTGAAGACGTCCGAGCCGCCGGCTTCTTCCGAGATGCTGGCCTGGGTGTCAGAGATGCTGATCGTGATGTCCTGGTCGAGGTCTTCGATGGTTGCCGTCGCCTCTTCCGCGCCGCCGACGATGGCAGCGGTCCCGCCGCTCCGCGCCGGATCGGACAAGGTCAAGACGAGCGTCTCCGGGCTGTCCAGAAGCGCATCGTCATTGGCCGTCAGCAGAACGCTGAACGACGATGGGTCGGTCGCGTCCCACGTCAGGGAGACCGTGTTGCCGCTGACCACGGCGTCAATATTGATGCTGTTGGCGGCGGCGGCGATGGCGTCGGCGACGGACTGGGTGAAGTCCCCGTTGGGGGCGCCGTTTTCGGTATCGCCGCCGATGGTAATGACGACCGTCGCCGTCTGCCCGGCGACGAGCGGGTCGCCGGTCATGGCGATGGTCACTTCGGCCGAATCGGAGCTGTCTTCCTGCAGCGTGACCGCCTGCGCCGGACCCCCCGTGGACGATGCCCCGGAAATCTGGATCGAGAATTCGCTGTTGAGGATGGGTGCGGCTTCTTCTTCGCCGTCGGCGACAGGAAGCGTCTCGTGCTCCGGCGGGCTGCGCAGGAAGTCCTCGTTCGGCTGCAGGGAGCCCTGCGCCAGACCGTCGCCGATGGTGCCCGGCGTGAACGTCGCGAAGGCCGCGCCGCCGCCGTGAGCCACGCCCGCCGCCGGGCCTGCACCCGGCGCGATGTCGAGGTTCGCCCCCGATGTCGCCGCCAGAAGCTGGCCCGCGTCGATGGTGCCGATGCCCTCCACCTCGACCACCGGCGGATTGGCGCTTTCCGCCGCCGCCGTGTAGTCGGCCAGGAAGATCACCCCGCCGTTCGCCAGCGTGATCAGGAGCCCGCCCTCGAACTGCTGGATTTGGGCGGTCGCCAAGTCGACGCCCTGGAACACCAGACGCCCGCCTGCCTCTACCGTCACCTCGGCCCGTCCGCCCGCGGGCGGCGCCGTAATCGTCACCGCTGCCGGCGCAGAATCTGATGTCCCGGCGGCCTGGGCGAGCTGAAGCGCCTCGTCGGCGGAGGTCGTGGCTCCATGGGCCGTGCCCCGCGCGCCGCCCGGCGTACCGGGGGCCTTGTCCTGCGGGGTATTGGTATCTGTGGCCATAGATTGCTCCCGTTACGAAACCCAAAATGAAAACGGCTCCCGGCGAAAACGGGAAAACCGTTCGATTTGAAGGTAATTTGCGGAAAATTTAGGAACAAGCGCGCCGGTGGTGCCCCTCATACCGGAGTGTGTGTTCCCTTGGACGAGGGGACGCCACGTCGAAAATTAACCAATGAATTCACGTCGTTATAACGGGTTAGGTGGCGTGCGGCACGACCCGGAGCACCTCGTGTTAACACCAAAAAAATGCGGGGCATACCCGCACTCACGGCCGGTGGCCCGCGAACCGATGGAGCGAGTTGCCAAGGATGGCGCGCCCGTCTCGCGAAGAACCAGATTCGCTGCCGCCAAGGCAGCTCGGGACGGAGACAAGACACAACGAAAAAGGGGCGTGAATCCGCCCCTTTCACCCACCAGAGCCTGAAAGACCTCTACCCTGGAAAAACGGAAACATGGATATCAGCTGGAAGATAGAGGGTCACGCCGGAATCGAAACTGTAGAAGGCCATACCCGCGACATCGATTCCACCCACAGTAACGTGTGAGTCGGCAATCCCCTGGTCCAGCAGTTGACCATCCGGAATAACGGCCATTTCGGTGAGGCCGGATTCGTCGAAAAAGACGACCTCGCCCTCAGCGTCGGGCACCAGATCGGCCAGGCTGAGCGCAACCAGACCATCGTCGGCCGGCGGCCCGGACGGCATGTCTGCGGACGCGACCGCAGCGTCCCATGCGGGTGTCTCCAAACCGGCGAAATCCAGCGTGATGGACTCACCCAGAAGATCCAGAGTTCCGTGATCGCTCGGGGGGGCCGCCATGGCGCCGCTCCTGCTTGGCTAAAATTTAAATAAATATTTAACCAGTTGGGCGCACTTGGCAACGACGAGTTTAGGGACCCCTTCACTCCGGTGTGAGTTTGGCCCCTTCTGCGGCCGTGGCCGGCGGCAGGCGACCGGGCTGGGTCGAATCGATCATCACCGACCAGACAAAGTCGTCCTTGGCGGCCCAGAGCACCAGGGACACGGCCGCATTGGCCACGACGATCCGGCCGGGCGAGATATAGCTGATCCGGGCGGTCAAGGATTCCGGGACTCCCTTGGCAAACCGGGCCAGCACCGCCCCGACCGGCTCCGCCATCCGCAACTGGAAGTGCCAATCCACGGCCTTGCCGACGAGATAGTCGCCGCGTAGGCGGCTCCAGGCCTCGAACGCCCGATTGGCGCAGATGACCTTTTCGCGCGGATTGAGGAGCAGCCCAGCCGCCGGGCATGAAATGAAGAACGAGATCAACCGGCGCAGTGCCACCTGGGACGGTGATTCCGACGGATCCCGGGAACCGGAATCCCGTTCGGAAAACGAGGGTGCCGACGCGGCACGCTCGCGCAGCAGGCCGACACAATAGAGGCGCAGGGCCCCGGTCAGTGAGGCATCGGCGGGGACACCCAGGGCAACGCGCTGAACCAGCCGCGCCAGGGCAAGACCCTCGCGCTTCGCCTCTTCTTCCAGGATTGTCCAGTAGGCCGGCTCGAGCTTGAGCGAATACCGCCGCCCTTCGGCTTGGACGACGCGGTGGATCGGTGGATCGGCGGCGTGCGGGTTAGCGGACAAGCACGTATCTTCGGCTGCGGGATGGCGGATCTGCATTGCCGAGCCGCCCTTCCCCGGACCTACCGCGGCTGGGTCCAGTCGTTGAGGTCGACGGGGGCCTTCTTAGGCGCGGCCGGGGACGCATCCGACTTCTTCATCGACTTGGACTTCGACGGCGACATCGCGGCACCCGCCCCCTGGGCCTCCTCCGGGTAAGAGATACTCAGGGCCGTCATCAGATCGCCGGTGACGGCGAGGAGACGGTAGCCCGCGAAAAGTTCCGAGTATTCGGCGGTGACGAGTTCACTCTTCGCGTTGAACAAGTCGTTCTGGGCGTCGAGCACATCGAGAAGATCGCGTTGCCCGACATTGAATTGCTGGCTGTATGCGGACAGCACGCCTTCCGCGGACCGCACCCGCTCGCGCAGGATCGCCACTCGCTCACGCTGGCGCGTCATCGCGATCCAGCTGCGGCGCGTCTCTTCGTCGGATTTGAGGACGGAGGAGTGCAACCGCTCCCGTGCCTCGATGGCGCGTTCCATCGAACCCGAACGGCGGGCCGTGTCGCTTCCGCCGCTGTAGAGGTTCCAACGTGCCACGAGAAGCGCGAGATATTCGTCGTTCGCACCGCGCAAACCGCCGACGTCGGCGCCCTTGGTCGCCGTCATTTCAAGGTTGACCTGGGGCCACCACACGGCCTCGTTGACCCGGACGAGGGCGTCCGCGGCATCGACCTCGCGCGATGCGGCGATGACCGAGGGATTCTTCCGTTGCGCCTTGTTCAGGGCCGCGTCGATGTCACCCGGCAGCAATCCGGCGGAAAGGCTCGGGCGCGACAGCGCCGTGGGTTCCGCGCCAACGACGCGGAGGTACTGGGCGCGCGATTCGTCGAGGCGGCGCTGAGCGCCGACCAGATCGTTGCGCGCCTGGGAAACCCGGTTTTCCCCCTGGCGCTGATCGGCAATGCTGCTCCGGCCTGCCTGCACGCGACTCCGCACATCGTCGAACTTCGAGACATTAGCCCGGAGATTATCCTCGGCAAGCCGCACCAGTTCGATCTGACGCAGGACGTCCAGATATGCCTGAACCGCATCGAGGCCCACGAATTCCGAGCGCTCCGTCACCCGGGCCGCCGCCGCCGAAACGCGCGCGCGCTGGCGATCCACCTGGTTGGATACGTTTCCGCCATCGAAAACCCTCTGTACGACGATCAACGATGCCTGGCGCCGCCACAGCCAGTCGTCATCGGAATCGATCGCACGCGTCGTCGAGTTGTTGACCTGGGACGGGCCCGTGTCCCCACGCATGTCGACCGTGGGGAAATGGAGTCCGCGCGCCTCGCGAAGGTCCTGATCGACGGCACGACGGTTTGCCTGCGCTTCCCCGACATCGGGGTTGGACAGGCTCATTTTCACGGCTTCCTCGAGAGAGGTGGCCCGTGCCGCCTCCATCGATGCCAGGGAGACGCCGATGAGGGCATATAACCCAAGAGCCGCTGTCCTCATCGGCGTCTTGGAACGAACAGAAACAGAAAAACGACGGTGTGACATCACTCCCCCTTTGCGATCCTGAGCAGCCGCGAATCGTTGAACCACGTGATCGCGAGTCGTTGAACCATGCGATGGTGTAGAACCGTAAGGTTAATTGGTTAAAGATACCTTAACCATCGATTCCGGGCCGGCACCGCCGGACCATCGCGTGAAAGACGGTTCGGGAATTCGGGCAGGATATAAAGCCTTTCCGCCACGGGTCAATATATATCGGGCCGATTTTTCAGTAATACTTTAGGCAGATCATATAGTTAGGGCACAGGCACCGAGACGGCGGCCGCGCACGCCGCCTCCCGCCGCGCCGCGACGAACGGGCGACCGCGTCACGGACCAGCGAAATACTTCGAGAATTCGGTCGTATACTGCAGAACCAGCGCAGCGCCCCCTATGGCGACGCCGTACGGCACGGGTTGACCGGGCCTGAGGGACGCCGGGATGGATGCGGCGGCGAACCGGCGCGTGTAAAGGCGTATTGCCAGCAACAGCAGGGAGACCGCCCCACCAAGGAGCGCCACTACGACCAGGAACGAGGGAAGTGCGCTCAAGCCTACCCACAACGAGGTGGCCGCAAGGAACTTCACGTCGCCGCCGCCCATCGCATTGAAGTAAAACAACAGAAGGGAAATGGCGAAAACCAGGGCAAAGGCCGCCAGATGGCTGGTCCATGGCGGCGACGGACGCAGCAGCACCATGAATGCCACAAACAGCAGCACCATTCCCACCGATACGGAGTTGGGAATCCTGAGCTTCAGGAAATCGCTGACAATTGCCCAGAGAACCAGAAGGATAAAAGCGAAGTCGATCGCACTCCTGGCCAGATCATGCGCTACGGAGCCCATGGCACCGGTCACGACTATTTCTTCGAAATGTTCTTGTTCGACTTGAGCGCGTCGAGTCGGCGCAGGTTCGCTGCAGCCTGCTCGTCGTAGCTGGGGCTTGCGTCCATCGCACGTGTGAAGTAGGCCTCCGCCGCCGAGTAGTCGCCCCGGAGCATCGCGACGTACCCAACGTTGTTGAGGGCCCGGGGCAGGGTTTCGGGGCTGACGCCGGCGAGCGCCTGTTCGTACTTGCCGAGCCAGGCGAACGCGATCTGCAGGTTGGTCCGCGCCACTGTCAGCTTCGGATTGAGCCGCAGCGCGGCGAGGAAATCTTCGGCAGCCTGTTCGTACTGCGACTGCAGGAGCCGCGAAAAGCCGCGATTGTTGATGACGGCGGCCGATTCGGGTTTCAGCTTGAGCGCCTGGGTGTAGTTTTTCTCGGACTCGACCCATTGTTTGTACACATCATGGTAGTAGCCGAGACCATTCCACGAACGCCACAGGTTCGGGTCGAGTTCCAGCGCGATGTCGAAGTGCTTCTTGGCGGCGTCGGACCGGCCGGTAAGGAGAAAGGCAAGGCCGAGACCCTGGTGGGCCCTGGCGGACACCGGCGAGACGGTGAGCAGCTTTTCGAAGGCCGCGATCGCCGCAGCGTAGTGCCCTTGCGACAGTTCGATTTCGCCTTCACCCAGGCGCGCTTCGGGTTGGTCGGGCCGGAAGCTCCGGAGCCGCTCGATCAGGATCCGGGCTTTGGACAGCTCGCCCTTTTCCAGCGCCTGGCCCAAGTCACGGACGAGCCGCGCCTCGTCTTCGGCGGCCGTCGCCAACAGGCGGGCCGTTTCCTGGTCTGCCGCCGGTCCCTGGCTACCCGTCGTCTGACAGCCCGCGAGCCCGATCGCCAGGATCGCAAACGCCAGGTTACGCCAACGCCACACTTTCGCGCGCGGGATCATCGGGTTGAATCCGCGACGAGCTTCCGCGCGATAAGCTGATAATCAAAATCGAGCATGTCCCCCCCAAGCACGAGACGAAGGTCCGGCACCAGGGCCGGATTGCGCCGCAACTCCGGCCGAAGCGGCAGCACCAACGAGATCCTCATGGCCGCCGCCTCGAAACCGGGCTTGAAATATAACACCGATTTCTTGTTGGTGAAACTCATCGCGTTTGTAAGATTGATCAGAGGAATATTCAAACTCTTGAGGTGTTCCTCCATGCGCGCCGCCATCGCGAGGCGACCCGCACCGTTGGAAATTTCCAGGACCCGCGGCTGGACCGTGTCCTGACCGGCCCTATGCTCGGAGAAATCCGGTTCGACCGGGGCAAGAGCGGCCAGTTGATCGCTCCCCTTCGGCGGTTCGGCAGATTCGGGATCGGCCATTGCCTTCGGCGCCACATCCCCGGCTTGCCCGGCTTGGGGATCCCGCCATGGGGTTTCGATCCAGTTCGTCTTCGCGTCCGCCCTGGGCTCCGCCGCGTCCGTCCCACTAGAAAGGCCCGCGGATTGCACCGGCGCACCGGCGACGGACGTGTCGGCGGGGGGCGTCGGCATCAGATCCAACGGCTTTCCATCCCCTCGGTTAGACATAACGGGGCTTTCCTTGACCAGGTCCCGCGGAGCATCGCCGGGGACGCCGGCTGCTTCGGGATTCATGTCGGCCTTCGGACCGGCAGGGCCGGTGCCCGCCTCAACCGGGGCGGGGCGCTCGGCAACATTGTCGATTTTTGCAGAAGACGTGTCGGCCGGAACCTCGGGCGCCTTTGCGGATTCGCCGGTGCCCGCGGTGTCGTGCGAGCCGGAAGCAGGCGCCGGGTCGGCCACTACGTTGACGGACGGCTGCTCCGTCGTGGTTTCAGGTGCTTTCGCCGTGTTCTCAGCAGTGGCGGTACCGGAGTTCGGTGCCGGTTCGGTCGCGGTGCTCGCGGAGGGTATTTCGGTCGAAGCCTCGGGTGCCGGAGTCTGCGCGACGCCTGCGGCGACATCCCCTGCCCCCGGCCTGGACGTCGACAATGCTTCGGGACCCGACACCGCCGGCGACACGGCAGCCGTCACGGCGGGGCCCGTCGCCGGGTCGGAGGGTTGCCGGGCGGCGGCGGTCAGGGACGGGCCGCTTGCGGGCTTCACGGCCGGGTAGCGTTCGGTGAGGACCGTGATCCTGCTCGCCGGAGTCGTGCCCTCGGGCTTTTCGATGTGGACCCAGCGCGGCTCGATCCCGTTTGAATTCGCCCATTCGACCAGATCCGAATCCGGCCGCGTGATCAACACCTGGACCGCCGCGCTCGAGCGCTCGACCCACATTCTCCTCTCGTTGTCCACTTCACCGGTCCCATCTCGCGATGGCGCGTTCGCGGCCTCGGAGGCCTTGGCAGCGCTCTTCTCGGACAGCGCGGCGACCTCCTTCGCGACCAATTGTTTCAGGTTGGCTACAACCGTGGTATTGGTGCCGTCGATCGCGGCCGCCTTGCCGAGGAATTCACGTGCCTCCTCATACTTGCCGGCGAGCAGGTAGGAATAGCCGATGTTGTTGAGCGTCTGAAAGGAAGTCGGCTCCACGACGAGCGCCTTCTTGTAGTAGCGCTGCGCCAGATCGTAACGACCCAGCTTGTCATAGGATGCCGCAAGTCCGTTCAACGCCTTGACGGAGTAGCGATCATACCGCAGGACATCACGGAAGTTTTGCATCGCGAGCCCGTAATGACCCTCGGCCAGCATGCCCTTGGCATGTTCGTACCTTTGCTCGATCCATGCCTGGGAATCCAACTCCGGCCTCGACGCGTCTCCGGCCACGGGCCACGCACATCCCGTCAAGGCCAGGCCGACCAATGGCACCAGAAGGCGCAATCCGTGCTGCGGATTGGGCGAGTCCGTCATGTCAATCCTCGTCCGTACGGGAGTGAACAGATAAAAATCAGCCATTACCGCCTACCCGCATGAAGTTGATGATGGCCGGCGCAAGGATCACGAGCACGAGCGGGGGCAAAATGCCGAGAATGAGCGGGACGGTCATTTTGACCGGCAGCATGTGTGCCTTTTCCTCCGCCTTCATAAGACGCTTGAGGCGCATGTCGTCGGCATGCACACGCAAGGCGGACCCAATGCTGGTGCCGAGCAATTCCGACTGAATCAGAATGGTGACGAGAGACCCTACCTCCTCGATCCCGATGAGGTCGGCCATGCTTCGCAGCGCCATTTCCCGGGACCGGCCCGCTCGGAGTTCCGAGCCGACCCTGCGGAAATGTTCGCCAAGCACGGGGTGGGCGGTCCCGATCTCGGCCGCGACACGGTTGATCGCCGCATCCAGACCGAGGCCCGCCTCGACGCTGACAAGAAGCATGTCGAGCGCGTCGGGGAAGCCGTCCCGGCAGGCCTGCTGCCGGACAGAAGTCTGGTAGGAAACCCAGAACATGGGCGCGTAAATGCCGACGATGCCCATCACGCCGGCGGCCAGCGCGACCCTTTCCCACGTCATCGAACTGACTTCGGGAAGGATGATGAGTATGAGGACCGGGAAGACGACCCCGAGCACGAGCCGCATGAAGAAATAGATGCGAAGCGCGGACTTGGCGTGGAAGCCTGCGCGCAGCATTTTCTTCCGGGATTCGGTGAGCTCATTCTCGTCCGAGGGCAGAAGCTGGGATTCGATGGATTTCAGCGCGCGGCCGAAAACGCCGATCTTTTCGTCATCGAGGCGAAGGGAAGCATCCTGTCCGGAACCGCCGTTTCCGGAAGTCCTCACGCCGGCAAGTCGCTGCACGGCCGGATTACGGCCGCGCACGAGGCTGACGACCGCCATCACCGCCAGAACGACAGCGCCAAAAATCGCAACGAGGGCGATGACCTCAAGGTTGTTCAGCAGAAAAGAATTCAGCGCCTGCATGGAAGCCTGTTTCCGATTTTAACCTGGTTAGAACTTGAAGTTGACCATCTTCCACATGACGCCAATCGCCGTTACTTCCATCGCCAACGCGATGCCGCCGATCACCGGAAGCGCAGGGTCACCCAGCACCGCGGTGTAGTAACCGGGCGTCGTCACCCAGACCGCCGCCATCACGAAGAACGGGATGACGCTGAGAATCGTGGCCGATATGCGCCCTTCCGCCGACAGTGCGCGGATCTTGGCGAACATCTGGTACCGCGACCGGATCACCATGGACAGGTTGCCGAGGACTTCAGCCAGGTTGCCGCCCGTGCCATGCTGAATGTTAATGGTCACGATCAGGTAGTGCAGGTCGGGCGCCGGAACACGCTGCCGCAGATTCTCAAGCGCGGCGCGAAAATCGAGGCCATAGGTCATTTCGTCGGAAACGATGCCGATTTCCGTTCCCATTGGGTCGGGCATTTCACGGGCGACCAGGCCGAGTGACGCCGTCATGGGATGGCCGGCCCGCAGGCTTCGGACCATCAGATCGAGCGCATCAGGCAGCTGCTGGGAAAGCTTCTTGATCCTGCTCTTCTTCTTGAACCGGAAGAAAAACACCACAAGCCCGATGGCAAGCCCGGCACCGACGAGCGGCGCGAGGTAGAACGGCAGCAACGGGACGAAAAGCAGGAGCGCGCAAGTCAGCCCAACGGCCAGGATACCCATAGTAAGGAAAACACGTCCCAGGGTGACCGACACTCCCGATTGCGAAATGAGCAGGTCCAGCGCAGCCAGCCCCGGCACGGCTCCGTAGGGACCTTCGGCGCTGTCACCGCCGCGACGCAGCGTTTCCAGGACGTCCTTCGTTCCCCGACCGGTCGCAAGCATTTTCATGCGGCGGTTGACCGCCTCGGCGCCGCTGCCGCGCCCGACGATCAGGTAGTAAATCCCCTCCACGAAGAGAAGGACCCCGACGAAGACCACCGCGTAAAGAAGGTATTCGATCTGCTTGTCAGACATGACGGGCTAACCCAGTTTCTGATCCGGGGCGAACATATTGTCGCTGATGGAGACGCCGAGAGCCTTGAACTTGTCGACGAACCTGGGACGCGTGCCCGTCGCACGGAATTCGCCGTGAACGCGGCCATTGTCATCCACGCCCAGCCTGTGATACCGGAAAATTTCCTGCATGGTAATGATGTCGCCTTCCATGCCCGTGATTTCATACAGGCTCGTCAGGCGACGGCCGCCGTCGGACATGCGCTCCAGTTGCAGAACGACCTCGATGGCCGATGCAATCTGCGCCCGGATGCTCCGGATGGGCAGGTCAAAACCGCACATCATGACCATTTGCTCGACACGGGCCGTCGCATCACGGCAGGTGTTGGCGTGAATGGTCGTCATCGAGCCGTCGTGGCCGGTGTTCATCGCCTGCAACATGTCGAACGCTTCACCGGCACGAACCTCACCGATGATCACGCGGTCGGGGCGCATACGAAGGGCGTTCTTGACCAGGTCGCGCTGGGAAATTTCGCCCTTGCCCTCGATGTTGGCCGGGCGCGTTTCGAGCCTCACGATGTGGGGCTGCTGCAATTGCAGTTCCGCAGCGTCTTCGATGGTCACGATTCGCTCGGCGTTGCTGATGAAGCTCGACATCGCGTTGAGCATCGTCGTCTTGCCGCTGCCGGTACCTCCGGAAATCAGAATATTGAGGCGGGCGGACACGATGGATCTCAGAAGCTCGGCGATCTCCTGCGTGATGGAGTTCGCGGCGATCAGATTGTCCATGCTCGGCCGCATGGTGCCGAACTTACGAATCGAGACCAGGGGACCGTCCACTGCAAGCGGCGGAATGATGGCATTGACGCGTGAACCGTCCTTGAGGCGCGCGTCGACCATGGGCGAGGATTCGTCGATCCGGCGGCCGACACTTGAGACGATCTTGCCGATGATGCGAAGAAGGTGACGGTCGTCCTTGAATCGGACGGGCGTCAACTGCAGGCGACCTTTTCTTTCGACGTAGACCTGATTGTAGGTATTGATCAGAATATCGGAAACCGTTGCGTCCTTGATCAGCGGCTCGATCGGTCCAAGACCCAGAACCTCGTCAATGATATCGGAAACAAGTTGCCCGTGTTCCTTCTGGTTCAGGGGCACCTGTTCTTCTTGCAGCAGCTCACGAACGAGTTCTCCGATCTGCATTTCGATCTGGGAAGCCTCGAGCTTTTCGAGCGCTGCGAAATTGATTTTCTCGAGAAGTTTCTGATGAAGGCGGACCTTGAGGTTGACGTACGCTTCATCGCGCGCCGATTCCCGGCGCGCCACTTCCGTAACTTCGTAAAGATCTCTTTCGGCCGGCCGTAGCTCCGCAACCTCGGCCGATACCGCGCTCTTGCGGACCGGCGACGGTGTGCTCGCGGGCGTGTCGGCCTTGGCCTGGCCGTTCGATTTCGAGGGCAGGAAGAACATCTTGTTGGGGCCTCTTCCGAAACAGGATCACGGGTGGAACATGGTTAAACGTTACCCGAGAATGTCTTAAGAATCCCTTTGCGGGACGCCCCTTTCACGCCGTGACAGGGCTATTGTACGACGCTGATCTTATTGAGAATGCCCTGGGCGAGCTTCTCAACATCCTTAACGATCCTCGCCCGGCCCGAAATCTCCGAAAGGAGAATCCCGCGGTCGACAGCGGCGCTGACGGTCTTGTAGTCGTTGGCAACCAGGAAATCGATCGGGCGGCCCAGTGCCTTCCCCGCCTCGTCGGGCTGGATCGAGCCCTTCCAGCCACCCAGGTAGCGATTCAGGACCACGAGCATGTCGAGGTCGCCGGCCCCGTCCGCAGCCATGATCGACACCAGGCGGCGGAGCTGCCGGATTCCCGGAACCGTGAGCTGTCCCACCAGGACGACCACACTGGTCCGTCCAAGTATCGTCTGGGACCAATTGGTCAGGGCGATCGGCATGTCGACGACGATAAAGTCGTACAGCTCCATTGCGATGTTGAGGAGACGGCCCGCAAATTCCGGTGAAAAGCTGTCGAGCGCCAGCAGAACGTCAGGGGCGGAAAGCACGTCGATACCGGACTCATGATGCGCCATCAGACTTTCAAGAAACGTCGCGTCCAGACGTTCCGGAGCCTCGATCACGTCAAGGATGCCCCGCGCGTTGCTCAGGTCGAGGTTGAGAGCGACCTGACCGAACTGCACGTCCATGTCCAGCACGCAGACATTATTGTCCTTGTTGGCCGCCTTGAGACACGCTGCCGCATTGACCGCGAGCGTCGTTGCCCCGGCGCCGCCGCTGCCGTGGAGAAAGGTGATGATATGGCTGCCGGGCAACGGCTTGCGCATCCTAACCTTGCGCGCCGCGTTCTGAAGGCCGAGGATAAGCTCGTCGGTATTGATGGGCTGGGGCAGAAAATCGCTGATTCCGAGCCGCATGAGGCGCCGGATACCCTCGACGTCCGATTCCCGCGACGTCGCCATGACGTAGATGGGCTGGTCAGCCTGCTGGGCGATCGTGCTCAGCCGCTCCAGATCGCTCAGATTGTCGAGCCGCACATCGACGATCAGGACGTCGGGCTTGTGATGAAAGATAAGGTCGTGACCCAGCGCCGACGCGCCGTCTCTCACGACCTCTACCGATACGCTTGCCAGGCTCTTGAGAACGTCAAGGGTCGTATCGATGACGTGTTCGGACGACGAACAAACAAGTACCTTGATCGCGACCGGAAGCCGGACCTTGCGGCCTTCAGGTGGATTTTCGGATTCGGACATAATTCCTAATTAGCCGGTTGCATGAATGGACACGATGAACCATTGAGGTTCAGGATTCCCCCAATCATGGAGGCGGCCAATCCCGGCACGGGATTCGCCCGGAACGAACTAGCATCGGGCGACAGGTTTGCCAATACATGAATAACATGGTCCGGGTGCCGGAACCCGGAGGAATGCTCGTCGTAACTCATGGCCAAACCTCGCACCACCGAAAAGGGCCGAACCGGTTTGCGCCTTCCACTGCTCGGACATGTCGGGGTCGCACAGCCCTTTTTCAGGGACCCCGCTGCCTTTCTTGTTATTTCGACTCGCCCCCGCCCGAGCTCTGCGTCTGGGTGCTGACGGCAACAGGCGACTTGACCTTGCCCGCCTTGTACGCGTCCACACCCAGGACGGCCTTGTTGCCGTCGACCGCAGTCTCCTGCTCGCTCGGCATGGCGGGTTCCGGGTTGACGATCTGCCGGGCCATATTCTGGCGGACCGCATCGCCGTAAGTCGGCGACAGCGGCTTCGAGAGGTCGTCCGCACAGGCCGCAAGGCTCAGGCACAGAAGCGCCAATCCCACGCCCAGAACAGAGCGATGTCCAAATTCATGCGTATCCATTGTGCTTCTCCGTGCCTTCGCTGGGAAGTGTCGTCTATTCGATAATGTGGCCGCGCGCACCGGCGAGACCACCGCTCACGGCCGGAGCCGTCTTCCCCATGGCGGACCGACCGTCGGCGATGGTTTCCGTCTTGCCCATTAGGAAGAGATCCGATTCGCTGGGCGGGATGAACTTGTCCGTCGGAAGGACCGCGTCGGCGGCCGCCATCGGCCGGACCAGACGGGGCGTGACGAGAATCACCAGCTCGGTCTCGCGTCTCTGATAGCGCGAACTCCGGAAAAGGGTTCCCAGCACCGGAACATCACCGAGCCACGGCACCTGCGACACCACGTCGTCGAAGTCATTCTGCAGCAGGCCGGCGATCGCGAAAGTCTGGCCGTCGCCGAGTTCGACCGTCGTCGAGGCACGACGCACGGAAAGCGCGGCACCGGCTTCGGTTTCAACCGTCGAATCGATCTTGCTGCTCTCCGGCGCGACGACAAGGTTGATGCGGCTGTTATCCAGCACCGTCGGCGTGAAGGCCAGGCTGACACCGAACTTCTTGAATTCGACGCCCACTTCACCGTCGGTGTTGATGACGCGGTAGGGGAATTCACCACCGGCGAGGAAATCGGCCGTATCACCGGACAGAGCGATAAGGTTCGGCTCGGCGAGTGTTTTCACGACTCCCTTGCGTTCCAAGGCGTCGAAGACGGCCGCCAGCGTGAACTGGCCCCAAACGGCTTCGACGCCGCCCGTCATCGTCCCGAGGAACGAACCCGGAAAAGCGGCACCGTTCTCGTTCATGAAACTGTTGATGCCGGCGGAGACGTTGCCGTTGTTGAAGATGGCGGCGACGTTCAGGCCGAGCTCCTTCACCGCGGTCCGTTCCACCTCGGCGAACCGGACGGCAAGCATGACCTGCTGGCGGCCCAGGACGCGCAACATGTTCCTGACCTTGCCGGGCGCATAGGTATTGGCGATGGCGACAGCCCGGGAGGCGACATCGCCGGTCGAGACCATGCCCGCCAGGATCACCGTGTCGCCGGCCGGGCGCACCTCGATCCTTTCCTTGGGAAGAAGTTCGAACAGCCGCCCCTTGATGTTCTGGAGGTCGTGCGTCACGGTCACGTCGGCCACCGCGATCAACCTGCGATCAGTACCGAAGATGGTGAGGCTGGTCGAGCCAATCGCCTTGCCGAGGATATAGATGGTTCGATCCGACATCACGAGGACGTCTGCGATCTTGGCATTACCGATGGACACGTCCTTGAACGGCGTATCAAGCCGCAGGATCTGCGATTTGTTCACCGCGACGGTGAATTCGCCGGCATGAACGCCGTTGTTCTGCTGGACCTGCACGCCATTGCTCTTGGCCTGCGCCCATCCTTCCGGCGCGTAGGCCAGGCAAGACAGGAGGGCGAGAACCACAACCGCTTTTGTACCGGAGCGGACGGCGAAGAAATTGCGAATGGCTCGCGAAAAATCGTTTAGCACCATGTCCCCCACATCGCTTCCGGTGTGACTGCCGCAGCTTGCATTCGCCGGCAGGGCAGCCAAACCTGGCTTGATCGGTCTACTAGAGTAATTCTTCAGTTCTCAAAGGCACTCGCATTCAGTTTACGGAACCGGTCTCGATTCCGCGGCATTCTCCGGAGAGCCGGGAGTCATTGGCGTCAGGTCTATCGGCTCGACGCTCGACGTATTCTCGCTACCGGAACCCGAACCCGTCGTCTTCTTGACAGGAGCATCCGCTTTCGAGTCGGACGATTCGGACGACTTCTCTTTCGGAACCTTGCCGGGCGAAACCGCAAGCCCGCGGATGATCCGGATGGAGGCAAGGCCGTCCGAAGCCGGGCGTGAAGCGCGCACGACCCGGCGCTTGACGGTCGTCTTCGCCGGTGCCGCCGACACAACCTGGCGGGCGGCCGACTCACCTTCGGTAAGGTCGCCCACGCCGACGCTCTGCGTCGAGGAAATGCTGCGATCGGCCGCCGCACGCAGCACCAGGGAAAGCCGACCGACCTGCTGCGCCAGGACGAGCTTCTGCGATTGCCTGGAGGTAGCCTCGACCGTCACCGCGCGAACGACGACGGGCTTGTCCCGCTGCTCGCTCGAGATCTGGCCGACACCAAGCACACGGATATCCTGCAGTAGAACGTTGTTGACCGGCCTGCCGGAGCCGCGTTCCCCGAGTTCGCGGGTCATGATGACGTCGACACGGTCGCCCGGCAGAAGGAAGCCGGCCACGCCGGTCACATCGTCGACCCTGATGGTGACCGCACGTTGGTTGTCGTCCAGAGCGGCGGAAAGGGTCGGGCGCCCTCCGAAGCCGGAAACCTTGCCCTTGAGGATGGCTTCGTTCGGTTCGATCCGCTGAAGCGCGATGCGCGGGCGGTCACCCTTCAGCAACTCGTCGGTCTTGGAGAATACATTCTTGGGCACGCCGGAGGCGGGCCACTGGACGACCGAGAGATGCTTGCTGCTGATCTGATCGCCGAAGTTCAGCGCCGTGCTCGCGACCACCACCGGAACTGTTGCCGTGACCGGCGCACTCGGCCGGGCGTTCACTTTTTGCTCGATCCAGTGCCTGGCAGCAAAAGCCGATATACCGCCTAACACCACGGCGACCACTAGCATGACCACGGCACTGGTTCGCATCGTCTAACTCCCCAATTTCCAGGGCCGTGAAAAATTCAACCGACCCGAATAAGCATCCCGTTGCATTGCCAATAAGAAATTAACCAATTCCTTCCGACGCTATGTAGACCCCGCGTCCTTAAACTGCGGGGCCGGGCCGGTTACGCTCGGTCACCATGGAACCCGGCCAAGCCCCGGATATTGAGGACCGGGCCGGGCTCCTGGAGAACTGCAAACACCAACTTAGGTAGCGTTGGCCTTCTCAAGCTCGGTCGAAATTGTGGTGAAGGTGTCCTTCAGTTCACCACCGACCAGGGTAACGGCGCCGATGATCACGACCGCGATGAGGGCGGCGATCAGGCCGTATTCAATCGCGGTCACGCCACGGTCGTCACGCCAGGCGGTCTGCAGCTTCTTCTTCATGTCCATCTTGGCGAACGCGACCTTCGCGTAGGCCAAGTTAATCGTTTCCATAACCGAATTCATCGTCGTCCTCTCCTCGTTTGCCACCGGGATACCCGGCTTCGATACAGCACTTGGTTGTCAGTCCTACCAACTGTCACCCCTTCGGGGGGCTCTTACGCAACTCACCCGCCGAATTCGATGGACAGCCAAACCTGATGGAAGAATTGGCAACCATGCGGCTAGGATTTACAGTGGAACTCTTATTTATTCGTTAAGCTCCCTCACAAGGATATGAGTCACACATCCTGTAAGTGCTGATATTCCTTATAAAATTGCCAATTTCGAAATGGATACTCCACAAATTGTCTTAATTTTCCCTTAAATTTCTTCGTAGTTGGGCTCTGAAGATCGGTGATGTTTTCTCAAATTTTCTGGTGACCGGGATCCCCAGGATCAACTGCTCAGCGACGTCAGCGCGCCGAGACGGGCGCGGAAGAACGCCGCCCGGTAAAGCCGCTGGGACGGGATGATGAAATCGATCAGGATGGGACTGAAATCGTAATAGGCCTCGACCGCGACGACGGTGTAGCCGTTGGTCACGGTGAACCCCGTGGGCAGCGCGGGCGAACTGCCGGGTGTGCCGATGACGCTCGACACGCCGGTCAGGTTGCCGTGCGATTGCTGCCAGTTCATGACCGTCGGGTTGGACCCGGACTTGCTGAGCGACGACACGAACACCTTGCCGTTCGCCTCCATGTCGAAGGGCTGCGCCACATACTTGACCGCGGCGAACAGGCTGTTGAGCTGGGCGTTGGTCATGGTCTTGCCCTGGGACGCCAGGTCGGCCATGCTTCGCGCCACGTTGTTGACCGCCTGCGCCGCCAGGACATAACGCGACATCTCGACCGCACCGAAGACAAGGAGCGTGAGAAGCGGCAGTGCAAGGGCAAATTCAAGCGCGGCGACACCCCGTCGGTCACTCTTGAGCCGCTTGATGAGACGCAGCATCATCGCCAATCCTCAGGTACCACCGGTGCCCCACGGTTCATTCCGCACGACCATGCTTGCCTTCAGGGGCAGTTTTCCCTCCGGACCGCCGAAGAGCGTCGCGAGATACGACAACAACGGCCAGTCGTAGCGCACCGTATAGAGGACGATGTCCCCCGGCCCGCCGGCGCTGCTGAGCCCCATGTCGTCGTCCCATTGGCCGTTACCGTTGACGTCCGTGTATTCCTCGCCCACGTCGTAGATGCCGTTGAGATTGCCCAGCGGCGGCTCGTCGTTGAACGGTTCCGGCGCGCCGATTTCCTCGAAGCTGGGATAGACGAGCACGTCGAGCTTGAACGACGGATCGCTGATGTTGACCAGCCCCAGGGTCCGATCGTCGATGATGGCGCGGATGTTGTCCTCGCGGCTGGAGCCCTTCGGAGCGTAACCCGTACTACCGTAGCGCGAGGCTTCCCGCATCGATCCTTCGAGCAGAACCTTCGCGAGGGAATGCATGGACAGTTCGACGACGCTGAACATCAGCAGGAAGAGCAGGCTGGACACGATGGCGAATTCCACCACGGTTGCACCCTTGGTGCAGGCCCACCATTTCGGGAGACGATTCCTGAGCCGGAGCATGATGGAGTCTCGATTCACGAACATGTGCCCTTCGCGCGCCTGTCCTACTGTGCGACCCGGAGGGTCGCCAGGTCATTGGCGATGGTCTGGAAAATCCCGACCAGTTCGGATGCCGTCGGCGACGCAAAATAATATTCAGGCTTCGTCGCGCAGTTTCGGAACAGGTTTTCCAGCGTCGAGTCGTTTTCCTGCAGCATGATCGTGTAGATCGTGACGCCGGTGGCCTTGATGCTGGTGCACAGGGTCCCGAGGCGCGCGTTCAATTCGCTCTCGGCACCGCTGTTCGTCGTCAGCGGGGTCCCGCCCGAATTATGCAGGCGCCCCCACGACCGGCGGCCGTGGGAGGTGTAATCCCCGGGATCCGAACCGGGAAAGTTCTTGCGGTCGTAGAACACCTGCACGCCGTCGGTGAGGAGGATGATCGCCTTGTCCATCAACGGCGTGTTGTAATCGAGCGGCAGGTTCGGATCGCCCCACAGCCCCCTCCACCGCGGGGAGATCGCGCGCCAGCCCCAGGCCATGCCCAGCTTGATGGCGGTACCGCCGAAGCGCCACGAATCCATGGCATCGATGGCGTTCTGGATGGTCGTCTTGGACTGGGTCAGCGGGACGATGGGTGTCGCACAGCCGATGTTCGGTCCGTTGGCGCTGTTGTAGTTGTTGACCTCGTTGGTGCTGCTCGCCGTCCACGGGTTGTCGATTCGCGTGCTGTTGCCGCTGCTCGTCCGCACCCGGGTCTCGGGGAAGAAATAGGGGCGGAACGCCCGGACGCTGGGCGGGTCGTCGCTGATGTCGGACCCGTCGTCGGGGCGGATGCGCGCCTCGACGCAGCCCTTCCACGGAATGTTGGCCGGCGCGTAATTGGGCGCGCCCGCATAATAGCTCACATGGTAGGAGTCCAGGGGTGCCTGCGAACAGGCATTGATGTTGTAGACGTCGGCGTCGCAGACGGTAGTGTTGACATGGGGATGGGCCGGCGGATTACCCGACCCGTCGAGGGGCGCCTGCAAGAGCCAGTCCGCGTGCTGATTGCCGACATTTACGCTGTGCACGAACGGCACCAGGCCCACCCACAGGTTGGGGATCGTCTCCGAGCTGCCGTAGAGGATGTCCACCAGCGCCGTCGCACCGTCGCGCAGGGCGTCCATCTTGTCGCAATTTGGAATGCACATGGAGCCGGTGTTGTCCAGGACCATGACGACTTCGAGACCCCGGGTCTCGCGCCGGATGACCGCCCGCGTCCCCACCGTCATGGTATCGATGCCGACCAGGCGCATGAGCATGGTGTTGACCGTCGCCTCGGCCGAAACCGTCAGCTCCTTGTTGTCGGGGTCGGTGGAAATCGTCAGGGGTGCCACTGTGGCATCCATGAATCCCGGCGGCAGGTTGGCGCGGAAGAACATGTTGATGTCGGCATCCCGCTGCGTGAGGCCCAAATCCATGACCCGCCCGCCGGCGAGGCCCGCCGCATCGAGGGCACCGGCCAGGCGGGATTTCAGCACGTAGCCACGGGCCGAATCGACGGCGACACCGAGGAAAATCGCGAGCACGATAACCACCAGCCCGATGACGAGCATGACCGCGCCCCGGTCATCCCGCGCGAACCGTTCGGCAAAGCGCCGGATCGCGGCGAAGGGGCGCGACGGCACCTGCGCCGGTGACCCTGCAGAATCTCGGCGGTCGTCCCGCCGGAAGTTACTTGGAGAATTCATCCACGTCATGCCGAGGCTCCATCTGAAGAAATCCCCGCCCAAACCCGACCGCGCACGTACCCGTTGCCAGCCACGTGGACCGACCTGCGCAGTTCGAATTGATGGTCGTCCTCTCCCCAACTCTCCGTTCGGACGCTCCGGCTCCCCGATGGGCAACCGTCAGCCGCGTGTCCGCCCGGATCAAACAAATCAACCCCCTGCCGATTGCGCCGGCAGAACCGCTGATTCCGCTGCAAAGGTTTAGTCGGGAAGTCTTATAAATCGGTTAAGCGCGTCGGTGTGCCGCCGCGTCACTCGCGCGCGCAAGGCCGTGTGAGGCGAATCGGTCAAGGAACCGATGTGCTTGAATTTTCAGAAAATTTTCTCTTGTTTTCTCGAAAAATACCGGGTGAATTTTATATAAAATTATAGATAATTCTATGCCGTTACAGTTCGGCCTCCAGAAAAACCGGCGCCGGCGGAGGGCGCACGAAGGCCAACGGCCCATCGTGAAACGCACCGGGCCAGTAACCCATGCCGCATCGATGCCGATTGTCACCCGCCGCATTAGGCTCTAAACACTTCCCATGACCATGACGCTTTCCGGCCGCACCCCCGGTGAAGACGCCGCCGCCCGGGACACCGCCCGAATCCTCCTCGATATTGGCGCTGTCAATTTCCGTCCCGAACAGCCCTATATCCTGACCTCGGGACGGGCGAGCCCGGTCTACATCGACTGCCGCCGGGTGATCTCCTTCCCGGCGGAACGTGGCCGCATCGTCGGCCACGCCGTCGCCGCCGTCACGGCGGCGGGCTCGTCCCGCCCGATCGCCGCCGTCGCCGGCGGCGAGACCGCGGGCATTCCCTATTCCGCCTGGATCGCCGATCGCATGAACCTGCCCATGCTCTACGTACGCAAGGAGCCGAAAGGCTTCGGCCGCATGGCCCAGATCGAAGGTCACATGGCAGACAACTGCCACACGCTTCTGGTCGAGGACCTGGCCACCGACGGCGGCTCCAAGATCAATTTCGTCAATGCCATCCGCAAGGCGGGCGGGACGGTGGACCGGGTCTTCGTCGTCTTCTATTACGGCATCTTCCCTGAAGCGCTCGATACCCTGGAAGATCTGGATGTCAAGCTGGTGTGGCTCGCTACCTGGGTCGACGTCATCGAGGCCGCAGCCGAAGCGAAGACCTTCGATACCGGCAAGATCGCCGCCGTACGCGCCTACCTCGACGATCCCCACGGCTGGTCCGCCGCCCACGGCGGCAAGGGCGCCTAACGGTTCGTCCCGGGCCGCCGCGGAACGGCCGCGCTGGCGTGATCGCGGGATCGCCGCTACTGTGACGCGACGTCTCTAGGGGGATTCGCCGCCATGACCTTCGCCCGCGCTTTCGCCGCCTGCATTCTCACGCTCGTCCTCCTCTCCTGCGGCGAACAGCCCAAGAAATCCCACGATACCCTGGTCATCGGCATGACCCAGTATCCCGCGACGCTCAACCCCAATATCGAATCGATGCTGGCCAAGACCTACGTGCTGGCCATGGCCAACCGGCCGCTGACCCATGTCGATACGTCCTGGAACCGGGTCTGCGCGCTGTGCGAGACGCTTCCCACCCTCGAAAACGGGCTTGCGAAGCCGGAAAAGCTGCCCGATGGCAAGACCGGGGTTGCCGTTACCTACACCATCAACAGGAACGCCAAATGGGGCGACGGGACCCCCATCACCACGCGGGACGTCGCCTTCACCATCGAGGTCGGAAAGCATCCCGCCTCGGGCGTCGCCGACGGCGAGCTCTACCGGCGCATCCTCAAGCTCGACGTGAAGGATGACAAGGCGTTCACGCTGCACATGGACCGGCTGACGTACGACTACAATGCGCTCGATTCCCTCAACCTGCTACCCGCGCATATCGAGCGCAAGAACTTCGCCGATCCCAAGGAATACCGGACGCGCACCGCCTTCGATACCGACAGCACCAACCCCGGCCTCTACTTCGGTCCGTACCGCGTGACCGAGAAACAGGTCGGCACGCGCATCGTGCTCGAACCGAATCCGTCGTGGTGGGGCAAGAAGCCCGCCTTCGGCAAGGTCGTGGTGCAGATCATCGAGAACACCGCAGCGATGGAGGCGAACCTCCTGTCCGGCTCCATCGACTACATCGCCGGCGAACTCGGCCTCTCTCTCGACCAGGGCATCGCCTTCGCCAAGCGTCATGGCGAGAAGTTCGACGTCACTTTCAAACCGGGGCTGGTGTACGAGCATCTCGACCTCAACCTCGAAAACCCGATCCTCAAGGACGTGCGCGTGCGCCGGGCGCTGATCCTCGCCCTCGACCGGCAAGCGATCACCGACAAGCTGTTCGAGGGGCGCCAGCCGGTGGCCGACAGTTTTGTCAATCCGCTCGACTGGATCCATTCCAAAGACACGCCGAAATATTCCCGCGACCTTGCCCGCGCCGGCGCGCTCCTGGACGAAGCAGGATGGGCAAAAAAGGGGGTGGACGGCATCCGTAGGAACGAAAGGGGCGAGCGGCTCTCCCTCGAGCTGATGACGACGGCCGGCAACCGCACCCGCGAACTGGTACAGCAGGTCCTGCAGAGCCAGTGGCGGGAAGCCGGCATCGACATTCGCATCCGCAATGAGCCGGCTCGCGTTTTTTTCGGCGAGACCGTCACCAAGCGCAAATTTACCGGCATGGCGCTCTTCGCCTGGCTGTCGGCGCCCGAAAGCGTGCCGCGCCTGATGCTGCACAGTGAGCACATCACCTCGGCCAGGAACAACTGGTCCGGGCAGAATTACACGTCGTATGCGAATTCGGAGGTGGACAGGCTGCTCGACGCCATCGAAACGGAGCTCGACAGGGAGAAGCGCCGCGTTCTCTGGGCGCGCCTGCAGAAGATCTACGCCGAGGACCTGCCGGTGATTCCGCTGTTCTTTCGCGCCGATCCCTTCATCGTGCCGAAGTGGCTCACGGGCATAGCCCCTACCGGGCACCAGGACCCGACAACCTATTGGGTCGAGAACTGGGGCGTACGCCAATGAGGCGATGCCCGTCCGAGGCATGACCGTCGGCAGCGCCCCTGCCGATGGAACAGCACCCGGCGCCGAGGCCGCCGGCGCGACGGCCGACGCACTCAGGGTCGATGATCTCCATGTCGCATTTCCGACCCGCGACGGCGTGATTCGGGCGGTCGCCGGGGTCAGCTACCGGATCGCGCGCGGACGCACGCTCGGCATCGTCGGCGAATCGGGATCGGGCAAATCCATGACCGCCCTCGCCGTCCTGGGGCTGGTGCCGCGGCCCGGCCGCATACTGAAAGGCACCGTGCGGGTCGGCGGGGATGTGATCAACGGCCTCGACGAACGGGCGATGTCGCGGGTGCGCGGTGCCCGCGTCGCCATGATCTTCCAGGAGCCGATGACGGCGCTCAATCCCGTGCTGACCGTGGGCGCGCAGGTCGCCGAGGCGTGGTCGCTGCACCGCAGGGCCGACACCGGGAAGGCGCGCGAGGCGGCGCTCGCGCTGCTCGCGCGCGTCCGCATCCCGGAGCCGTCCCGACGGTACGGCGACTACCCTCATCAGATGTCGGGCGGCATGCGCCAGCGGGCGATGATCGCCATGCCCTCGCCGGATATCCCGAAGTCCTGATCGCCGACGAGCCGACGACCGCGCTCGACGTGACCATCCAGGCCCAGATCATCGAGCTGTTGGCGGAGATCCAGGCGGAGATGGGCATGGCGATCCAGTTCATCAGCCACAATCTCGGTGTCGTGTCCGAAATCGCCGACGACATCGCCGTGATGTACGCCGGCCGCATCGTCGAGCATGCACCGGCGGCGGACATCCTCGGCGCGCCGCGTCATCCCTATACCCGCGCCCTGATCGCCACAGTGCCGCGCATCGGCGCGCGGGCGCGCCGGCTTCCGGCCATCGGCGGCCAGGTACCCCACCCCCTTGCGCTGCCGCCGGGCTGCGCCTTTTCCGACCGCTGTCCGCTGGCAGACGCCGCTTGCCGCGCGGCGGAGCCGCCTCTTGCCGATACCGGCGGCGGTCATCTCGTTGCCTGCATCAAGGCGGACGGGAGCACGCGATGAACGGAACCCCGCTGCTTCGGGTCGAAGGACTGACCAGGCACTTCCCCCTCGGGCACGGACTGTTCGGACGCCGCGCCGGACGGGTCCATGCGCTCACGGAACTGAGCTTCACGCTGGCGACGGGACGCACCCTCGCCCTCGTCGGCGAATCCGGCTGCGGCAAGACCACGGCGGCGCGTGCCATCGCCGGGCTCTACCGGCCCGACGCGGGCCGCGTCCTGTTCAAGGGGAGCGACCTCGCCGGGCTTCCGAGGCGGGCACGAAAGGATGCCCGCCGCGCCATGCAAATGGTGTTTCAGGATCCGTTCGGATCGCTCAACCCGCGACTCACGGTCGGCGCCATCGTCGGCGAGCCGCTGGTGATCCACCGCGTCGGCACGCGCGCCGAACGGCGGGCCCGAGTTGACGACGTGATGAGGGGCGTCGGCCTCGATCCGCGCGACGGGCAACGCTACCCGCACGAGTTTTCCGGCGGCCAGCGCCAGCGCATCGCCATAGCCCGCGCCCTCGTAATCGAACCGGACCTGATCATCGCCGATGAGCCTTTGTCCGCGCTCGACGTCTCGATCCAGAGCCAGGTCCTCAACCTGATGAAGGACCTGCAGGAGGCGCGCGGGCTGGCCTTCCTGTTCATCACCCATGATCTCGCGGTGGTGGACACCTTCGCTGACGAGGTCGCGGTGATGTATCTCGGCCGTCTGGTCGAACTGGCCCCGCGGGACAGGCTTTTCGCGGCGCCGCGCCATCCCTATACCCGGACGCTGATGGCAGCGGTGCCGGTGCCCGGCCGCGGCAAGCGTGCGCCGGGATCGATCCCGGCCGGCGAAGTGCCAAGCCCGATCACGCCACCACCCGGATGCCCTTTCCATCCGCGCTGCCCGCGCGCCTTGCCGGTCTGCCGGGCCGAGATGCCGGAACTCGAGGATGACGGTGGCGGCTCCTTCGTTGCCTGCCACAATCCCGAGCCACCCCCCGCATTCATGCCCGCCGGGAATATCCGATGACGCGCTACATCATCCAGCGGCTCGGCGAATCGGCGGTGGTGATCGCCTTAATGTCGTTCCTGATCTACGCCCTGATCGGGCTGATGCCGGGGGATCCCATCGACCTGATGATCAGTTCCGATCCCCGCCTGACACCCGCCGACGCGGCGCGCCTGCGCGCGGTCTACGGTCTCGACCGGCCGCTCCTCGAGCGGTACCTGAGCTGGGCCGTCGCCGCGCTCGGCGGCGACTTCGGCAATTCACGCCTGCATGTGCGCCCGGTCCTCGACGTCATGCCGACGTTCCTCCTCAACACAGTCAAGCTGATGGGTCTGTCCTTCGTCATCTCTGTCACCGTCGCCATTCCCGCCGGTGTCTACGCGGCCGCGCGCCAGAACAGCCGCTTCGACCACATCGTCAACCTGCTTTGCTTCGCCGGCATTTCGGTGCCCGTGTTCTGGCTCGCGCTGATGCTGATCATCGTTTTTTCGGTGATGATCCCGATCCTGCCGGCCTCGGGCGTCGGCTCCATCGGCGGGGGCGGCGTTTGGGACGCGGTACGACATCTGGTGCTGCCGGTGACGACGCTGACGATCTTCTCCATCGGCTCCTACACCCGCTTCGTGCGGGCGGCGATGATCGAGGTTCTGCGCCAGGACTACATCCGCACCGCCTTGGCAAAGGGCGCTGGCCGGGCCCGCGTGATCTGGGTCCACGCACTGCGCAACGCCATGATTCCCGTGGTGACCGTGGTGGCGCTGTCCTTCGGAACGCTTCTGTCAGGTGCCCTGATCACCGAAACGATGTTCGCCTATCCCGGCATGGGCAAGCTCATTTACGATTCGATCATGGGCAACGACTACAACATGGCGCTGGTAACGCTGCTGTTCGCGACGGCGGTGACGCTGGCTGCCAACCTTCTCGCCGATATCGCCTATGCCTGGCTCGACCCGCGCATTTCCTATGGCGGCAGCGAAGGGGTGCGGCCATGACCGCGTTGCCCCCCGCCCTGATTCACGTCCGCCGGGGTATGGTGACGCTGTTTGCGCGGCGTTTCCTCGACCACCGTCTGGCCGTGGCTTCCGCCGTGGTGCTGGCGCTGCTCGCCTTGCTCGCCGTGGCGGCGCCGGTGGCGGAATGGGCGCTCGGCGTCGACGCCAACGCGGTCAGCCTGGCCGCCCGCTTCCTGCCGCCGTCCGCGACGCACCCGCTCGGCACCGACGAGCTTGGCCGCGACCTGCTGGCGCGACTCCTCTACGGCGGTCGCGTGTCGCTCATAGTCGGCCTTGCCGCGGCGCTCGCCTCCGCCGTGATCGGCACCGTGATCGGCCTCGCCGCGGGCTACTACGGTGGCAAGCTCGACATCGTGCTGATGCGGCTGACCGACGGGGTCATCGCCCTGCCCCTGCTGCCGCTCCTGATCGTGCTGGCGGCGGTCGACCTGACCAAGATCGGCCTGCCGGAAGCGCTGGCGCGCGATGCCGACGTGAGCCTCTACCGCATGGTGGCAATCATCGCGTTGGTGAGCTGGACCACCGTGGCGCGTCTCGTACGCGGCGCGACGCTCAGCGTCCGCGAACGCGAATTCGTTCTCGCCGCGACGGCGTGCGGCGCCGGGCCGCTGCGCATCATGACCGTGCACATCCTGCCCAACGTCGTGTCGCCCATCATCGTTGCCACCACGCTGTCCGTCGGCAACGTGATCCTGCTGGAATCGGTGCTGAGTTTCCTCGGCCTCGGCATCCAGCCGCCGATCGCGAGCTGGGGCAACATGCTGACCGGTGCACAGGAACTGATCTGGTCGGCGCCGGAACTCGTATTCTGGCCAGGCGCGCTGATCTTCCTGACAGTGATCGCGTTCAATTTCCTCGGCGACGGCTTGCAGGACGCGCTCGATCCACGCGCCATCGCGCGCTAGGGGACAGCGCACCCCGGCAGCGCCAACGCGGTGACACTCAGCGGGAGAGGAAGATCGGCACGGTCATGGCGTCGAGAATGCGCCGGGTGACGCCGCCGAAGACCAGTTCGCGCAGACGGAACGATCCGTACGATCCCATCACCATGAAGTCGGCGTTGAAGGCAGCGAGCTGCTTGAACAGTTCATCGGCGACCTCGGAGCGATCGGCGATGTTCACCTGAACCACCTCGCCCTTCACGTCGTGGCGAGCCAGGTGGGTGGCGATGTCGGTGCCCGGCAATTCGCCATGGCCCATGATGCCCGACTCCGGATTGATGACCAGAATACGCACTTCCGCCGCCGCCTCCAGAATTGGCAGGGCATCGTTGGCGGCGCGCGCCGCGGCGCGGCTCGCGTTCCAGGCCAGCAACACGCGATCGCCCGTGGTCGGGAAAGTCTTGCCGTGGGGCACGACGACCGCTGGGCGGCCAACATCGAGGACGACGTGATCGGGCAGTTCCGGCGCCGCTCCCGCATCGAGCCGGTCCTTCATGCGCTGGCCGACCACGACGAGGTCGGCGTAGCGTGCATGCAGGGTAACCATTTCCGGGACGGCACCTTCGGCCTGCCGCCACTCTGCGGCGATGCCCGCCGCCTGGGTCTTGGTGTCGAAGACCGCCTTCGCCTCGGCCGCCGATTCGCGCATGAACTTGTCATGGGCCTCGATCAGTTCGGGGCCGAGGTCGGCTTCCGTGTATTGGTGAATGGGTGCGATCGCGACGACGTAGAGGGCGGCCAGATGCGCCTCGTGCCTCTGGGCCAACCGGATCGCATAGTCGAGCCGAGCCGGCGCAGCCGGCGAGGAGTCCATGTGAACCAGAATGTCTTTGAGCGCCATGGGTTCTTCGGTCCCTGTTGCGGCGTGGGTCGATTTTGCGGCAAAGGATACCCTTAACGCCCCCGGCAAAGCCAGAGCCTCGTTCCGGGATGCGTTAACGGTTTCGGAACGCTAGGCTGGCCTTGTGACTCCCCCGAATTTGCGCTAGCAAGACGGGATCAGATTTGGAGATTCCCATGGCGGAACAGCGTAAAATTGCACCCCGGGTCTGGCCCGTGCTCATGGCAGGCGGTACGGGTACGCGCCTGTGGCCGATGTCGCGTGGACTGTTTCCCAAGCAGTTCATGGCGCTGGTCACGTCGGAGACGATGCTGACCGAGACCGCCCGGCGGTTTTCCGGAAAGCAGATGGGCGGACAACCCGTCGCCGCGCCCATCGCCATCGTCAATGACGCGCACCGGTTCATAGCCGGCGAACAGTTGCGCGACGCGGGCGTCACCCCGGAAGCGATCGTGCTGGAGCCGATCGGGCGCAACACCGCGCCCGCCGCCGCCATCGCCGCGCTCATGATCGTCGAGCGCGACCCCGACGGAATCATGCTTTTGGCACCGGCTGACCATGTCATCAACAATGCAAGTGCCTTCAGCCGCGTCGTCGAAACGGCGCTGCCCGCGGCACGCGCGGGACACCTCGTCACATTCGGCGTGACTCCCGCGCGCGCCGAGACGGGCTACGGTTATATCGAGCGCGGCGAACCCATCGCCGGCCAGAAAGGTTGTTTTGTCCTCGACCGCTTCTCCGAAAAGCCGGATCTGGAAACGGCCGAGGTCTACCTCAATTCCGGCCGGCATTTCTGGAACTCCGGCATCTTCCTGATGGGCGCACGCGCCTATCTGGACGAGCTGGAACGTCACGCGCCAGCGGTCCTCACGTCTGCGCGCGAGGCACTCGAAAAGGCGACACGGGACCTCGATTTCATTCGCCTCGACAGCAAGGCACTGGCGGCAGCGCCCAACATTTCCATCGATTACGCGGTGATGGAAAAGACGTCGAGGGGTGTCATCGTGCCCTGCGACATGGGCTGGTCCGACGTCGGCTCGTGGACGGCGCTGTGGGGCATAAGCAAGAAGGACTCGCGCGGCAACGTACTGCGTGGCGATGTCGTCGCGCGTGACGTGACCGGCTCCTATATCCGCAGTGAAAAACCGCTGGTGGCCGTACTGGGCCTGGAGAACGTGATCGTTGTCGCCACCGACGACGTGGTGCTGGTGACGACCAAGCACGCCGCCCAGGACGTGAAGGCGGTGGTCGAAAAACTGGCCAATGACGGCCGGCCCGAGCCCCAGACCCATACCACCGTGTTCCGGCCGTGGGGAGCCTACCGCTCCATGGACCAGGGCAAGGGCTTTCAGGTCAAGCACATTACCGTCAACCCCGGCGGGCGTCTCAGCCTGCAGAAGCACGCCAAGCGCGCCGAGCACTGGGTCGTGGTCGACGGCACCGCAACGGTCACCCGCAACGAGGAGGAGCGCGAGGTCCACGTCAACGAGTCGGTCTACATCCCGATTGGCACCGCGCACCGCCTCGAGAACCGCACCAGCGCTCCGCTTCACCTGATCGAGGTCCAGTCCGGAAGCTACCTCGGCGAAGACGATATCGTCCGCCTCGAAGATGCCTACGGGCGGAACTAGACCCGCGTCGACGTCGCCCGACAGCCTTGCCGCACGCGACATTCGCGGCGTCCTGCATCCCTACACCAATCTGCGCGCGCACGAACAGGCGGGGCCCCTGGTCATCACCCGCGGGGAGGGCGTGCGTGTCTTCGACGAAGACGGCCGCGACTACATCGAAGGCATGGCCGGATTGTGGTGTTGCGCGCTCGGCTTTTCCGAGCCGCGCCTCGCCGACGCGGCGGCGCGCCAGATGCGCAGGCTGCCGTTCTATCACCTCTTCGGCGGGAAGAGCCACCCGCCGGCGATCAAGCTGGCCGAACGCCTGCTTGCCCTTGCACCGGCACCGTTCGCCCGCGTGTTCTTCGCCAGTTCGGGGTCCGAGGCCGTCGACACCGCGATCAAGCTGTGCTGGTACGCGAACAACGCGCGCGGCCGCCCGGAAAAGAAGAAGATCGTCGCCCGGCAACGGTCCTACCACGGCGTCACCATCGCCGCGGCGTCGCTCACCAACCTGCCGGTCAACCAGGCCGGGTTCGACCTTCCCCTCGCGCCCATGCTGCAGACCGGCTGCCCGCACTTCTATCGCGAGGGCCATGCCGGGGAAAGCGAGGAGGCCTTCGCTGCGCGCCTCGCCCGGGAGCTGGAGGCGCTCATCGTGCGCGAAGGCCCGGAAACCATCGCCGCCCTCATCGCCGAGCCGGTGATGGGCGCCGGTGGCGTCATCGTGCCGCCCGCCACGTACTTCGACCGAATCCAGCCGATCCTCGACAGGCATGACATCTGGCTGATCGCCGATGAAGTGATTTGCGGCTTCGGGCGCACCGGCAACATGTTCGGCTGCGAAACCTACGCGATCCGCCCCGACATGCTGGTGCTGGCCAAGGCCCTTTCCGCCGGCTACGCGCCGATTTCGGCCCTGCTGGTCAGCGACGAGATTTACCAGGCACTCGCCGACGGCAGCGCCGGGTTTGGAAGTTTCGGCCATGGCTTTACCTATTCGGCGCATCCCCTGCCCGCCGCGGTCGCGCTCGAAACCCTCCGGATCTATGAGGAACGCGACATCGTCGCCCAGGTCCGCGCCGTCGCGCCCCGTTTCCAGAAGCACCTGCACGCCTTCGCCGATCACCCACTGGTGGGCGAGACCCGGGGTGTCGGCCTGATCGGCGCGGTGGAGCTGGTCGCCGACAAGGCCACTCGCCGGCCCTTCCCGGCCGCGGTCGGCGCCGGCGCGCGGGTGGCCCGCGCCTCCCAGGAGGCCGGATTGATCCATCGCGCCATGGGGGATTCGCTCGCCTTTTCGCCCCCGCTCGTCATCAGCGATGGCGACATCGATATCCTGTTCGAGCGCTTCGCCCGGGCGTTGGATGCCGCCGCATCCACGCTCTCCCCGACATGATCGGGTCCTTTGGGGGTGACCGGGCCGGGTGAATTGGGTATGAATCATAAGGTGCCATCCTGCCCGTGCCGGGGGTGGGTGGCAGGCGCATGCGGCCCTGTGGTAGCTTGCCCTTCACGATGATTCGGGCGCGCCGGGCCGGAGCCACGGATATGGATTACGAGAGCCATTTCAGAAACGCCATCGCGCGGCTGCGCTCCGAGGGCAATTATCGCATCTTCGCCGACCTCGAGCGCCGGGCGGGGGAGTTTCCCCGTGCGTCCCGGCACCTCGCTGCGGGCGACGGGGACGTCGTGCGCGACGTCATCGTGTGGTGCTCCAACGACTACCTCGGCATGGGACAGCACCCGGCGGTCATCGCCGCCATGGAAGACGCCATACGCCGCTCCGGCGTAGGCGCCGGGGGCACGCGGAACATCTCCGGCACCAACCACTATCACGTGCTGCTGGAGCGCGAGCTCGCCGATCTGCACTGGAAGGAAGCCGCACTGATCTTCACCTCGGGCTACATCTCCAATGAAGCCACGCTCAGTACCCTGGCGCGCGTGCTGCCCCGCTGCATCGTCTATTCCGACGCCCTCAATCACGCCTCCATGATCCAGGGTATCCGTCATTCCGGCGCCGAAAAACGCATCTTCCGGCATAACAACGTGGAGCACCTGGCACAGCTGATGGCCGACGACGATCCCGAATCGCCGAAGATCGTCGCCTTCGAATCGATCTACTCGATGGACGGCGATATCGCCCCGATCGGCGAGATCTGCGCCGCGGCGAAGCGCGCGGGTGCCATGACCTACCTGGACGAGGTCCACGCCGTCGGCATGTACGGTGCGCATGGGGGCGGCATCAGCGAGCGCGACGGGGTCATGGACCAGGTTACCGTGATCGAGGGCACGCTGGCCAAGGCCTTCGGCGTCATGGGCGGCTACATCACCGGCAGCGCCGCACTGGTGGACACCGTGCGGTCCTTCGCACCGGGGTTCATCTTCACCACCGCCCTGCCGCCCGCGATCGCCGCCGCGGCACTGACCAGCGTGCGGCACCTCAAGCAGTCCGGCGCGGAGCGCGAGCGCCACCAGGAACGCGCGGCGACCCTGAAGCACCTGTTGCACGAGGCTAACCTGCCGGTCATGGACTCCGCGTCCCATATCGTGCCGGTTCTGGTGGGCGACCCGCGGCTGTGCAAGCTCGCGTCCGACGAATTGCTCGACCGCTACGGAATCTACATCCAGCCGATCAATCACCCGACGGTACCGCGGGGAACGGAGAGGCTCCGTATCACTCCGACGCCCTTCCACACGGACGCCATGATGCGCGACCTCGTTGCCGCACTGCGGGAGGTCTGGGCGCGGCTCGAGATCACGACCCGCGCCTCGGCCGCCTGAGGCTCCGGTAACGTCCGGGGAACGCTGGCGCGATGTATCCCGATCATTCGCTCATGCCCAAGGAGGCGGTACGTCTCGCCGCCCTCGGCATGCTGGCGGAAAAGCCGCTCGCCTATGCCCAGCTCGCCGCCGGTATCCGCGATTTTACCAGCCACGTCATGGGGCCCAACCTCGACCTGATGGGGACCTCGATCCAGTTGATCGCCGCCGAGGGCCTGATCGTTCCGGTCGGCGGCGGCGCCTGGCGTGGCGAGGCGATCGGCCCCGATACCCGGCTCGCCATCACCGACGACGGCCGGCGCGAGCTCGAATCCCTTCTGCTGGCCGCCGTGCGCACGCCGTTCAACGACATCAACAAACTGGTGGTCGCACTCAAGATGCGGTTCCTCTCCCTCCTTTCACCGGAACGGCGTCGCGACCAGTTCGACCTTATCAGCGCCGCGCTTGAAGGGGAGATCGCCCGCCTTGCAGCGCTCCGCGCCCGGCGCCGCGATGAAGCCGAAGGCGCCGATCCCCTGGTGGACTGGCTCGACCACGATATCGACCAGCTGACGGCCAGCCTCGCATGGTTTCGCGCGCGGTCGGCGGCGACGTAGAGACGACCGAACCGGTGCCGCCGTGACCGAACGTCGTCCGTTTCAGAAGATATGCTGGGCACCGGTGACGAACAGCTCCGCGCCGGAAACGTAGCCCGCCCCGTCCGAGCAGAGAAAATAGATCACGTTCGCCACCTCTTCGGGGGTCCCCAGGCGCTCGAGCGGAATGCGCGGGATCAGCGCTTCCGTCTCCGGCGACAGCATGTCGGTAACGATTTCCCCGGGCGCGATGGCATTGACGCGGACGCCCAGCGCCCCGAACTCCGACGCCATCTCCCGGGTCAGCGCTGACAGAGCCGCCTTGGACACGCTGTAGGCGGAGCCGGCGAAAGGATGGATCGCGTGTCCGGCGATGGAGGTGATGTTCACCACCGCCCCGCGTCCCCGATGCAACGCCGGGGCAAAGCCGCGTGCAAGACGCAGGGGAGCGAAGAGGTTGAGCTCGAAGACCTCTTTCCAGGCGGCAATATCACCGTTGAGGCAGCCGAGCCGTTCCCTGTACGGCGTCTTCGGCGATACGCCGGCGTTGTTGACGAGCGCGCCCAGGGGCTCGTCCCCCAGCATGTCGAGCGCCTCGGCGACAAAGCGGTCCTGGTCGCCGGGCCTGGACAGGTCGCAGGTGATATGCCCGGCCCAGTTCGGATCGACCTCGCAGGCCTCCGGCACCGCGTCGCGCGAGCAGGTGATCACGCGCCAGCCGCGCTCCGAGAAGGCCTTGACGGTGGCATGGCCGATTCCCCGGCTCGCGCCGGTGACGATGACGGACTTGTACGGAGCGGCTTCGGGCGTCGAACTCATGCCCGGCAGGGTAGAGAACTTCCGCTGCCCCCGCCAGCCCCGGCTATTTGATGCTGACGACCTTGAACGGGTGAACCGCGCCGTCGTGGCCGG
Organism: Alphaproteobacteria bacterium; assembly: GCA_009380075.1. GTDB lineage: Bacteria > Pseudomonadota > Alphaproteobacteria > SMXQ01 > SMXQ01 > WHSO01. The sequence goes on along the minus strand of WHSO01000007.1, from coordinate 45,439 downwards.
TCAGGGACACGTATTCCCCGGGTTTGAACAGGTGGTCCTCGAAGCGGAAGAAGGGCTCGTCGTCCTCTTCCCCCGGCGCGTAGGAGAACGCCCAGGTCCGGTGGCGTGTATGAACGAGGTACCCCTCTTCGGGAGCCTCGTCGCCCCAGAACCGTCGCACCGTGCAACGGGACTTGTCGGCGCGCCAGGCCTCGACGTCGATGTGGCCCGACTCATCGATGGGCAGGACGAATTCGTAGCCGTGCTGCGAACTGCCGTCAGGAAACTCCCTGGTGCGGGCAAGCTCGAGACGGATGGTCTTGAAGGACACCTTGGCGGAACTCCTTTTGCCTTGTCGGAAATGAGCGCTTTCGGGCCGCCGCCTAGTGCATGAGGAGAACGGGGAGACGGGCCGATGACAACGCGTGCTCGGTCACGCCGCCGAAGATCATCTCCCGCACACGACTGTGGCTGTAGGCGCCCATGACCAGGAGATTCGCCTTGGCCCTGGTCGCGGCGGAGACGATCGCTTTGCCGGCATCGGCGCCGGCCTTGACGGAGACCCCCCGGGCCTTGACACCGTGGGTGCCGAGATAGGCGATGATTCCCTTCTGGTCGATGGCTGAGCCGGCATTGGCGGAAACCACCGAGACTCTCGTAGCCCGTGTCAGAAACGGCAGCGCCGCGTTCACCGCTTTGGACGCCTCAAGGCTGTCGTTCCAGGCAATGACAACGCTGGTGCCGATCTTCGCCGGCGGTGTCGTGGACAGGACCAGCACGGGCCGTCCGGTTCCCATCAGTGCCGCCTCCGCAACCACGCGTGCGCCAACGTCCCTCGTGCCCGATGCCCGGCGGACGACGACGATGTCTGAAAGGCGGCCCTGGGTCTCGACGGCAACGTCGCTGTTGATCGTCGATTCGCTGTAGCTGAGCTTGACGCCTTTCGCGGTCTTGGCAGCGGCGTCATAGGCCTTGCGCGCCGCAGCGGCGATTGCCGTGGCGCGCTTCTCCGCCTGCGTCAGGACTTCTTCCACCAACTGGGGCGAGACCGATTCACCGACGAAATCGCCCAGCGCCTGGGTCGGGTCGGCACGCAAATGGACGACGTTCACCGCGGCTCCGAATCCTTCGCCCAACCCGATGGCGGCGTTCAGCGTCTTCGCGGCGCCCTCGGCGTCGGACAGCGGTACGAAAATCGTCTTGATCGGCATGGTTCCCTCCCCCGCCCGGTACGCGCTGCGTCCAAGCCGTTAAAATAATTGTGGGTATATCCCTTGTTTGACAGCTTTGCCAGAGAGTTACAAGAGGGGCGTTCAAAAAAACCTATCGGCCCTTTTCCCCATCGAAGCTGGCGCGGTGTTCGATGACTCCTTCCGGGTCCTGATGGATGATCACGCCCGAACCGGGAAACGCCGCGCGCACCTTGGCCTCGACGTCGTCGGATATCTCGTGGGCCCGGCGCAACGAAATATCGTTGTTTAGTTCCAGGTGGAACTGGATAAACGAGCGCGGACCGGCGGAGCGCGTGCGCAGGTCGTGGATATCCCTGACTTCAGGATGTGCCATGGCGATGGCGACGACACGGTCGCGGTCTTCCTGGCCGAGTTCGCGGTCCATCAGTTGCTGCAGCGCATTGACGGCGATGATCCGCGCGTTCCACAACAGGTACAGCGCGATGGCGACGCCGAACAACGGGTCGAGGTACCCAATGCCGAAGTTGGCGTTGACCAGAAGCGACACGATGACACTGCCATGAATCAGCACGTCGCCCTTGTAGTGAAGGGAATCGGCACTGATGGCGAGCGATTTGGTGCGCCGTACGACGTAGCTCTGGAAGGCCACCAGGACCAGGGTTGCCACGATGGAAAACACCATCACGGTTATGCCGAAGCCGTGGTGGGTGATGGCCGTCGGGGTTATCAGGCGATCGACCGCTTCGATCACCAGGAACAGCGACGACCCCGCGACGAAAGCCGCCTGGCCCAGGCCGGCCAGCGGCTCGGCCTTGCCGTGACCGAAACGATGCTCCAGATCGGCGGGCTTGAGTGCGTTGCGGACGGCAAACACGTTGACCAGGGACGCGCCGACGTCCATCAGGGAATCGATCAGGGTCGACAGCACGCTGACCGATCCCGTCACGCCCCAGGCCACACCCTTGGCCGCTATGAGCATCACCGCGACGGCGACCGACGCAATGGTGGCGAAGCGCAGAAGCCGCGAGGTTTCCGGCCTGATCTGGTCATAGCCCCGGGCACCCGCCGGCTCCGGCCTGCCCGCCGCCGCGTCGGGGTTGCCCGTATCGGGCCGCTTCTGCGCCGGGAACATGCTCATGGATACAGCCTCTCTACGGTCCAGGCGTCACTCGCGCGCTCGAAGACGATGCGCTCATGCAGCCGGAACGGCCGGTCGAGCCAGAATTCGATCCGGCGGGGCACGACCCGAAAGCCCGACCAGTACGGTGGACGCGGCACCGGCTTACCTTCAAACGTGACGCTGTAATGGGTGAAGCGGCGTTCGAGGTCGAAGCGTTCGTTCATCTTTTCCGACTGGCGCGACGCCCAGGCCGCGATCTGGCTGTCGCGCGGACGGGTCGCGAAATAGGCGTCGGCTTCCGCGTCGGTCACCGTTTCCGCCGCGCCGTCGATGCGCAGCTGACGGCGCAGGGTCTTCCAGTGGAAAGCCAGCGACGCCTCCGGATGTTGGCCGAGCGCACGTCCCTTGCGGCTTTCGAAATTGGTGTAGAAGACGAAGCCGCGCGCATCGCGCCCCTTGAGCAGAACGAGCCGCACCGACGGCACACCCTGCGCATCGACCGTCGCGCAGGACATGGCGTTGGCGTCGGGTTCCCTGGCCCAGGCCTCGTTCAACCACTCGTCAAACAGGACCAGCGGGTCGGAACGTTCCAACCTTGCGGTTCCTTGATCCATCGTTCCATTCCCGGAAAGAATCGGGCCGCCTCATCGGCAAGGCCGAACGTGCGTGAATGTAACGCATGCACGCCTGCCTTGCAGTTCTTTTTCGGCCAGCGGGAAGGAACGGCATAGTAATGCGAACGATTATCACATGCATCGCGACGGCTTTGTTGAACTGCACGGATGTCTGTTCTTGTGCCTTGCATAGCCTTTGCAGACGACGCCGTCACTTCACACCAAGCGATAGCGCTTGGCATCCGAGCTGTTCCTGCGCAGGCACTCGGCTCCGATCGGGCGGCATTTCCCCGTCTTTTTGACGTGCTAGTTGACCTCCGGAATCTTTGCTACGTTCCGGCGATGCAAGCACTCATCCCCTGGGGAGTGGCGGTTCTCGCCATCGCTGTGTCCGTCTTGGCTGTTAGTTTTGGCCTGCGGGAACGCCGTCGCCGGAAAGGCCGGCCGCTCTGGGACCGCAGTCCCGTACCAGTGACACCGCTCAACGAGGTCGATCCGGTGTTTGCGGTGGGACCGCTCGGCTACACACCGGAGGTCGAGGCGGTAGTCATCGGCGATCCCGGCAATCTCGCCACCACGAGTGAGACCGAAGCGTAGATCCTCGGCGTCCTTGCAAAGCGCGCGCGGCGCATCTTCGAATTCGGTACCTGCACGGGTCGGACGGCCTACCTCCTCGGCCGCAACGCGCCCCATAACGCCGAGATTATCACCCTCACCCTGTCGCCCGAAACCGCTGCCCAGTACCAAGCCGACGAGGCTGACCCCGATTCGGCGCGGTGGGAGCGCATCGCCAAGCGCGAGTCCGCTCACCTCCAATTCCTTTACGAAGGCACCGACGCGGCCGAAAAGATCCTGCAGATCTTCGGCGACTCGAAGGAATTCGACGCGCGTGAAATAGCCGGCACCTGCGACCTCGTCTTCATCGACGGCAGCCACGCCTATTCCTACGTCGCCAGCGACTCGGACAAGGCTTTCGCTATGGTGGCCCCGGGTGGGTTCATCGCCTGGCACGACTTCTCGCCTGCCTGCCCTGGCGTGTGGCGCTGCCTCAACGAGATCGCCACAAACCACAGACTGTTCCACATCAAGGGCACGCGGCTGGTACTCTACCGGCACCCAGCCTAGTCTTTCGTTGTCATAGCAGGCAGGGTACCCGTTTCCGTCCGGGCCCCCGACTCCCGTCCGCCAAACTGATCTCCTGCGCAACGGGGGCGACTGTTATCGAGGCCATGAAGCGATGCCATTCGGTAACGATCATACGCTGGTTAAGATGATGCAACTCAGGATAAAGGTCGCCTGCACGTTATTGTGCGCGCCTTCGCGGTCGGTGACTTGGCGACTTCGCCGCCGTTGTTCGGGCCGCCGTGATGGTTGAGCGACCCGCCAACGGAGTTTGATCCCCCATCCCTTTCGTGTACGATGCGCCGCAATCAAAAAAGGCCCTGCGCCGTGCCGGGTCGGCTGATCGATCGAGGAGTGAAATGTCCACGGGCAACGGTCTACTCACCGGGAAAAAGGGCCTTGTGATGGGGGTTGCCAACGACCGCTCCATCGCCTGGGGAATCGCCAGATGCGCGGCGGAGAACGGTGCGGTGCTGGCCTTCAATTACCAGGGCGACAACCTCAAGAAGCGGGTCGAGCCGCTCGCGGCCCAGCTCGGATCCGATTTCGTCCTGCCTTGCGACGTGACGGACGACGCATCCATCGATCGTCTGTTCGCGGCGATTACGGACAAGTGGGGCGGGCTCGATTTTCTGGTCCATTGCATCGCCTTCTCGGACAAGGATGAGCTGACGGGCGGGTATATCGACACCTCCGCCTCCAACTTCGCCCGGACCCTCGATATATCCTGCTACTCATTCACCGCGCTGGCGCGCCGCGCCGCCGCACTGATGGGCGACGGCGGGGCCCTGCTGACCCTCACCTACTACGGGGCGGAGAAGGTCATGCCGCATTACAACGTCATGGGCATCGCCAAGGCAGCGCTGGAAGCGAGCGTGCGTGCGTTAGCCGTCGATCTCGGCAAGCGCCAGATTCGGGTCAACGCCATCTCGGCGGGGCCGATCAAGACCCTGGCGGCATCGGGCATCGGCGATTTCCGCTACATCCTCAAGTGGAACGAATACAACGCGCCCCTCAAGCGCACGGTGACTATCGAGGAAGTCGGCAAGGCGGGAGTCTTCCTGCTGTCCGATTGGGCGAGCGGCATCACCGGCGAGGTGCTGCATGTCGACAGCGGCTATCACGTCGTCGGCATGAAGGCCGTGGACGCGCCCGATATCGCGACGGTCTGACGGGGGCACCGATGTCCCACAACTCCTTCGGCCACCTGTTCAGGGTCACGACCTGGGGCGAAAGCCACGGGCCCGCGATCGGCTGCGTGGTCGACGGCTGCCCGCCGGGCATCCCGCTGGATGAGGCCGACCTGCAGGTCTGGCTGGACCAGCGGCGCCCGGGCCAGAGCCGCTTCACCACCCAGCGCCAGGAATCGGACACGGTCAAAATCCTCTCGGGCACCTTCGAGGGGATAACCACCGGCACCGCGATCAGCCTGATGATCGAGAACGAGGACGTCCGCTCCAAGGACTACGGCGACATCAAGGACAAGTTCCGCCCGGGCCACGGCGACTACACCTACTGGAAGAAATATGGTCTCCGCGACTACCGTGGCGGCGGCCGGTCGAGCGCGCGCGAAACCGCGATGCGCGTCGCCGCCGGCGGCATCGCCCGCAAGGTTCTGGGTACCGGCGTCACCATCCGCGGCGCGCTGATCCAGATCGGCCCCCATGCCATCGACCGCACCCTCTGGAACTGGGCGGAAGTGGACAACAATCCCTTCTTTTGTCCCGACGCCAAAGTGGCGAAGGAATGGGAATCCTTCCTCGACGGCGTACGCAAGGCGGGCTCGTCCGCCGGCGCCATCATCGAGGTGGTGGCGGAGGGCGTGCCCGCGGGCCTCGGCGCGCCGGTCTACGGCAAGGTGGAATGCGACCTCGCCGCGGCCATGATGGGTATCAACGCCGTCAAGGGCGTCGAGATCGGCGCGGGTTTCGGCGCCGCGGCGCTCCCCGGCGAGATTAACGCCGACCAGATGCGCATGAAGGGCAACGACGTCACCTTCCTGTCCAACAACGCGGGCGGCGTGCTGGCGGGAATCACTACCGGGCAGGACGTCGTCGTGCGCTTCGCCGTCAAGCCGACGAGCTCAATCCTGACGCCGATGAAGACGGTGGACATCCACGGCAAGGACACCGAGATCGTGACCAGGGGCCGGCACGACCCCTGCGTCGGCATCCGGGCCGTGCCGGTGGGCGAGGCGATGATGGCCAACGTGCTGGCCGATCACCTGTTGCGCCACCGCGCGCAGTGCGGGACGGACCCGCGCCGGCCCTGACCGCGCCCGCAGGCCGGATACGACTCCGGCGCCGGGACTTTCACGAAACGCCGCTCCTGCGTTAAACTGCGGTAACCGCAAAGTTGGGCCGGGCGGCCGTTGCGCCCGGCCGGGAACACAGCGTAGGAGGGCCGGGTGAGCGAAATCATCACCGTCCCACGCCCCAAGGTCGCACCGAAGACGGAACGGCCGCGGCTCTACAAGGTCATTCTCCTGAACGACGACTACACGCCGCGCGAATTCGTCGTCGTGGTGCTCAAGGCGGTCTTTCGCATGAGCGAGGATCAGGCGCACCGGGTGATGATGACGGCGCACCGGCGCGGCGTCTGCGTCGTCGCCGTCTATATCAAGGACGTCGCCGAGAGCAAGGCGACGGAAGCAACGGAACTGGGTCGGAAAAAAAACTATCCGCTCATGTTCACGACCGAACCGGAAGAGTAAGCTCGTCCGCCCTGATCAGCGCCGGAAGGCCGCGACCAGTTCGACGTGCCGCGTCCACCGGAACTGGTCGATGGGCATCACCGGGCCGATCTCATAGCCGCCGTCGACAAGGATGCGCGCATCGCGGGCGAAGGTGGCAGGGTTGCACGACACCGCGACCACGGTCCCCACATCCGACCGGGCCAGTTCACGCGCCTGGGCCTCCGCCCCGCCGCGCGGCGGGTCGAACACCGCGGCGTCGTAAGCGGCGAGTTCGCGCGCACTGAGCGGACGCCGCTCGAGGTCGCGCGCGGTTGCCGTGACCCTTGTGCCGAGTCCGCTCGCCCGCGCCGCGGCGTCAAGCGCGGCGATCAGGTCGGGGGCTCCGTCGAAGGCGTCGACATGGCGCGTCTTTGCCAGCGGCAGGGTAAACGTGCCTGCGCCGGCGTAGAGGTCGGCGACCCGGATGCCGTCGGCGAGCGAAGCCGTGACCGCGGCGGTCAGGGCGCATTCCCCCGCTACCGAGGCCTGAAGGAAGGCGAGCGGCGGCAGCGCCACGGGTATGCCGCCGAAGACGGCGCGAATGGCGGAAAACGCAGCCACGGTCTCGGGCGGCTCCGCCTTCGCACGCCGCCCCCTGGCGAGCGGCTGCCAGCCGATCCGTGCGACGCCCGCGTCGCGGCCAAAGGCGACGAGGCGCTCGCACATTCCCCAGTCGAGCGATCCAGGCAGCCGCAGCACCACGTCGAGGGCGCCGTCGACGACCTGGACTTCCGCCTCCGCCCGAGCGGACGGATCGATCACCTCCGCCAGAAACGCGCGCAGCGGAGCGACGAAGGCGAACAGCGCCGGTTCCACCGCCGGGCACATCGTCATGTCGACGACGCGGTGGCTGCCGCTTGCCTGAAATCCGACGGCGACCCCCGTGGCCGTGCGCACGGCGAACAGGCGGGCGCGGCGGCGGCTCGCTTTCGGCACCCGCTGCAGGGGACCGACGTTGGCGGCAACGCCCGCCTGGGCCAGGGCGTCGGCGATGATGCCGCGTTTCCAGTTCTCATAAAGCCCGGCGTCCATGTGCTGGGCCACGCAGCCGCCGCAATCGAGGAAATGGCGGCAGTCCGGCACGGCACGGCCGGGGGCGGGCTCCAGAACCTCGACCAGCCGCCCCCGCGGCACGGCGCCCACTGCATCTTCGACAACAACACGCACGCGCTCCCCAGCCAGCGCGCCGGCCACGAACAGCGTGCGGCCTTCCGCACCCCGGCCACAGCCATCGCCGCGGGCGCCAAGGGTGGAAATGACGATATCGATTTCGTTGTCGCTCACGGCGTGCCGTTCCGCTCGTTCACGGCGCAGACGAGGTATTCGACATTGCCGTCGGCGCCGGTGACGGGGCTTTCGCAGACGCCAACGACGCGCCAACGCATGATATCGCCGAGCCAGGCCCGGATGCGCCCCACCACTTCGGCACGCAGCTCCGGCTCGCGCACGATACCGCCCTTGCCGACGCGGCCCTTGCCGACCTCGAACTGCGGCTTGATCAGGGCGATCAGTGTGGCGCCGGGGCGCGCCAGCGCCAGCACCGCCGGCAGCACGTCCTCGAGGCCGATGAAGCTCGCGTCGCAGACCACGACGTCGGCCGGTTCGGGAATCTGCGCCGCCGTCAGGGTGCGGGCGTTGACGCCTTCGAGCACAACTACCCGCGGGTCGGTGCGCAGCTTCCAGGCGAGCTGACCCTTGCCCACGTCCACCGCGTAGACCCGCGCCGCGCCGTGGGCCAGCGTCACGTCGGTAAATCCCCCTGTCGAGGCGCCCACGTCGATGACCACGGCGCCCTTCATCGCGATGGAAAAATGCGCGATCGCGTGGTCGAGCTTGAGCCCGCCGCGCGACACCCAAGGATGCGGCTGGCCGCGCAGTTCGAGCACGACATCCGGGGCAAGCCGCTGGCCCGGCTTGTCGAGGCGGGTTTCGCCCGAAAACACCTTGCCCGCCATCACCAGGGCCTGGGCCTTCGCCCGGGTCTCGACCAAGCCGCGCTCGACCAGCAACTGATCGAGGCGCGGTTTCTGCCCACGGGCCGGGGTCATGGACGGGACGTCACGACGCGCGCTCGACCACGAAACGCGCCAGCGCACGAAGGGTGTCCCCGCGCGGACCGAAGATCTCGAGGTGGCCCGCCGCTTGATTGGCGAGGCGGCGGGCCTGCTGGCGCGCCTTGTCGACCCCCAGCATGGAGACGAAGGTCGCCTTTCCCCGCATCGCATCCTTGTGCACGGCCTTGCCGACCGACGCCGCATCGCCCTCGGCGTCGAGCAGGTCGTCGGCCACCTGATAGACGAGTCCGAGGTCATGGGCGTAGGCCGCAAGCGCACGGCGCTCCGCATCCTGCGCGTGGCCGAGGATGGCGCCGGCATCGCAGCAGAAGGCGATCAGGGCGCCGGTCTTGAGGCGTTCCAGACGGGCGACCGTGCCGGTGTCGAGCGCCATCGATTCCGCGGCAAGATCGAGCACCTGCCCTCCGACCATGCCGCGGGCCCCGGCCGCCACGGCAAGTCCGGAGACGAGCGCCGCCCGCACCGCCGCGTCCGGATGGGTCACGGTGTCGGACAGCAGCTCGAAGGCAAGCGGCATCAGGGCGTCACCGACGAGAATCGCCAGGGCCTCGCCGAACGCGACGTGGCATGAGGGCTTGCCACGCCGGACCGCGTCGTCGTCCATGCACGGCAGGTCGTCATGAATGAGGGAATAGCTGTGGATCAGCTCGACCGCGGTCCCGACGCGCAGGCTGACCGCCTCGGGAACCTCGAACAGCCCGCCCGCCGAAACCACCAGGAACGGCCGGAGACGCTTGCCGCCGGCGAGAGTGGCATAGCGCATGGCTTCGGCCAGGCGGCCTTCGGGACCCGGCCCGGCGGGCGGCAACACCTCGTCGAGCGCCTTGTCGACCGCGTCCGATATGCGCGCGAACGCGTCCGCAAGATCCACGCCTCCGGCAACGGCGTTCTTCCCCGGCACGGAATCAGCCGACGTCGGCGGGTTCGACGCCTTCCGGGCCCGACGGCCCGAGCGAAATCTTCTCGACCTTGGCCTTGGCCTCGGACAGCTTCTTCTCGCAATGGGCCTTGAGGCGGGCCCCCCGTTCATAGGCGGAGATGGCGGCATCGAGCTTGATCCGCCCGTCCTCGAGCTCGTTCACGATGGTTTCGAGCTCGGCGAGCGCGTCCTCGAAGCTCATGGTGGTGATGTCCCGGTCGTCCCGGGACTCACCCTTGCCATCGGCATTCGCCCGTTTGCTGTCGGCTCTCGCCATGGTGTCCGAACTCCCCGCGTCTACCGTGTCAGTGTAGGAAACGCGCGACCGAAGGGCAAGTTACGCCACGTCCCCGGCCGGATCGCAAGGATCGCGCGGCGATGCAAGGGCGACCACATGGGCCCGCGCCGAAGCCGCCAGCGCATCCAGATCGTAGCCGCCTTCCAGGACCGACACCAGCCGGCCGCCGCAGTTGTCCTCGGCGACGCGGCGGAGCTCCGCGGTCAGCCACGCGAAATCCGCGATCTCGAGCTGCATCATCGACAGCGGATCCTTGCGGTGGCCATCGAAACCGGCCGACACGATCATGAAATCTGGCCGGAAACGGACAAGCTCGGGCAGGATGCGCTCGCTCCAGGCGGTGCGGAACCTCACACCCGAGGTCATCGGCGCCAGCGGCACGTTGACGATCCGGCACGGGCCGTCCTCGGAATGGCGGCCCGTTCCCGGATAGTTCGGGTATTCGTGCGATGAGCCGTAGAAGAAACCGTCCCGGCCGCGCAGGATATCCTCGGTGCCGTTGCCGTGTGAACGTCGAAATCGACAACCGCGACGCGGTCGGCATGGTGCTCTTCTCGCGCGCGCACGGCGGCGAGCGCGGCATTGTTGAACAGGCAGAACCCCATGGCCCGGTCGCGGGTGGCATGGTGTCCGGGCGGGCGCACTGCGCAGAAGGCATTGGCGGCAGCGCCCGTGGCGACCGCGTCCACCGCCGCAAAGGCCGCCCCCGCCGCCCCGAGCGCCGCCGCACGCGAGCCAGGAGAAACCAACGTGTCGTGGTGGAGCGCGCCATAGCCAGCGGCGGGGATGGCGGCGAGAACCCGGTCGATCATCGCCGTTTCATGCGCGCAGGCCAGCGCCCCGGCTTCCGCCGCTTCGGTCTCGGCAAAGGCGAGGTCCATGCCATCGAGGCCTTGGATCGCGCCCAGAACCGCCCTGAGTCGCGCCGGCACCTCGGGGTGGCCCGGACCGGGGTCGTGGCCGAAACAGGCGGAATGGGTCAGGATCAGGGTGGTCACGGGATGGCGCGGAAGGGTCGGAAGTGGTGGGTCGGGTCCGGATTCAACGGTATTAACCTAAATCCCGCAACCGGAGCCTGCCACAATGTGGACAAAAAATAGGGCAAACCTCTGTTTTCGGGAGGTTTCTTGCCAATTGACAACGGCCGAATTGTCGCCCACAAACACAAAAAACGACCGCGCCGTTAAACGTGATAGCAACGGCGCGGCTTCATTATGACAGGTGCATGGCTTGTGCTCGGGCGGTCGGAGTGATCGCGTCGGCCGTCAAGTCTATCGGGAGTAAAGCTCCGTGAGCAGAGGACACGTGTATTTGTTCGCCGTTGTGGCGGCTTGGGCCGGCGGCGCGATGATGTGGGGACTCGCCAATTTGCCGGCGCTGGTATCAACCGCCGTTGCCCAGGACTCCGGTGACGATGCTAGGAATTCCAGCAACGACTCCGATGGCAGCACCAGTAGCACCAGGGAAAAGGGCGGCAAGAATCGCAAGGGTGGCTCGGGCGGCGGCACACTTGTCCAGGTCGACAAGGTGAGATCGGTGCCGATGGTTCAGACCATTCCGGTCGTCGGCCGCCTGATTGCCGTACGTTCCGGTATGGTTGCCGCACGCATCGACGCGCCGGTCGCGGAGATGAAGGTCGATATCGGCGATTCCGTCAAGAAGGGACAGATTCTCGCCCTGCTCGCCGATGAACGGCTCAAGCTCGACCGCGACCAGAAGGCCGCCGAACTGGCGGCGGTGCAGGCCGCGGTCAATACGGCGCGGTCGAGGCTCAAGCTCGCCGAACAGGAACTCAGGCGTTACGGCGAACTCCAGGAGTCCTCCGCATTCCCCAAAGCGCGTTACGAGGACAAGCAGGTCGAGGTCAACCGCCTGCGCACCGAGATCAACGAAGCCAAGGCCAACGTCCAGAAGGCCCGTGCCAACCTGGGGCTGACGGAAACCCTGCTCGCCTATTCCCGCATTCTTGCCCCCTATGACGGCACCATCACGCGCCGGCATACCGAAATGGGCGCCTTCGTGAAGGAAGGCGAGGCAATCTACACCATGGTGTCTGACCGCAACCTCGAGATCGAAGTGGACGTGCCCGGGAACCGCGCCGGAGCGCTCAAGCCCGGCAGTGCCTGCGTTTTCGAACTCGGCGATGGCAAAGCCTACGACGCGGTGGTGCGCGCCGTCGTTCCCCAGGAAGACCTCCGCACCCGCACCCGCACGGTACGTCTGACGCCACGCTTCGGCGAACGGCCCGATACCTTGGCCGCGAACCAGTCGGTCACGGTCCGCATTCCGATCGGCGGCGGCCGCGACATTCTTTCGGTCCACAAGGACGCCCTGGTGCCGACGCGCGGCCAACCGACCGTATTCGTCGTCAACGACAGCCGTGCCCATCTGCGCACGGTCCTGGTGGGCGAAGCGGTAGGTGGGCGCATCGAGGTGCTTGACGGTCTCAAACCAGGCGATGTCGTCGTCGTGCGCGGCAACGAACGCTTGCGCGACGGCAGCCGCGTGCGGTTCAACGGAATGCTGACGCAATGAACAAGCTGATCGAGATATCCCTCAAGCGCCCCATCGCGGTGATGGCGGCGGTTCTGCTGGTGCTCGCGTTCGGTCTTGTGGCCCTGCAGACAATCCCGATCCAGCTTACGCCCGACATCCGTCGGCCCCAGATCGATATCCGCACGCGGTGGTCGGGGGCGGCGCCGGTTGAGGTCGAACGCGAAGTCACCAACCGCCTCGAACAGGAGCTGGGCGGCCTCGAAGGGATGATCGAACTGTCGAGCCGCTCGACGCTCGGAAGCTCCCGTATCCGAATGGAGTTCGAGATCGGATACAACATCGACAAGGCGATGCTGCTGATCGGCAACCGTCTTTCGGGTATCGACGATCTGCCGCTGGAGGCCGACGAGCCGCGCATCCTGACCCGCGGATCCGACGACGGCCCATCGCCTACTTCGTTATCCGCCGGATCGACGGCAACACGCGCGATCTCGAAACCTACGGCGACCTGATCGAGGACGTGGTGGTGGAACGCCTGGAACGGGTGCCCGGTGTCGCCGGCGCCGACTTCCGTGGCGGTTCGCGGCGCGAATTGCGCATCATCGTTGATCCCGAACGCCTGGCCGCTTACAGGCTCACCGTGCCCGACGTGCTCCGCGTACTGCGCGACGCCAGTGCCTCCTCGTCCGCAGGCAAGGTGGACGAAGGCAAGCGCAGCTACATCGTCCGCACGGAGGGCGAGATCGTCACGGTCGCCCAGGCCAAGGACGTCGTTCTGCGCCGCGAATCCGAGGACGGGTCGGGCCGCGTCAGCCGCGTGCGCGTCGGCGACGTCGCCGACGTGGTGTTCGGGTACAAGGAACCGGTGTCGCGGCGGCGCTACCTGGGCGACGATACCATCACGCTGGACGCCGTGCGCGAAGCCGGCGCCAACGTGATCGATACCATGCGCGGCATCAAGGCGGCTGTCGAGGAACTCAATACCCATATCCTCCGGACCGAAAAGCTGGAGATCATCCAGGTTTACGACGAGACGGTCTACATCGACGCCGCCATCGACCTGGTCACCCAGAACATCTGGGCCGGCGGCACGCTCGCGGCGCTGATCCTGCTCCTGTTCCTGCGCTCGTGGCGGCCGACCCTGGTAGTGGCCCTGGCCATTCCGGTGTCCATCGTCGGCGCATTCGTCGCCATGGCGATGCTCGGCCGGTCCCTCAACGTCATTTCCCTTGCCGGTATCGCGTTTGCGGTCGGCATGGTGGTGGACGCCGCCATCGTCGTGCTTGAGAATATCTACCGCTACCGCGAGGAGGGCAAATCACCCATGGTGGCCGCCCTCCTCGGCACGAAACAGGTCTGGGCGGCGGTCTTCGCCTCCGCCCTGACCACCGTTGTCGTTTTCGCGCCGGTGCTGATGCTTGAATTGACCGTGGGGCAGTTGTTCCGCGATATCGCCGTGGCGCTCTCGGTGGCCGTCACCCTGTCCCTGATCGTCGCCATCACCGTGGTGCCGTCCCTGTCGCGGTCCCTGCTGAAAAAGGTGTCCTCCAAGGGCCAGCAAGGGTTCCGTATTCCGCTTCTGGACGATTTCGCACACTGGTTCGCGGCCGCAGTCATGCGCCTGACCCGGCTGGTGATTCACTCGAAGGTTGCCGCTCTTGCCATGATCGGCGGCATGATCGGCGGCACCGCGCTGTTTACGGCGCTGGCACTGCCGCCGCTCGACTTCCTGCCGGACGGCAACCGCAACCAGGTCTGGGGCCGCATCACGCCCCCGCCCGGCTACAACCTCGAAACCATGATGCGTTCGGCCCAGGACATCGAGGCATCCATCCGCCCCCACTGGGCCAGCGTTTCCGGCCCCGTGGCCGGCCCGGGCGCACCGCCCAGGATCGACCACTTCTTTTTCGTTGCGCGCAACGATCAAACCTTCATCGGCGCGAGCGCCGTCGATCCCAGGCGCGCGCGGGAACTCGAAGGCCTGATCGAGGAGCCCGTCCTGCGCGAACCCGGGACACGCGGATCGGTCGAGCAGTCATCCATCTTTTCGCGTGGGGTTGGGGGTTCACGTTCGATAGACGTGGATATTTCGGGGCCCGACCTCGAACAGAACCTCGCAGTCGCGCGGCGTATCGACGACATGCTGCGCGACGTGCTGCCGCGCCATGAAGGCCACCGGGTGCGGCCGCGGCCGGGGCTCGAACTGGGCGCGCCGGAAATCCGCCTCACGCCGGATCAGTTGCGCCTCGCCGATGCCGGCCTGACGGCACGCGAATTCGCCCAGACGGTGGATGCCTTCAACGACGGCGTGCGCATCGCCGAGATCACCGTCGGCGACCGCCGCATGGACCTGACCCTGCGCGGGCCGGAAAATCTGGTCACGGCGACGCAAGGAATCAGTTCACTGCCGGTGGTTACCCGCGACGGCCGCATCGTGCCCGCCTCCTCGCTGGCCAGGGTCGAGGTTACCTCCGGTCCGACGCAGGTCTGGCACCTGGAGCGCACGCGCTACGTCCAGCTCGACATACGGCCGTCGAAGCTCGTTCCGCTCGAGACCGTCATCAACAAGGTCCAAACGGAGGTGGTCGACGTCCTTGAGAAGGAAGGCCTGCCGCCCGGCGTCAAGATCCGCCTGTCGGGCGCGGCGGACGAACTTGCAAAAACCTGGAATCACCTGAAGTTCGACCTGCTGGTCGCCGTCGTCGTCGTGTTCCTGGTCATGGCGGTGATCCTGGAAAGCTTCATCTATCCCTTCATCATCATCCTGTCGGTGCCGCTCGCCACCGCGGGCGGCGTGATCGGCTTGTGGTTCCTCAACACGGTCGTGTTGCCGGCCTCCGACCGGCAGCCGCTGGACATGCTCACCCTGCTCGGCTTCATCATCCTGATCGGCACCGTGGTGAACAACTCCATCCTGCTCGTCACCTATACCCTGTCGAACGTTCGCGAATCCGGCATGACGCCGGAGGAGGCGATCCTCGATTCCACCGCCACCCGCATCCGGCCGATCTTCATGTCGACGCTCACGACCGTGTTCGGCATGCTGCCGCTGGTGCTGTCGCCCGGCGCCGGATCCGAACTGTACCGCGGCCTCGGCTCGGTCGTCATCGGCGGCCTTGCCCTGTCGGCGGCGCTCACGCTGCTTCTCATCCCGCCGCTCCTGTCGCTGCTGACCTGGAAGCTGCGCGGCGAAATAGGCCGCGCCCGGTCGCTCGAGGCGGAGCACGCCGCAATCGCCGCGGAATAGGCCACGCCATGCCGCTTTCACGCGCCAATGGCGTCGATATCTGGTACGAGGTGTCCGGAAAGGGACCGCCCCTCGTCCTCGTTCATGCCAATCCGTTCGATCACGACCTGTTTCTCTACCAGCGCGCGCGGCTCTCGACCTGGTTCCGCGTGATTGCCGTGGATATCCGCTCCTACGGACGTTCCGCCCGCGTCGAAACCCCCTTCACCATCGACGACATGGTCGCCGACGTCATGGGTGTGATACACGACGAAGGTGCCGAGGGCGCGGTGATCCTGGGCGTCAGTGTCGGCTCGCGCATCGTCATGAAGATGGGCATCGACCATACGGACGAGATCGCGGCGATCATTGCCGTCGGTTCGGGATCGGAACCCCGGGGCGCCAATTTCGACCGCCGCATCAAGGGGTACGAGGGCCCGGACCTGCCCGGCTATCACGCCGAACACCTGCGCTCCCTGGTATCGCCCGCGTTCGCCGCATCGCCCCTCGGCCGCTACCTGCTCAACATCTTTTCCGAGCGGGACCCGACACTGTCGGGCAAGGCCATCGCCCAGGGGTTCCGCGCGCTGGCCGTGTCGGACGTGACGGAAGGGTGCCGAACGCTCGACCTGCCGGTCCTCGTCGTCAACGGCGCGCTCGACAACGCCCTGCCGCGCGGCCGCGGCATGGCCGACCTTCTGCCCCGCGGCCGGCATGTCACGATCCCCGGCGCCGGTCATGCCTGCTGCCTCGAGGACCCGGCCGCCTTCGACGCCGCCGTCATCGACTTCCTCACGTCCGAAAAGCTGATGCCGGCGTTGTGAGCGCCGGCATCGCGGAAACGTCTGACTTGTAAGGACGGCTTATTCGAAGAATTCGCCTTCCTTGTAGATCACCTCGACCTGCTTGTTGTCGGGGTGATGGCCGGGCATGGCCCCGCCCTTGATGTTGAGGCGCTGGGACATGTCGCCCTCGCCCGCCTTGCATCCGACACGCAGCAGCACCAGCGGCTCTTCCGAAGTGGCGTGGAAATGATAGTAGGCATGGGCCGGGAGCAGCACCCCGCCGTGCCTCTTCACGTCATGAGTTTCGCCGTTCGGGCCATAGAACCGTGCCGACCCCTGCATGACCACGAACATGTGGTCTTCCCGGGTATGCGTATGCAGGCCGTTCTCGCCGCCCGAGGCATAGACCTTGAGCACGGTCCACATGTTCCTGGTCTTGCAGACCGGGATATTGGTGCGGCCCTGCTTTAACATCTGGGCGCGCAACTGGAAGAACACGGGCTTTTCCGGGGTGCCCGTGATGTCGGGGCGGGTGCCTTCGTTCTTGAATGCGCCAATGTCGTTGACCGGGGCCATTTCTTCTACGGACATAATTTCCTCCTCGCGGTTTTTTGTCGCGTGGGCACCAATATAACACGGCTCGGCGCCCTGTGCAGGCCCCGGATGCGCGAGCCTCCCGCACTCACCCGGTTTTGGTCAGGAGGTCCAGAACCTTTCGGAATTCCACCGATTCGGGCCCCTCGCCCATGAGATGCTCGAACACCTCGGCGATATCATAGCGCCCGACCCCGGCGGCGATCGCTTCGCCGTAGACAGCCTTCATGGCGTCAAGCAACGGATAGTGGCCGCCCAACGCGTGGGCGAATTCGGTCAGTTTTTCGACCTGGCGCACGCGGCTCGCCATGCCGCGCACTGGGGCCGCGTCCCCCGTCCCGCCGCTCGCGTCCGCCGCCCGCGCCGTGGCCTTGCCTTCCTTGTCCTGGCTGAAGCTCGAATATTCGCGGGCCAGCATGAGCGCGCCCCGGCTTTCGAGCATCGCGGACGACGCGTTCGAACCGGCGATGGCGTCGAACATGGCCGCGCGATCGAGGCCGGCCCGGGTCGCCAGTTCGAACGCCTCCGCCGCGGCGAGGGTATGGACGCAGACGAGGTAGAGGGCGACGAATTTCGCCACCCGTCCCGCGCCGAAGGGGCCGAGCCAGGTCACCTTGTCGGTCATGTCGCGTAGGACGGCGGCATGGGCATCGAAGGCGCTGCGGTCGCCGCCGATGAAGACGGCCGCCGTGCGGTTGGCGAAATAGACCGGGTTGCCGCTCACGGTGCCGTCGAGCATGACCATGCCGGCAGCTTCGAGCTTCGCTTTCTCCGCGAGCTTGGCCTTGAGGGGCACGGTGGACAACTCGAATACGGCGAGGCCGGGACGTTTTGCCGAAGCGATGCCGTTGGCGCCGGAAACCACCTCCGCCAGGGCGCCGCCCGATGGCAGGCTGGTGACGACGAGGTCGGCGCGTTCGGCGACGTCGCGGGACGAGGCGGCGGGGGTACCGCCCGCGGCCTCGAACGCGGTCATGGGCGAACGGCGATAGCCGACCACCCGGTGACCGCGCGCGATCAGGTTGGCTGCCATCGCCATGCCCAGGTTGCCGAGGCCGACGATACCGATGGTGGCCATGGCGGGATAGTGGCGCGAAGCCGCAGGCGACGCCGGGTCGCCCGCGGCCGCCCGTCAGAGCCCCTTCGACCGGTCGAAGTGGCCGAGCCCCGGGCGATAGGTCTTGTCGTCGAGGAACTGCTTCATGCCCTTTTCGCGGCTGCGTTCCTTGTCGACATACTTGAGGGCGTCGGACTTGGCGTTGAGGTAGTCGGCGGCCTGGTCGACGCTCATGTAGCGCACCGCGCGGATGCCTTCCTTTGTGTAACGTAGCGCGGCGGGGCTCTTCTGCTGCAGCAGCTTGGCGAGCTTGACCGTCTCCGCCCGAAGCTTCGCCTTGGGCGCCGACTTGGTGACGAAGCGCATGGCCGCCGCCTGCTTGCCGGTGAAGGTTTCGCCGGTGCAGGCGTAGTACATGGCGTCGCGCATCGACATCATCTCGACCACGTTCCAACTGACGATGCCGCCGGGCAGGATGCCCCAGTTGATCTCCGACAGGCCGAAGATGGCGTCGTCGGCGGCGATGGCGAAGTCGCAGGCCGAAACCTGGGTGAAGGCACCGCCGAAGCAGAAACCGTTGACCATGGCGATGGTGGGCTTGGGGAAGCTCGCAAGCTTGGTCCAGCGCCAGGCGTGGGACGCATGCTTGGCCTTGTGGCGCTTGGCCGGATCGTCGGTGGTGCCGCGGAAATAGAGGCGGATGTCCTGCCCGGCGGAAAAGGCCTTGCCGGCGCCGGTGATGATCAGAACCTGCACCTCCGGATCGATGGCGAGCTCCTCCAGCGCCTGGTTCATGTCCAGGTGAAGCTGCGGGCTCATGGCGTTGCGCTTTTCGGGCCGGTTGAAGATGCACCAGGCGATCCCGTCCTCCTTTTCGATGATGACGGTTTCGAGGTTGCGGACGGTCTTCTTGCTCTTGGTGCTCTTGCTTTTGGACGACTTCAGGACTGTAGCCATGTGGCGCTCCCCAGATTTCGGAACTTATCGTGATTCGCCCGCAGGGTAGCAACGCCAACGGATGGGCGCAAGCCACGGAAACAGGCGGTTTCCATGGGTTTCCGGCGATCATCCGTAATCGCGCAGCACGCCGCGCGCGATGACCATTTTCATCACCTCGCTGGCCCCCTCGGTGATGCGGAAGGAGCGCTGCTGGCGCCACATGCGCTCGATCGGCAGGTCGGTGGTCAGGCCGATGCCGCCGTGCACCTGCAGGCAGCGGTCGGCGACCCGAAAGGCCATCTCGTCGGCATAGTATTTCGCCATGTAGGCTTCTTGGCGGAAATCGACGCCGGATTCCGCCTTGGCCGCGGCGTGATAGACCATCAGCCGCGCCGCATGGAGCTCGACGAAGGAATCCGCTATCATCCACTGGATCGCCTGACGGTCGGCGAGCGGCTTGCCGAAGGTCACGCGCTGCTTGGCGTAGGAGGTCATCATCTCGATGCAGCGCTCGGCCACGCCGAGGGCGCGCGCGCCGTGCCGCAGCCGTCCGGCGCCGAGCCAGCGCTGTCCGAGCTTGAAGCCCTCCCCCTCGCCGCCGACCCGGTGTGACGCCGGCACGCGCACGTTGTCGAAGACGATCTCCCACGGCTTGTCGCCCATCATCGTCTCGTACTGGGCGGTCAATTTCACGCCGGGCGTGTCCATGTCGACGATGAAGCAGGAAATGCCGCCCCGCGAACCCTTCGAACGATCGGTCGCCGCCATGAGCTGGATGAAATCGGCCTCCCCCGCGCCGGTGATGAAGCGCTTGACGCCGTTGATGACGTAGTCGTCGCCGTCGCGCACCGCGGTGGTGCGCATGGAACCGGGATCGGAACCGGCGTCGGGCTCGGTCTGGCCGAAGCAGGCGTGCTTTTCGCCGCGGATGACGGGATAGAGATAAAACTCCTTCATCTCGTCATCGAGCTCATAGAGGATCGAGCGCACATTGGGTCCGGTGAAGTAGCCGCCACGCGCCGGCAGCGCGATGGTGCGCGCCATCTGCTCCGTCACCACCACGGTGGCGAGCACGCCCATGCCCTGGCCGCCGAATTCCTCCGGCACGTCCATCAGCCACAGGCCGAGGCGCTTCGAATCCGCATCGAACCTTTCGCGGTATTCCGGCTTGAGCTTGACGCCGTCGCAGGTCCCTTTCTCGATCGGGATCATCTCCGTATCGACGTAGCGGCGCAGCGTCTCCTTCAGTAGCCGCAGCTCCTCCGGCAGTTCGAAATCCATAAGCCCCTCCTAACCCTTCCGCCGAACCGGACGCACATCCACGGCGGCTACCCCCTTGCCCTTTTCCCGCACGATCAGCGGGTTGACCTCGAGATCGGCGAGCGTCTCGCGATGGTCGAGGAAAATCCGCCCCAAGCCGACCACGGCGCGCACCAGCGCCGCGGTATCGGCGGGCCTCGCGCCGCGGAAGCCGGCGAGGAGCGCCTTCGTTTTGAGCTCGCTCAGCATCGCACGCACGTCCCTCGCCGTGACCGGCAGCAGGCGTTGGGTCGCGTCCTGCATCAACTCGACCAGGGTGCCACCGGCACCCAACAGCAGCACCGGCCCGTAGACGGGGTCGGTGCGGCAGCCGGCGATCATCTCGACGCCCGCGACCATTTGCTGCACCAGGTAGCCGGTGATCTTGGCCTTGCGGTCACGCTTGCGGATTCGCGCGGCGAGCGTGCGGACCGCCTTCGTCACCTCCGTCGCCGAGGCGAGGCTGAGCATGACGCCGCCGACCTCGGTCTTGTGGGAGAATTTGGGCGCGACGACCTTGACCGCGACCGGGAAGCCGATCCGCCGCGCCGCCCGCGCAGCCTCGGCCGCCGTTGTGCACAGTTTGCTTTTGGGCGGGGTGACGTGATGGGCCTTCAGCAGTTTCTCGAATGCCGCCCCGTCCAGGTCGGCCGGACGGCCCTTGGCCACGGGAAGCTTCGGCACCGAGCCGCCCGCCTTGGCGCCATACGCGGCCAGGGCGTTGAGCGCCCGCAGGGTTTCCGGAAGCCCCTGCAGGAAGGGAATGCCGACGTGGTCCTGGTAGCGGATGCTTTCGTCGCTCATCTGGTAGCGCATGCGCCCGAAGCCGATGATGGGCTTGGGCGAGTAGTCCATGAGCACCTTGATCGGCTCCGCCGCATCGAGGTCGGCACGCCCGGCCGAAATCTGCCCGGCGACGGCCAGCACGTCCACCGCCGGATCGTCCAGCACCGCCTGACAGATCGCGGCCATGGTCTTGTTGCCCGCGGGAATACCCGAATCGAGCGGGTTCTTGGGCGTCATCTCCGGCGGGATGTGCGGGCGGATGCGCTCGATCGTCTTTCTCGCGAAAGCGGGCATGACGGCGCCGGTATCAGCCGCGTAATCGTACATCAGGTCCACGGTGCCGCCCGAGGTAGTGACCACGCCGATACGCGGACCCTTGGGCAGGCGGCGTTGCTGGAAGGCGAGAACGGTCTCGGTCAGGTCGTCCAGCGTCGCGCAATTGACGATTCCGTAGCGTTCGCACAGCGCCAGATAGCCGGACCAGTCGCCGCCAATGGCGCCGGTATGCGATTGCGCGGCCTCGCGCGAGCGTTGGGTACGTCCGGTTTTGACGGCAAGGATGGGCTTTCCGGCCGCCAAAGCACGGTTGCAGGCGGTCTTGAAGGCGTCCATGCGCCGGATGCCTTCGATAAACAGCACGATGGTTGTGGTCTCCGCGTCGTCCACGAGGTAGTTCACGTAGTCCGCCAGGTCGAGTCCGAGCTCGTTGCCCGACGACATGGCGTAGGAAAAGCGCAATCCCCGGGTCTGCGCCGTCTGCACCCAGAACTGGAGCGTGCCGCCGGACTGGAAGACGGCGCCGACGGGACCGGGCGGGCGGCGGCAGATCGGCTTGTTGGGATAGAGGAACAGCTTCTCCCGCACCGCCATGCCACCCATGCAGTTGGGCCCGCCGAGGGTCACGCCCGCTTCGGTGCAGAGCGCCCTGAGGCGCGCGCCGCGGGCGACAATCTCCGGGTCGGTGCCTTCGCCGATGTTGGCGGCGTAGACGATGGCGGCCTTGAGCCCATGGGCGACGGCCTCCTGCATGGAGTCCATCACCGCTTCGGCCGGGATGATGAACAGGCCGAGGTCCGGCGCCTGCGGCAGGGCGGCGAAGCCGGGGTAGCATTTGACCCCCCAGACCTCGTCCCGGCGCGGATTGATGGGATAGACGCGGCCGTCGTAGCCGTTGTCGCGCAGGTTCTCGTAAATGGTCAGCGGCCACTTGGCGCGGTCTGACGCGCCGACGATGGCGACGCTGCGCGCCTTGAGGATGGGAGCGGGGGAACGGAACACTTTGGGGGAACTCCCTGGGGGGCTTTCTTCTGATTTCCCGGATGATCGGGCCTGGGGCCGGCCCTGTCAACGCAAGCCCGCCGCCGTGCGGCCGCGCATCCGGTCGTGACCCGAACGATCCCGCGCGCTATGTTTGGTCCCGCTCCCCGCGCAAGACGGGGCCGCATCGTCCCATCGGCAACAGGGAGGCCGCCATGCCATTGCCCCGGATCGGAAGTACCCCGCCCGCCTTCACGCTCCACGCCGCGTCGGGCCGCACGGTCAGCCTCGCGGACTACGCCGGCCGGCCGGTGCTGCTGTGGTTCTTCCCGCGCGCCTACGGCGGCAACTGCACCAAGCAGGCCTGCAGCTTCCGCGACCGCGCCGCCGATTACGCCGGGAAAAAAGCGGTCGTGCTCGGCATCACCACCTCGACGGCGGCGGACCTCAAGGCCTGGGGCTCGGAGGTCGGACTCGCTTCGGAGCTGCTGTCGGACACCGGGCGCGAGGTCTGCACCGCCTACGGCGCTCTCGAATCGGCGGACCAGGAGCGCCCGTCGCGCATCTCGGTGCTGATCGGCGCCGACGGCAAGGTGGCCAGGACCTGGACCGTGGCGGACGCGGCAGGACACCCGGCGGAAGCGCTCAAGGACCTCGCGAAGATCGCCTAGAGGCGCTGAAACGTGCTGCCCACGTGGCCGAAGTCGAAGACCTCCGGATGCAGGAACTCGGCGAGGATTTCCAGCGTCTCGACCAGGCGCGGGCCCGGCCGGTTGAAATAGGCGTTGCCGTCGGCGACGGCGACGCGACCGGCGCGCACCGCGGCGAGGTCGCCCCAGCCGGGCCTTGAAGTCAGCGCGGGCATGTCCGCCAGGCTGCGGGCGATGTCGAAGCCGCAGGGCGCGACGAGGATGGCATCGGGATCGGCGGCGCGGATATCCTCCCACGCGATCCAGGGGGAATGCTTGCCCGCCTCAGACAGCAGGTTTTCCGCCCCCGCCAGCTCCACCAGCTCGGGCATCCAGTTGCCGCCGGCCATCAGCGGCTCGATCCATTCGACCAGGAGCACCCGCGGCTTCCAGGTGGCGTCGGAGGCCGCGAGCGCGATGCGCCGGACGCGGTCCTCCATGGCCGTTGCCGCCGCGGCGCCCGCCTCGGCACGTCCCAGCGCCTCGGCCACGGCGCGGATGTCGTCATAGACGCCGGCGAGGTTCTCCGCCTTCAGGCTGACGAGGCGCGGCGCGGCGCCGTCCCACCCCGCCAGCACCGCGCGCACGTCGTCCTCCGACACGGCACAGACCTCGCACTGGGCCTGGGTCACCACCACATCGGGTGCGAGGCGGCGCATGTGTTCCACGTCGACGCGGTAGACCGAAAGCGCCTCCCGCGCCGCCGATTCCATGCGGGCGTGGATGTCGGCGGAAGAGCCGGAGGCATCGATCTTCGCCTCGGTCAGCACCGGCAGGCGTTCGACGCCCTCGGGGAAGTCGCATTCGTGGGACCGCGCGATGAGCTCGTCGAAGGCGCCCAGCGCGGCGACGATTTCCGTGGCTGAAGGCAGCAGCGATGCGATGCGAAGACTCATGGCGACATCCTAAACCAGGGCGATTTTGCCGGGTAACGGAAACGGGCTAGACTGCCGCGATGAGAACAAGGGTACAACCATGACCGTCATCCCCCGCGGCCGGATCGAGATGGCCCTGCGCGAACGGCTGGAGATGGCCGGATGTCACCCCGTGCGCGACGGCATCGACCCCGGCGCGGAAATCTGGTTCACGCCGCACCTCAACCGCGAATTCACCGTACCCTACCCCGTGGTGTCGGCGGAGGCCGCCAACAAGATCCTGCGCGCGGCCGGCATGGAACAATCCTTCCGCCCCCGGCCCGCCGACCCCCGGCCCGCCGGCCCCTCAAGCCGCCGGACGTAGCTCGCGGCGCAGGAATTCGAGGGTCGTCTCCCATGCCTGGGCGCCCTGGGGCTCGCGGCTGCGGCGCTTGTCGGTGAAGTCCTGGAAGGCGTGACCGGCACCGTCGTAGCG
The DNA here is from genome assembly GCA_009380075.1 of Alphaproteobacteria bacterium. Taxonomy (GTDB): domain Bacteria; phylum Pseudomonadota; class Alphaproteobacteria; order SMXQ01; family SMXQ01; genus WHSO01. Next base: position 20,907 of record WHSO01000007.1, on the reverse strand, counting down.
GTGGAATTCGTGGGGGATGTTGAGGCGCGTCAGTTCCGCGTCGAACCTGTCGACGTCGGCGGGGGACGGGTTCTGGTCCTCGTTACCGAAGAAGCCCGCGATCGGGCACCCGATCACGCCCATGCGGTCGAAGGGCGCCGGGCCTGGCCCGCCCATGCGCTTGAAGATCGACCCGCCGTAATAGATGCAGCCCACGCAGAAATCGTCCGGGTAGGTCACCAACCCGACCAGCGCCGTACGCCCGCCCTGGCAATGACCCATCATGCCGATGCGCCCGTTGTCCACCCGCGCGTCGGCCTTGAGGAAGGCGAGCGCGGCGCCGATATCGGCCTCGATCTCATTATCGTCGAGCTGATCCTTACCGGCTGTCGTCGGCACCGTCATCGGCTGGCGGTGATAGACGTCGGGCGCGACCGAAGCGATGCCCTCCGCCGCCAGCCGCTCCACCCGGTCGATGGTGTAGCGGTCGATGCCGTTGCGGTGCGGCATCAGCACCAGCGCCGGGCACGGCTTGTCGGTGTTGTCGGGAAGCCCGACCAGCGCCGTCATGGGAGCGCCGCCCGCGGTGAGGGTGGTGAAGCGGATCACGGCGGCCTCCCCTAACTCGCAGTCGCTTTCACGCCGAGCGTCTGCTTGAGGAAGGCCGACGCGCGGGCCCAGGAATCCCTAGCCGAGGATTCGACGTAGCTGCGCCCGTGGGGGTTCATGAAACCGTGGCCGGTCTTGTCGTAGCGGTGGAATTCGTGCGCGATGCCGGCCGCCGTCATCGCCGCATCGATCCGGTTCACGTCGTCGGGCGACGGGTTCTTGTCGTCGTTGCCGAAGAAGCCCATGACCTTGGCGGCGATGTTGGGGATGCGGTCGACCGGCGACGGCCCCTCCCCCAGCGGTTTGAAGGCACTGCCGCCGTACCAGACGCAGCCCGCCTTGTAGCGCTTGTCGACGCCGACGCCGAGCAGCGTCGTGCGTCCGCCCATGCAATGGCCGAGGATACCCAAGCGGTCGCCATTGACCTCGTCGAGGCATTCGAGATAACTGCGCGACACCGCGAGGTCCATGGCGAGACCCTTGTCGGTCAGGATCTCGCGCCGGCGCTCGATGGGGAATCCCGGCGGCAGCCAGTGGTAATGGTCCGGCGCGATGGCGGCGAATCCCTGGCGGGCGAGGTCCTCGACCAGCCAGTGCTCGAAAACGTCGAGCCCGCCCATGTGGAAACAGACGACGATGCCCGGAAACGGCCCTGTGCCCTTGGGCTTTTCGAACAGGGCCCGCATCGGCCCGCCGTCCACCTGAAGTTCGATTTCCCCCGCCATGTTCCCTCTCCCCGTCGCCAGTTCTCGTTGGCCGCCACGGTAGCAGGTGAAGGCCCAAAAAAGAAGCGGGCCCCGCAGGGGGCCCGCCCGGGAAATCAAACCGAAAAATCTACCAGCCCAGCAGCGCCTCGGCGTTCTTGCAGAGGATCATTTCCTTCTGCGACGCGGTGATGTCGGTCCGCGCCTTGATGTCCGGCACGGTGTTCGGATATTCGGAATCGAAGTGCGGGTAGTCGGAGGCGAACAGGATCTGGGACAGGCCCATCTCCTCGATCGCGCGGCCGAGGTACTTCTCGTCCGATTCGCAGGTGTAGAAGCAGTTTTTCTTCATGTAGTAGGACGGCATGTGCTCGATCTGGCCCATGCCGTGCTGCTTGAAGATCTCGCCGTCGGTGAACTTGTGGTCGTCGTCCATGCGATGCATCCAGTACATCGGCCATTCCGCCGAGCACTCGAAGAACACGACCTTGAGGTTCGGGTGGCGGTCGAAGACGCCGCCCAGAAGCATCGCCATCAGCACCATGCAACTGTTGAACGGCCGGCCGAGCGCGTGGATCTGGGTGAAGGTCTTGAACCGGCTCTGGGATGGCCCGCGCGAGTTCGGGTGCGAGAAGATCGGCACGTCGAGCTTCGACACCATGGCGTAGAAATCCTCGAACGCGGGATCGTCCATGGTGTGCTCGCGGGTGAAGCAGGCCATGTGGAGCGCCTGCATGCCGAGCGTCTTGACGCAGTATTCGGCCTCCGCCGCCATCGCCTCGGGGCAGCCCGCCGGCATGACGCCGATGGGGAACAGGATGCCCTTGTAGTCCTTGCACAGGTTGAAGACCCAGTTGTTGTAGGCCCGCGCCAGCGCCGCGCCGAGCTTGCCCGGCGCCTGGGCGGCGTTGGTGATGCCGGTCGGGAAGATGAACTGCTTGTCGACCTGGGCGCGCGCGTTGTGCTGCATGCGCACCTTCATGTCGTAGCCGCCAACCTGGCGCGCCGCCATCTCACCGTCCATGTAGTTGTAGTCCGGATGATAGACCCAGTCGTGGTTGTAGGACTGCTCCTCGCGCTTGGTCCACGGGAAGAAGGCATACTCGTACTGGTTGTCGATGGGGTACTTGCCGGAGCCCACCTTCTTCGGCGTCTTTTCGGCGAGTTCGCCGTCGAGCTTGTAGACCTCGTCGAGGAAGTATTCCTCGCGCAGGTGCGAATCGAGATCGATGGTCATGGTCATGGCTGCTGGTCTCCTGTGATCGGCCGGATGAGGCATACGCCTGACGCCCTGCCATCCCCCTCCCATGGGGTCCGGGCGGGCCTGTCTGACGCCGGAAATCCTTGGCCGCGCGCGTCCCAGTCGAGGCGGCCAAGGGCAATCCTAGGCCAGCGGCCCGGGGCATTCCATGACGCGTTTAGAAAATCACTATTTGCGATTCGTAAATAGTCTGGGCCACAATGGCGAGAGAGACGGACCTCAACGGGCAGCGCCATGGATAGCTTCAAAGCCATGCAGGCCTTCACCGCGGTGGTGCGCGGGCGATCCTACGCCGCCGCCGCCGACAGCCTCGGCGTCAGCCGCGCCGTGGTGACCAAGTACGTCATGCAGCTCGAAGACCATCTCGGTGCCCGGCTGCTCAACCGCACCACCCGGCGGGTCAGCACCACCGAGGTGGGCGAGGAGTACTTTTCCTTCTGCACCCGGGTGCTGGCGGAAATCCGCGACGCGGAGGCGGCGATCGGCCTGCGCCAGCGCGAGGCCGAAGGCATGCTCAAGATCATGGCGCCGAAGTCCTTCGGCAGCCTCTACCTGGGCAAGGTCGTGGCCGACTTTTCCCGGCTTCATCCCAACATCGGCGTATCGCTGCTGCTGACCGACCTGTCGCTGCGTTCGGTCGATCTGGTCGAACAGGGCTTCGACCTCGGCATCCGGCTCACCGCCCAGGCGGATTCGAGCCTGGTGTCGCGCCGCCTCTGCGCCATACGCTGGATGCTCTGCGCCGCGCCCGCGTACCTGAAGGCCCGCGGCGCGCCGACGGAACCGGGCGGCCTCAAGGATCATGAGTGCCTGCTGCACTATCGTTCGCTGACGGTACCGACGGCGGCAACCTGGACGTTCCTCCGCGACGGCCGCGCCTACCCGGTCCGGCTCAAGGGCAGCATCGTCGTCAACAGCGTCATGGCGCTGCGCCAGGCCGCCCTGGAAGGCGCGGGCCTCGCGCTGCTGCCGACCTATTGCGTCGGCGCCGATCTTCGTTCCGGCGCGCTGGTGCGGGTCATGGGCGACTGCGAGGTGGCGGAGGAACAGGTCTCGGTGATCTTCCCCCACCGCAACCTGCTGCCGATGAAGTCGCGGCTGATGATCGACTTTCTGGCCGAAACCTTCCGCATGCCGCCGTGGGCGTAATGGCGCCCGGCGCACAGGGGGCGCGGGCGACAGGCCCTTCAGGCGGCGGGGCTCATGTTCCCCGGCTCCGCGTCGGAGTCGTCGTTGACGATGATGAAGTCCGCGAGCGCCCGCGCGTTGACCCCGGTAAAGGCGATGGCGACGGTGGTCGACGTCACGCGGGCGACGTGCCCGGCGATGGAGCCGAAGGATTCGACGTGAAGCACGACGGGCTGGTCCAGGTGGAGCGGCTGGGCCGTTCCGACCAGGGCGTTGCCAACCGACACGTTGTAGACCTTGCACGGCTGCGCGGCGCGGGGCGGCACTTCGAGAAAGGCGCGGATAGCGACGCGCCGGCGGGGATGCCGCCGCCGTTCCCTTGTCCCGTCCCGGCGGATTTCGCCGATGTCCATGATTTCCGCCCCCTGAACCTATGCCGTTGATGTTCGGCTTTTGAAGATCGCGTTCAGAATGCCGAAAAAAAGTTAACACAGCGTTAATGACATGTGACTTTACGATTCATTTGTTAACCAATTTAAACCGCGGAAATTCTGTAAGATCGGGCGGGAGGCGACGATGGAATCGAAACGGCGGCGGATGATCGGGTCCATGATGGGAGCGATCTTCGTCGCGGTCGTGCTGTTCACGGCCCCTGCCCGGGCGCCCGCGCAGGATTCCGCCACGGTCGACCTCGAACTGGTGCTGGCGGTCGATTCATCGGGTTCCATCGACGACGACGAGGCCCATCTCCAGCGCGGCGGCTGGGCCAGCGCCATCACGCATCCGCGCGCGGTCGGCGCCATCCGCTCGGGCCGGCACGGCGCCGTCGCGGTGATGTTCCTGGAATGGGCCTCGGTCGGCTGCGAAACGATCTCGGTCAACTGGATGCGGATTTCCGATGCCGCCTCGGCGCAGGCCTTCGCCAACGCCATCATGGCGGCGCCGCGCGTCCATTGCCCGGGCGGCAACGCCATCGGCGACGCGGTGGCCTTCGCCGCCCAGCAGATCCACGCCAACACCTATCGCGGCGAACGCCGGGTCATCGACGTATCCGGGGACGGGCCGAATACGCGGGGACGCCCGGTCGAGCCGATCCGCGACGCGGTGGTGGCGTCGGGGATCACCATCAACGGCCTCGCCCTCCTGCGCCGGCGGGCGTTCTACGGCCCGTTCGACGAATACTATCGCGTCTCGGTGATCGGCGGCCCCGGCGCCTTCGTCATCACCGCCGACAAGGAAACCGAGTTCCGCCAGGCCGTGCTGGCGAAACTGGTGCGCGAGATCGCGGGCATCGACACCGACAGCCGGGCGGCCACTCTCACCCCAGCGCCCGCGCCACCAGGGCACGCGGACCGTCGGGAAGGCGTTCGGCCAGGCGGGCCGCTTCCCTGAGCCCCCGCGGCGACATCTTCACCGCCGTCTTGCGCAGGATATCGACGATCTTGTCGTCGGGATGCCTGGACGCGAAGGCCGCGAACTGGGTCTCAAGAAAGACCAGGCAGGCGGCGTCCTCCAGAGTCTGGACGTCGGGATCGCGCTTCAGTCCACGCTTGCGTAGGAGATCATTCACCCGCGCGACCGTGTCCGGGCCGTAGCCCGCCTCGGCCAGGATCTTCCCCGCCGTTTCGGCATGGAATTGCGCCAGCTTCGTCCGCCACGCGAGGTAGCCGTCGCGGCCGGCGGGATACGTGCTACGCGGAATCTTCCAGCGCGCGATGTGCTGGGCGCGCGCGGCGAGACGCAATTCTTCCGGCGCGTCGGGGGCAAGGCGCAGCAGCCACGCGCTCATACGCTGGCCGTAGAGAACCGCCGAGGGCATCGGCTCCCCCCCGGCGGCGCCGTGGGCCGGCTCACGCGCCGGGTCTCCGGCGTTGACCGCGTCGATCGCCGCGATGGCCGCGCCGAAGCGGCCTTCTCCGTCGGCTCGCGGGTCGTTCACACCTGGGTCTTGTCGATGGGGGCGTTGTCGTTCTGGCCGTCGAACCACTGGTTGCGGTTCGACTTGGGCTTGTCGCCGTCGACGGCAATGCGGCGGGACTTGCTGGCGTCCTGTTCGTAGGACGCGACCTGGAGCAGTTCGAGGTCGTCGTCCGACGCCTTCTCGAACCAGTAGCGCGCGCCCGCGGGCGTGATCAGCCCTTCCATCGGCCCGTATTCGCCGATCAGCTTGTCGCCGGGACCGTAGAACCGCACCCGGCCCTTCAGCACCATCCAGAAGCTGTCCATGCCGTCGTGGTAATGGAGGGTGTTCTCGCCGCCCTCCTGGATGATCTGGACGATGCCCTTGGTCATACCGGTGCCGCACAGGCGTACGAGCCCCTTGTTCGAGCTTCCGGGGATATCCGGCCGCACGTACTTGTAGCTCTGGACCTTGCTTTCCGCTTCACGGTGGCGGGCTTCCTCCGCGGGCGACATCTGGACTTCGGTACTGCTCATGGGAACCTCCTATATCGGCTGCCTGTCGGTGCCGCACTAATGTATTGTAGCTACTTCATGGCCGCCTTGGCACGCGCCACGATGGCGGGCGACGTCTTGTAGAGCTTCTTCAGGATATTCAGGGTTTCCTCGCCGGTCACGAGCTGGATTTCCAGCTTCTGCTTGGTGGCGTCGGCGACGAATTCCTTGTCCTTGACCGTGGCGTTGAAGGCCCGCTGCAGGGCGGCGGCGCGATCCGCCGGCAGGGCGGGCGGGGCGGCGAAAGGCCGCGCGAAGGTCTGCGGCGCGACAATGAACTCGAGCACGTCGCGATCCTCGGGAGTCTTGGCCATGTCGAGCACCAGGGGCACGTCCGGGTGGTCCGGGTGCTTGGCGAGCCCGATCTGGAACAGGACATTGATCTTCTTGTCGCGATACCAGTCGGCGTGCTTGGACAGCATTGGCACCCAGCCCCAGGCACAGAAGCCCTGGGTCTCACCCTGCTCCATCGCCTTCAGCGCGGTCACGCTGTTGGTGTAGCCGAGGATGACCTTGAACTTCGTGCCCAGCACGGAGTTGAAGATCCTGGGAAAGACGGAGGCGACCGAGGCCGCGCCGGTGGAGCCGACGATCAGCTCGTGCTTGCGCAGGTCGTCGGCGACCTTGATCTTCGAGGTGTGCCAGGAGGCACAGGTGCTGACCTCGTTCGACGGGCTGCCCAGCCGGGTGAATTTCAGGGCGTCAAATTCCGCCGCTTTCTTCTTGCCGACCAGGGGCTCCAGCGGGACCGTGCGGCTGAAGGTGCCGAAGGCGGTGCCGTCCTTGGGCGCGACGTTGTAGATGTAGTTCGCCGCCTTGATGCCGCCGGCACCCGGCATGTTCTGCGGCACGAAGGTCGGACCGCCCGGAATATGACGCCCCATGTGCCGCTGGATCGTCCGCGCGAAGATGTCGGACGTGCCACCCGTGCCGAAGCCGATGATGATGCGGATCTGCTTGCCGCGATAGAAATCCTCGATCGCGTCGGCACGCGCGGCCGTGCCTACCATCGAAACGATCAACGCACCCGCGGTCAGCAAGACCGAAAATTTCCCAATTCCCGACATGGTCGTTCTCCCGTTGTTGCGAGTTGCACCGCCGTCGAATGGATCGAAGGCCGGAGACCGCCGGCCGACGCTCCGATAACGGCAAGCGGCGCCGGAGCGTATTCCCCCCGGCGCCGCAGGTTCAGCGAAGGCGAAATGCTGCCTACTTGCAGGCCACCGACTTGGCGACCGAAAGGTTGCCTTCGTAGGTGATGTCGCAGGTCATGCCTTCCTTGAGGCCGGTGCTCTTGGCCTTCTTGCCGGCGACGGTCACCTTGGTGCCGCGCGAACCACCGGTGAGGACCGCCTTCGACGGTTTGCCCTTGTCTTCGAAGGACAGCTCACGGCCCTTCTTCTTCACCGACTTGAGCGTCGCGCTCACGGTGTAGAAGTTCTCCTTGCGCTTCTCCAGCTTCTCCTTGCTGGTGACGATGGAGCGTGCAAGCTGGAGCGCCTCGGGCGAGCTCGAATAGACCTCCTTCACCAGCTTGGCCGTTTCCTCACCGGAAAGCGGAATGATGGCGAGGTTCTGCTTCTTCGCTTCGGCCAGCAGCTTGGGGTCGTTGAGCGCGTCGAGGAACGCCTTCTGCAACGCCTTGACACGGTCCGCCGGGATGCCCTGGCGGGCGAAGAACGGGCGGCCCATCTCGTTCGGTGTCGTGAATATCCTGAGCATCTGGCGGTCCGTGTCATTCCTGGCGAAGTCCATGATGAACGGCACGTTGGGCAGATCGGGGTGCTTCTTGTTGGCAAGCTGCACCAGCAGGTTGATCTTCTTGTCCGTGATCCAGCTGTAGTAGCGCGACACGATGCTGTCCCAGCCGAAGCCGCAGCGGCCCACCATCTCACCGCGCTCCATCGCCAGATGCGCTTCGGTCGAGCCCGGATAGCCGAGGATCGGCCTGATCTTGGTGCCCGCCACCTGGTTGAGGAGGCGCGCCATCAGCGTGTCGGTCGCGGTCGGGCCGCTGGCGCCGATGGTCATGACTTTGGTCTTGGCGTCGTCCAGGGTCTTGATCGGCGAGGAATGCCACGACACGCACAGCGACACCTCGCTGTTGGCGCTGCCAAGCCAGGTCAGCTTGGTCGCATCGACGTCGATCGACTTGTCCTCGTAGAGCAGCTTGTCGAAATGGGTGTTGCGGCCGATGATGCCGAGCGTCAGGCCGTCGGCCGGCGCGACGTTGGCAACGTAGTTGAGAGCCTTGCGCCCCGACCCGCCGGGCTGGTTCTTCGGCACGATGTCCGGCTTGCCGGGAATATGATTCTGGATATGACGGGCGATCAGCCGGCCGTACTGGTTGTAACCGCCCCCGACCGAAGAGCCGATGATCATCGCGCCCCTCTTGCCCTTGTAGAAATCTTCGACTGCGTCAGCCTGGACCTGCACGGAGCCGGACACCAGGGCGAAAATGCCGATCAGGGCGCCGGCACATGCGAGCTTGACGCGTTGAAACGGATTCATGACTGCCTCCCTTCGAAGCAATGGAGCTTGACGGCTCAAAAAAAATGTTTGTATCCGGTTACGCCGCCGTCACCTTGGTCAAGATGGTTGATGCAAAAGCCCCGGCCTCACGGGATGACGCCGGAACGGTGGACACGGTCAGAGGCTGAACAGGGCCTCGGCATTGTCGTGCAGGATGGCCTGCTTCTCCTTGTCAGTCAGGTTGTTCGCCGTGCGGATGTCCTGCAGGTTCTCGGGAAACTCGCCGTCCCAGTGCGGGATATCGGTGGCATAGATCAGGTGCTCGGCGCCGACGAAGTCGATGGTTTCGCGCAGCAGCGATTCCTTGCCCTCGATCGAGACCTTGATCGAGGATTCGCGGAAGACCTGCGACGGTTTCTTCTTGAGCACGGGCATTTCCTCTTCGGCGCGCTTCTCCCAGTGCTCATCGAGGCGGTCGAGGTAGTATGGCAGCCAGGTCGCGCCGATCTCCAGGAAGCCCAGCTTGAGCTTCGGAAACCGGATCGGGACGCCCTGGCACATGGCCGAGGTGAAGTTGAGGATCACGCCCGCGGGAAAGGCGTAGGCATGCACCTCGCCGAAGGTGCGGAGCTTGTTCGCCCCCCACTCGTAGGCCCAGTGCCGGGTGCCGTGGACGCCGATGGTGGCGCCCGTCTTTTCCGCCGTCTCGTAAACCGGATCGAAGAACGGATCGCCGAGGCCGAAGGGCATGCCGTCGGTCACCACCTCGAACCCCTTGAGGCCGAGTTCCCTGGTGGCATATTCGACTTCGGCCGCCGCCGCCTGCGGATCGCACATCGGCAGCGCGCCGACGGGAAACAGCCGGTCGGTCATGAAGTCCGCGGCGAAATGGCGGTTCGCCGCGCGGCAGACGTCGCGGGCGAAATCGCGGTCCTGGGTCTTGGCGATGTTTCCGGACCCGGTGGGGAACAGGACCGCCTTGTCGATCTCGTGGTCGTCGCAGATGCGGGTCCATAATTCCCGCTGCTGCTTCGACGCCAGGTTGCGGGTGTAGCCGTAAGGCGGCTCCAGCTTGCCCGAAAGCTCGAGATCCCAGGGCTGCCCGCCCGGCCACAGCGCCGTATCCCGGCTGGACCAGCGTTTGTCGAGGTATTTGCGAACTTCGTCCTGACGCTCGAAGATGTGACCGTCGGCGTCGATCGCGGCAATGGTGGATGTCATGCGCCAGCCTCCCTGATCGCAGACTGCAACGCCTTCGGACAGGCGTCCTTATTGATTATTCAACATCATAATGCCGCGCGCGAGGCGGAGTCCAGCCGGCACACCGTGTCCGTCCCAGCCCGCCCGCCGGAGTGCTCAGGACTTGAGCAGCGCCGTCACCTCGCCCATTTCCGCGACACGTTCGAAGCGGCGCACCCTGTCCACCACGGCACGGGCACGATCGGTGGGGTGGCCGGCAAAGGCGGCACAGTCGAGGAACTTCTCCGCCACCTCGTCGAAGGACATGGGGTTGGCCGGGCTGCCCTTGCCGAAATCGGCCCGGCCCTCGATCCTGCGACCATCCTTGAGTGCAATCTCGATGATCGTCGTCATCTTGTCGTAGCCCGCGGCCTCGGCCTCCGGGTGGACACCGAAGTCGATCCTTTCGATCATCGCCTTGACGTCGGCGCGGTTGACCGTCTCGTCGTTGAACTCGGCGAGCCCCGCCTTGCGCTCCAGAAGCAGGATGGCCATGCAGAATTCCATCGAGAACTTGGCCTGCAGTTCATTGGTCGGACGATGGTGGATGAGGGCGTTCGGCATGTTCTGGTTGGTACCGACCCTGACCGACGCGACGTCGCCCGGCTTGATGTCGTTCTTGGCGATCAGCGTGCGCATCTCGGTCATCCCCGGATGGGTGAGCGAGCCGGAGGGATGCGGCTTGATCGAAATGCCGGGGCTGGCGAAGGTCCAAGGCGCGCCGAGCTTGCCGCGGATCGCGCCTTCGTCGAAGCCGCCGCCCGCGGCACGGAAGAAGCCGCGCGGCGCCTCGAGGATGGCGTCCGTCGCGGTCCAGCCGCGGCCGGCGAAATCCGCCGCGACGACACCGGATTCGGACGCCCGGCCGGCATGGAACGGCTTGGTCATCGAGCCGAAATTCTCGCGCAGGCCGGCGGACTGCGACCCGGCGATCGACAGCGCCCGGCACGTCGTCTCGACGTCGAACCCGAGCAACCGCGACGCGGCGGCGGCGGCGGCGAAGGTGCCGCAGGTGGCGGTCGAATGGAAGCCCTCCTGGTAATGACGCGGGTTGATCGCCTCGGCGATCTTGCATTCGGTTTCGACGCCGAGGTGATAGGCGAGCATGAAGTCGCGCCCGGAGCGGCGGTCGCGTTCGGCGATCGCCAGCGCGGCGGGCAGACAGGGTGCGGTCGGATGGGTCAGCAGGCCATAGACGCGATCCCTGCCGACGGCAAGCTGGGTATCGTCGTAATCGTCGGCGTGAATCGCGACGCCGTTGGCGAAGGCGGCGAAGCGCGGCGCGGCCCTGAGACCGGAGCCGATGATCGTGCAGGACCCGGCACCGAGGCCGAGGCTCTCGAGGTGCGCCCGGACGAGCCCGCCCGAAGCGGCATGATTGCCCGACAGCGCGAGGCCGAATCCGTCGAGGATCGATTTGCGGCCGAGCTCGACGACCTCTCCGGGGATGTCTTCATAGCGGGTCGCGGCGATGAATTCGGCAACGTAGGCGGTCAGGGATTTGGCGGCGGGGGGACTCGTCACGGGCGCCTCATGCGTTTTAGGGTCGCGTCCCGTTATGCCCCACCGTCATGAAGGCGCGCAACGCCCGTGTGCCGGCCGGCCCCTCCGGGACGTCCCGTACACGATCAATAGACGCTGTCGCTCTTGTTGTTTCCGATGTGCTTGAGCAGTGCGAAGCTCGGCTTGCCGTCGAGCGTAAGCTCGTAGCGCCGCTGATAGGCCATGATGGCCGAAAAGGCTTCCGGCCCGACCTTGCTGTTGATCGGCCCCGGATCGTATCCGAGTCTCTTCAATCCGCGCTTGATTTGCATGATGACGGCACTGGAAACTTCGTCGTCTTCCGGCGTGACGGCAGGCTTGGAAGCCGTCGGTTCGCGTGCGGCAAGATCAGCGCCGCCGGGCGTTGCGCGCGCCGCACGCGATTCCGGCGGTGCTAAGGCCGCCTTGGCCTCCTGTTCCGTCTTTTCGCCCGGCGCCGGCTGTGCCTGGGCAGGGGCCTGGCCGGCCTGTTGGGCCGGTGGCGTGCCCGCCACTTTCGCGCCACGGACGGACGCCGCCCGATCCATGTCGGCGGCCGGGTTTGGCGGCCGCCCCGGAGGCTGCCCCAACGCGACCCCGGAACGAGGTTCTGCCGCCGACGTCGTGCCCGAGGACGGGCCGGAGGACGAATGCGCGGGCTGCGTCGCCGCCTGCGTTTCGATCGGCGACGGGGCCCGATTACGTGCGTCCATCGGCACCGAGGAAAGGCCGGGAACAGGTGCGGCCGCCTGCCCGGTATCCAGCACCTTGGCACCGCCGACGGTCAGCGTCTCGACCCGAACGCAGGCAGAATTCAACTCCTTCCTGCAGTTATTGCGCAGTTGTGCGGAAAACGGTTCGAACAGTTCGTTCCCGGCCGGAGCGGAACCGCCGAGATTTCCGGAACTGACCGCCACACCGACGACACCGGATACCGACCACAGTTTCTTGTCGTCCTCGAACTCCGCCGTCGGCGAATAAATCCCGATCTTGAGATTGTCACCGGTCGCAAGCGTGTGGAGGCTCCGCCCAAGAGCGTCCACGGCCACGAACATCCTCTGTTCGTGTTCCGACTTTGCTTCCTTTATTTCTCCTGGAACGATGGCGGCGGCGGCAGCGAGAACCAGCAAAACAAGCACGGCGAGGATCTTTTTCATTCGAGCCTCAGAAAATACTTTTGGACGTTGGAAATCGGCCTGTTCGCGATTCGCCGGTGGAATCCCGAACGTGCGCAAACATAATAGCGGTCACCGCTGTACCGGGCAATCGTGACCGAAGCATAAAACCATTTTCACGCCGCCGCTTTTGGTGCGACGCTACGCATTCTCAATCAATTTGGTTGTTGCCGCTTAGTTAGAGGGAGTTGCTGTCGATGCACTCGAACATCTTCTATCCAGTCTTCTGACATTATCTCAATCTCACGGCGAGTTTCCGGCGCGCCTTTCGGCGTTAAGCTGTTCTGTCGCATGATGCCGTCGCCGCTGCGCCGTCATGGACAGGGGCGCGCAGGCACCGCACAATCGCGGTTCGCAACACAACGATGCCCCGCAGCGCCATGTCCACCGCCCTGCCTGCCACCATGACCGCCATCGAGATCGCCGAGCCCGGCGGACCCGAAGTGTTGCGGCCGGTTCAATGCCCCGTACCCGCACCGAGGGAGGACGATGTCCTCATCCGTGTGCGCGCCGCAGGCGTCAATCGCCCCGACGTGCTCCAGCGCAAGGGCATCTATCCGCCGCCCGAAGGCGCGTCGCCCCTGCCCGGGCTCGAGGTCGCGGGCGAGATCGCCAGGCTGGGCGCGGCGGCGAGCGGGTTCGCCGCGGGTGATATGGTCACGGCGCTGCTGGCCGGCGGCGGCTACGCCGAATACGCCGTCGCGCCGGCAAAGCAGTGCCTGCCGGTGCCGCGCGGGCTTTCCTTCACCGAAGCGGCGTCCCTGCCGGAAACCTTCTTTACCGTGTGGTCCAACCTGTTCGACCGCGCCCGCCTTCGGGCGGAGGAAACGGTGCGCGTCCACGGCGGCACCAGCGGCATCGGGATCGCCGCCATCCAACTGGCGGCGGCGTTCGGCGCCCGGGTACTGGCGACCGCGGGCTCGGCGGAAAAATGCGCCGCCTGCCTGCGCCTCGGCGCTTCCCGGGCGATAAACTACAAAGAGGAGGACTTCGTCGCCGCCACGCGGGAGGCAACCGACGGCCGCGGCGCCGACGTCATCCTCGACATGGTCGGTGGTGACTATGTCGCGCGCAACATCAAGGCCTGCGCCGCCGACGGCCGCATCGTGCAGATCGCCTTCCTCGGCGGCGCCAGGGTCACCCTCGACCTGATGGCGCTGATGCGCAACCGGATCACGCTCACCGGCTCGACCCTGCGCCCGCGTGAGACCGCCTTCAAGGCGGCCATCGCCGCCGCACTGCGCCAGAAGGTCTGGCCCCTGATCGAACAAGGCCGCATCCGCCCGGTGATCGATTCCGTCTTTCCGCTCGCCGACGCGGCCAAGGCCCATGCGCGCATGGAATCCTCGCTGCATATCGGCAAGATCGTGCTGGAAACGTGATACCCTTCCCGCATCGGCCCCGGAGGCGGCGATGAACGACACGTTCCACATCGAGCCCATGGACGCACCCCTCGGCGCGCGAGTCCTCGGTGTCGACCTGTCGCAACCGATCCATGCGACGACGGTCGCCCGGATCACGGAAGCCTGGCGCCAGCGCCTGGTGCTGGTTTTTCCCGACCAGGTCATCGACGACGACCAGCTCATCGCCTTCACCCGCCTGTTCGGCGATCTCGATCCACCGGGCCCCAATCCCTACGGTGCCCCCTTCCTGTCCGAGCATCCCGAGATCAACGTCATATCGAACGTCCTCGTCGACGGCCGGCCGATCGGCAACCTCGGCGCCGGCGAGGCCATCTGGCACGCCGACATGACCTACACCGACACCCCGCCCATGGGGGCGGTGCTGCTCGGCCTCGAAATCCCCGAAGGCGAAGGCAATACCTATTTCGCCAACATGTATGCGGCGTTCGAGGCGCTGCCGTCGTCGCTTCGGATGCGCATCGAAGGGAAGCTCTGCATCCACGATGCGACCTACAATTCCGCCGGCATGATGCGCAAGGGATACAAGGAGGTGACCGATCCGCGCACGGCGCCGGGCGCCCGGCACCCTCTCGTGATCCGCCATCCGCACACCGGGCGCCCGGCACTATTCCTCGGACGGCGGCGCAATGCCTGTATCGTTGGCTTCGAGCTCGCGGACAGCGAGGCGCTGCTCGACGCGTTGTGGGCCCATGCCACCCAGCCGCGCTTCGCGCTCACCCACGTCTGGCGGCGCGGCGACGTGCTGATGTGGGACAATATGGCGACCCTGCACCGCCGCGACGCCTTCGCCGAGACCGCCCGTCGCGTCCTGCACCGTACCCAGATCAAGGGTATCGCCGCCCCCACGGCAGCCTGAGCCGCGGCCATGCGCATCCGTTCCGTCACCCTTCACCTCCTCAAACTGCCGCTTGCGGAGCCCTATCACGTCTCCTATCGCGTCTATGAGGACTTCGACCCCATCCTCGTGGAGGCCGAAGGGGCCGATGGCTGCATTGGTTGGGGGGAGGGCCACATCTCGCCGGGCTATTCCAACGAGACGGTCGAGGGCGGCTTCGCCTTCTGCCGGGACCTGGCCGGCCGCATCGCCGGCATGGACATCGCCGAGGCGAAGGTCCTGGTTCAGTCGCGCAAGGCCGAGAGCCCCGTCGCCGCCAGCGGCCTCATCTGCGCGCTGGAGACGCTGGAGGATCACCCCCTCCTCACCCTCGAGCGCGACGTCGCCTTGCCCCTGCTGACGCCGTTTCACGCGACGGCGCCTGAAGATATCCCGCGCGAGGTCGAACGCCGCCTGCGGGAAGGCTTCACCACCCTCAAGGTGAAGGTCGGCAAGGACTGGCGCGCGGACCTCGAACGCGTCGCCCGGGTGCGCGACAGTGCCGCCGGGCGCGCCGTAATCCGGCTCGACGCCAACCGCGGGTTCTCGCGCGACGACGGGTTGCGCTTCGCCGAAGGGCTCGAGCCCACGGGGATCGAGCTGTTCGAGCAGCCCTGCGCGGCCAAGGACTGGGACGCCAACGCCGCCGTCGCTGCGGCGTCACCGGTGCCGGTGATGCTCGACGAATCGATCTACGGGCTCGAAGACATCGAACGTGCCGGCGCCCTGCCCGGCGTCGGCTTCGTCAAGCTCAAGATCAAGAAGATGGGCGGCCTCGATGACCTGCGCGCGGGCCTCCGGCGCATCCGCGCGCTGGGCATGGAGCCGGTCCTCGGCGACGGGGTCGCCGCCGATATCGGCTGCTGGATGGAGGCCTGCGTCGCCCGGCTCGGCACCGACGGTGGCATCACCAACGCCGGCGAATTCAACGGTTTCCTCAAGACCCGGGCGACCCTGCTGGAAAACCCCATGGCGTTCGAATCGGGCGCGTTGCGCCTCGCCGCCGGCTACCACCCGCGAATCGACCGTGCCGCGCTCGCACGCCACCGCCGCGTCGAGTGGCAGGCGGTTTCACCCCGTGCCGCCGTCTGATTTCAGCGGCACCGCCGGCGCCGCAGCCCTCGCATCCCTTCGGCAAATCACGATTTTATGACGGCAAAAGCACCATTGACGTGTTGACGGGGCATCCGTGCCGCCATAGCCTCCTGTCAGACAGGCATACAAAGGTGCCCCTCGCGCATACAACTCGTGTTGGGGCCAATAGAACAAAATCCGGGCTTCACTACCAGTTCGTCAAATCTTCGCAACGGGAGGCACACATGCGAACCGATTCCACACCTGTTTCCACCACCGCATTGCGTTTGGGAATGATCGCCGGCGTCGCCGCGACTTTGGCCGTCGTCACGCAGGCCGGCACCGCGTTCGGCGCCGATCCGTTTCCGTCCAAGGAAATCCAGGTCATCAGCCATGCCGCCCCCGGCGGCGGCACCGACGTCACCGCGCGCATGATGATGATCCGCAGCCGGCGGGAGCTGGCCAAGGGCATCAAGGCGCTCGCCGACACCGGCGCGTCTTTGAACGTGGTCTACAAGCGCGGCGGGTCGGGCAAGGTCGCACACGAATATCTGATGTCGCGTCCGGCCGACGGCCACACGCTGCTGGCGCTGACGCAGACGCACTTCTACCTGATCGCGATGGGCAAGTCGCCGATGAAGCCGACGGACCTCGTCGGCGTGGCACGCGCCATGGACGACCCGACCTTCATCGTCGTCGGCAAGAACAGCAAGTACAAGACGATCGAAGAAGTGATCGCCGCGTCGAAGGACAAGCCGCTCAACTGGGGCGTGTCGCAGATCGGCGGGACGGAGCACGTCGGCCTCGCCCGCTTCGCCAAGGCCGCCGGCATCAAGTTCAAGGTCGTGCCCTTCGGCTCGGGCGGCAAGATGATGCAGGCGCTGCTGTCCAACGCCATCGACGCGACGCTGCCGAACGTCTCCGAATCCGGTGGCCAGATCGAGGACGGCACCGTTCGCCCGCTGCTGCTGCTCGCGGACAAGCGGCTCGCCGGCTACAAGAACGTACCGACCAGCCATGAAAAGGGCTGGCCGCTCACGATCACCACCACCCGCGGTTACGCCGTCCGCGCGGGCACGCCGCCGGAAATCGTCGCCAAGCTGGAGAAGGCGCTGCTGAACTCCATGAAGCACGAAGTCTTCGCCGGCTACCTGCGCTCGTCCGGCCTCGATCCGAAGACCAGCCCGGCGGGATCGAAGGTCTGGACCAAGCAGATCCAGGACGAGATCGCGATCGCGCGGGAATCGCTCATGGAAATCGGCATCATCAAGAAGAAATAGCGGCAGCCGGAGCGTGCATCCGTGACATCCGGCGGCGATACGACGCGGGAGAGGAAGGGTGCGGGCAGGCCCGCATCCTTTCTGCACCGCACCGATCTGTGGATCACGGTCGTCCTGCTCGCCATCTGTGGGGCGCTCTGGTACGAGACGACACGCTGGGACACCGTTATCCAGCAGTTGAGCCAGAACATCCCGCCGACCTTCTTTCCGCGCATCATCCTCGGTTGCATCATCGTGATGTCTCTGGCCCTGCCGTTCGAGAACCATTTCAAGAAGAAGCAGGGCACCGACCTCGACGACGAACGCAGCAACCGCGTCGTCTCGATCACCGTCATCACCGCGCTCGCTCTCGCCCTTGTGGTGGCGCTGAGCCAATGGCTCGGCACCGACCTCAGCATGGTGCTGGCCTGCCTGCTGCTGCCGGTGCTGTGGGGCGAGCGGCGGGTCTGGGTCGTGCTGCCGTTCGCCATCCTGTTCCCGCTGGCGGTGCGGCTGCTTTTCGTCAACGGGCTCAAGGTCCATTTCCTGCCCGGGCTGCTGGCGCCCCTGCTGGAGTAAGGCGAAACCGTCATGGAACCGATCCTCCAGGGCATCGAGCTCATCTTCGTGCCGTACCATTTCCTGCTGATCTCCATCGGTGTCGTGCTAGGTGTGCTGGTGGGCGCCCTGCCCGGCCTGTCCTCGACCATGGCGGTGGCGCTGCTGCTGCCCTTCACCCTGCAACTGCCGCCCATTCCGGCCATCGCCATGATGGCGGCGCTCTACTGTGCCGGGACCTTCGGCGGCTCGATCACCGCGATCCTGATCAACACCCCGGGGGCGCCGCCGGCGGTGGCGACCGCGCTCGACGGCTATCCCCTCGCCCAGAAGGGCGAGGCCGGCCGCGCGCTCGGCATCGCCGCCGTGTCCTCGGTCACGGGCGGGATGTTCTCCCTCGTGGTGTTCATCCTGGCGGCGCCGCTCCTCGCCAAGGTGGCGCTCTCCTTCCGTCCGCCCGAGTATTTCGCATTGTCGCTGTTCGGCCTGTCCATGCTGGCGTCCATTTCCGGCAAGTCGTCGCTGCGAAACATGATAGCGGGGGCCTTCGGCGTGCTGGT
Organism: Alphaproteobacteria bacterium; assembly: GCA_009380075.1. GTDB lineage: Bacteria > Pseudomonadota > Alphaproteobacteria > SMXQ01 > SMXQ01 > WHSO01. The sequence goes on along the minus strand of WHSO01000007.1, from coordinate 2,616 downwards.
CTCGACCATCGGCGTCCACCTGACCACGGGGGTGGAGCGCTTCGTCTTCGGCATTTCGGAATTCGTCGAAGGCGTCGATTTCGTGCCCGTGCTCATCGGCCTGTTCGCCATGGGCGAACTGCTCAACCAGTCGCAAAAGCTCGACACGGCGATGGAGCGGATCAAGTCCATCGCCATCAAGCTGCCGAGCTGGGCCGATATCGTCAAGATCCGCTGGGTGATGCTGCGGTCGTCCATCATCGGCACCTTCATCGGCATTCTTCCGGCCGAAGGCTCCACCGTCGCCGCCATCATCGGCTACAACGAGGCCAAGCGCTGGTCCAAGAACAAGTCGGAATTCGGCAAGGGCGCGATCGAAGGCATCGCCGGGCCGGAGGCGGCTAACAACGCGGCCACCGGCGGCGCCATGGTGCCGACACTGGCCCTGGGCATCCCCGGTTCCGGCACCACGGCGATCATCCTCGCCGCGCTGATGGTCCACGGTTTCCGGCCGGGGCCGTACCTCGTTCAGAATACGCCGCACTTCGTCTATGCCATCTTCACCGCCATGTTCGTCGCCAACATCATGTTCCTGATCATCGGGCTTCCGGGAGCCAAGCTGTTCGCCCGCATCACCCTGGTGCCGCGCCAACTGCTGTGGCCGGCGGTGTTCGTGTTCTCGATGATTGGCGCCTACGCCTATCACCAGTCGCTGTTCGACGTTTGGATCATGCTGATCGCGGGACTGATCGGCTTCGTCATGCTGCGCCACGGCTTCGGGCCGGCGCCCTTCGTCATGGGCCTGATCCTCGGCCGCCTGGTGGAGGAATTCTGGTCCCAGTCGATGATCATTTTCGACAACAACTGGTTCCGCTTCCTCGAGAGCTGGGTCGTCGACCTGTTCCTGGTGCTGACGATCTTCGGGCTGTTCGGCTCCGTCATCTTCAAGGGCATCAACAAGGTCGTGAGCCGCATGAAGCCCGAGGGCCGCGTTCTCGAGGACTGATGCCGCCCACCGCCCGCGCCGGAGAGATTTCGCCGGAGACGGCGGCGCTTGCCGCCTATATGGCGGATGCCCCTGCCCGTTCCCTGCCCGAGCACGTGGCCGCGAAGACGCGGCTTCACGTCCTCGACAGCCTCGCCGCCGTGATTTCCGGCGCCCGGCTCAGGCCCGGCGAGATCGCCTGCGCCTATGTCGCCGGCGAGGGTGGCCGGAAAGAGGTCCAGGTGCCGGGTACGCGGATCATGACCTCGGCCCGGCTCGCGGCGCTGGCCGGCGGCATGATGGCCCACGCCGACGAGACCGACGATTCCCATCCTGGGGCCTTCTTCCATCCCGGCTGCGCCATCGTGCCCGCGGCGCTGGCGATGGCGGAGCGTCTGGGGGCCGGGGGCAACGCGGTGCTGTGCGCCGTGGCGCTGGGCTACGACGTCGGCGCGCGCATCAACCTCGCCCTCGGGGTGGAACGCTTTTACGGCGCGCAGGGATTCTCCACCCACAGCTTCGGCGCCAAGTTCGGGGCGGCGGCGGCGGCGGGCGCGCTGGCGAAGCTCGATGCCGACCAATGCCGCTGGCTGCTGTCCTACACCGCGCAGATGGCCTCGGGCCTCGGCTCCTGGGCGCGGGATTCGGAGCACGTGGAGAAAGCCTACGATTTCGGCGGCATGGGTGCCGAGCACGGCGTCGCCGCGGCCCAGATGGTCGCCGCCGGCATGACCGGGGTCGATGACGTGTTCAGCGGCGAACGCGGATTCTTCCACGCCTACGGCGGCACCATTGCGGAACTCGCGCGCGGGCTGGGCGAGACGTTCGAGATCATGAACGCCAACATCAAGAAATGGTCCGTGGGATCGCCCTGCCAGGCGCCGCTCGATTCGCTGGAACACCTGATGGCGGTACAGCACCTGAAGCCGGAAGAGGTCACGCGCGTCACCGCCTTCGTGCCCGCGGTCGAGGCCCATATCGTCGACGACCGGACCATGCCCGACATCTGCCTCCAGCACCTGATGGCGATCCTCATGCTCGACGGGGGACTGACCTTTGCCTCGACCCACGATTACGCCCGCATGGCGGACCCGGCGGTGCGTGATCTGCGTGGGCGCATCGCGTTGATCTCCGACACCGGCCTGCCGCGCCGGGCGGGGGCCGTCGAACTGACGAGCGCGAAGACCGGCGCGATCCGCCATGAGACCGCCCATGTCCGCGGTACCGCCGCCAACCCGATGACCGAATCCGAAGTCGCCGCCAAGGCCCGCGACCTGATGGCGCCGGTGCTCGGCCCCCGGCGTGCGGCCCGCCTGATCGACAGGCTCCTGGCCCTCGAGACCGTGGCGGACATCCACGACCTGCGCGCCCTCACCCGTCCCCGGGCCGCGCGCTGACGGCTGCACGGGCGGCATGCTATAGTCGCCGTCGATACAGCCGGGTCCGGCCCGGCGCTACCGCCGCGGAAGGAACGACGATGCCCGATGATCTCAAGACCCAGTCCCGCCCCGACATCGCGCAGATGAAGCGCGACTTCGTCGCCGCCTGCCGCATCCTCGTGTCCGAAGGCGTGTCGGAAGCCGCCTTCAACGTGAGCTGTCGCATCGACGCCGAGAGCTGGATGACCATGCCGGTCACGAGCCCGACCCTGG
>WHSO01000122.1 GCA_009380075.1 Alphaproteobacteria bacterium | reverse complement strand
GATGTTCTACACCACGCTGATCGTGCGCCAGGCGGTGCGGCCCCTCGAGGCGGCGTTCAAGAAGAAGTATCCCTTCATCACCCTGCAATACATCCGCATGGGCAGCTCCAAGGTGGTGCAGCGGCTCCTCGCCGAGCACCGCGCCGGCCGGACCCAGGCCGACGTCGTCGTCGCCTCCGCGGCGCCGGTGCTGAAGCAGGTGAAGATCGCCCAGGTGTTCACTTCGCCGGAACTCGCTCCCTACCCGAAAGAGACGCTCGACCCCGACCGCATGTGGGCGCCGATCCGCTTCTCCTACAACGGGATCGGCTACAACACGCGGATGGTGAGCGCCGCCGATGCGCCGAAGACCTGGGAAGACCTGCTCGATCCCAAGTGGAAGAACAAGCTGGTCTGGGCCGAAAGCACCGAGACCGGCGCGCCGCTGTTCATCGCCATCCTGCGCAAGGTCTGGGGCGAGAAGAAGGCGATGGACTACCTCGGCAAGCTCGCCAAGCAGAACGTCCGCACCGGCACGGGGTCGGTCCGCAGCGTCCTCGACCAGGTCATCGCCGGGGAATATCCGGTGATGATCTCGGCCGCGCTCCACCATGTGGCGATCAGCGCCGCCCAGGGCGCGCCGGTCGCCGCCACCTCGCCGTCGCCAGTGCTCGGGCGCAACGGCTATGCCATGATGATGAAAGGCGCGCCGCACCCCCATGCGGCCATGCTGTTCATCGATTTCCTGGTGTCGCGCGACGGTCAGGCCATCTTGCGCGAGGCGCGCTATCTGCCGGCGCACCCGGACGTCGATCCGCTGCCGGAGATGCAGGCGATCCTGCCCAAGGCGACCGGGGCGAAGACCTACGTCATGTCGCCCGAAGAGCACAACGCCGTGCGCAAAGAGGCGCAGGCGCTGTACCGCAAGATGTTCCCCTGACCACCCGCGCTCGCGCCTGCGTTTGACATTGGGCGGCGGCGCCGGGTCCGGTAAGCTGTTCCCCTGCAGGAACGTCAACGCGCCGGCAGCGGGAGAGACATGGGTCGGTTGAGGGGGGCGGTTGGTGCCATGGCGGCGGTCGCAGGGCTGCTGGCGGCGCCCGCCGCGGCATGGGCTTCGGGTTTCGCGCTGCGCGAATTCAGCGCCTCCGGCCAGGGCAACGCCTTCGCCGGTGCCACCGCGGCGGCCGAGGACATCAGTTTCATGGCCTTCAACCCGGCCGGGCTGACGCGCCACGCGGGTGAATCCTTCGCCGGCACGGCGACACTCATCGTACCCCGGGCGGAATTCGCGCCCAGCGGGGCGACCACCCTCCTCGGCGGGGCCATTGGCGGCGGCAATGGCGGCAACGACGCGGCGCCGGACACCGTCGTCCCGGCGCTGTACTACGCGCGTCAGCTTTCACCCGACTGGTTCGCCGGCGCCTCGGTGACGGTGCCTTATGGCCTCGTCACCGACTACGAACACGGCTGGGTCGGGCGCTATCACGCCCTCAAGTCCGACATCCGCAGCATCAATTTCAATCCCGTCGTCGCCTACAAGGTCTCGCCGCAGCTCTCGGTCGCGGGTGGCATCCAGATCGCCTACACCCGCGGCATCATGTCGAACGCGATCGATTTCGGCACCCTCGACGCGGTCAGCTTCGGCGGGGCCTTCGGCGGCACGCCGGCGGCGAGCGACGGCACCTCGACCGCGGAAGGCGACGATCTCGCGCTCGGTTTCAATCTCGGCCTCCTGATGGAGGTCCATCCCGGCACCCGTATCGGACTGGCCTACCGCTCGAAGCTGCACAACCGTCTCGACGGCGCTGCCAGCTTCAACAACGGCGCCGTGGGCGATGCCATCGCTGCCGCCACTGGCGCCTTCGTCCGGACCGGCATGCAGGCGGAGATCAACCTGCCGGAGACGGCCTCCGTCGGCATCTACCACGAGGTTTCGGACCGGCTCGCCGTCATGGCCGAGGCGGCGTGGACGGCCTGGAGCCGCCTCCGCGAACTGCGCCTCACCTTCGACAATGCCGCCCAGGCCGACAACGTCATCACCAGCAACTGGAAGGACACCTGGTTCGTCGCCGTCGGTGCCACCTGGCGGCCGAGCGATCGCTGGGTGCTGCGCACCGGCGTCGCTTACGACCAAAGCCCGGTCCAGGACGCCTTGCGAACGCCGCGGGTCCCCGACGAGGACCGGCTCTGGCTCAGCCTCGGCGCCAGCTATCGGATCTCCGCCGGCTCGTCGCTGGACGTCGGCTATACTCGCTTGTTCCTGGATGATGCCGCGATCGGCCTGAGCGCCACGGCGGACCCGAACAACGCCTTCAGGGGCAATCTGAGCGGACGCTTCGAACTGTCCACCGATATCCTTGCGGTCCAGTATCGCGTGCAGTTCTAGGCGGGGCCGCCGCGGCGCGCGGAAGGCCAGGCCGGTGGGGGTGGGAACCACGATATGGACACGACGGTCGCGCAATCGGTGATCCACGACGAACGCTTTTCCCGGCGCGTCCGAGAGGCCCGGGTCGGCCTGCTGTTTTCGTTCCCCCACCGCGTCTTCGCCCATGTGATCAATGCCGGGCTGGTCACGGCGGTCGTCTGGCGCGAGGTCGATCATCGTCTTCTTGGCATCTGGCTGGTCCTGAGCATCGCCGTGACGCTCGGGCGGTATTGGCTCGCCACGGCCTTCCAGCGGCGGCGCGACGACAGCGACATCGAGACATGGGTCCGGTATTTCATCATCGGGTCCAGCGCCTCGGCCGCGCTCTGGGGCGCGTCGAGCTTCATCGTCTGGCTGACGCCGGCCATCGCCGATCACGTCTTCATCGCCTTCGTCCTCGCCGGCACGACCTCGGCGGCGGCGATGATGATCTACCCCGTTCTTCGCGCGCTGTACGTCTATCTCGCCCTCGCGGGCGCGCCGCTTGCGATAAATTTCTTCCTTCAACCGGGCGGCATCTACATCGCCATGGGGCTGATGGCGGTGCTTTTCATCGTCCTGACGGCGGAACAGTCCAGAATCGCCAACGCGACCCTGCTTCGCTCGCTGCGCCTGCAGGAGGAGAACCGCGCCCTCGTCGCCGACCTGTCCGCCGCGCGTGACAACCTCGAAGCGCGCGTGCGCGATCGCACCGCCGAGCTCGACGCCGCCTATGCGACACTGCACCGGGAAATGGAGGCCCGTCTCGAGACCGAAAGCCGCCTGCAGCAGGCCCAGAAGATGGAGGCCATCGGCCAGCTCACCGGGGGCGTCGCCCATGACTTCAACAACCTCCTGGCGGTGATTGCGGGCAATACGGAACTGCTGGCCGAACAGATCGACGATCCGTCCGCCGACCGTGAGTTCCAGGCCGTGTTGCGGGCCTGTGCCCGCGGTGCGCAACTGACGCAACGTCTTCTCGCGTTTTCGCGCAAGCAGGCGCTGCAGCCCCAGGCGGTCGATGTCAACGGGCTCATCGGTTCGATGATGGACATGCTCGCGCGCACGCTGGGCAGCGACGTCCACATCCGCTTCGGGCCGGCTCCGGACCTTCCAGCGGCCCGGGTCGACCCGGGACAGCTGGAGAATGCCATCCTCAACCTCTCCCTCAATGCGCGCGATGCCATGCCGGCCGGCGGTGAGCTTGAAATCATGTCGCAATCGGTTTCCCTGTCGGAGACCGGCAGGATAGTCGACGAGGCGCCGGATGCGCTGCCGCCCGGCCGCTACGTGATGGTCGCGGTCCGCGATTCGGGCGTCGGCATCCCCCCCGACCGGATCGACAAGGTGTGGGAGCCTTTCTTCACCACCAAGCCGGCGGGGGAGGGCACCGGCCTCGGCCTCAGCATGGTCTACGGCTTCGTGCACCAGTCGGGGGGCCAGGTGATGATCGACAGCGCCGTGGGCAAGGGTACCATCGTGCGGCTGTTCCTCCCCTGTGCCGAAGGGCGCGCGCCGGCGCAAGCTCCGCCCTCGGATATCACCGGTGTCCCCACCGGCAGCGAATACGTCTTCGTCATCGACGACGACGCGGACATTCGCATCATGGTGGAAACTTTCCTCTCGCGGCTCGGCTACCGGGTGATCACCGCGGCCAGCGCCGAGGAATCGTTCGAGAAGTTCGCCACCCATGGCAAGCCCGATCTGGTTCTTTCCGATGTGCTCCTGCCCGGCGGCCATCGCGGCCCCCGGATCGTCGACGGCGCGCGCGCGCGTTTCGGCCCGATCAAGGCGGTGTTCATGAGCGGCCATGCCACGAGCGACTTCGCCGAGCTCCCCGGCACGGACGGGAGGGCCACCCTGATCCACAAGCCGTTCGAGCTCGGCCATCTCGCGCGCACGATCCGCCGGGCGTTGGACGGCCGCACCGGCTGATGCCCGGGCCGCCGAACGCAGGCGAGGCAACCCCAACAT
>WHSO01000012.1 GCA_009380075.1 Alphaproteobacteria bacterium | reverse complement strand
TCGAGGTGGTTGGTCGGCTCGTCCAGCAAAAGCAGGTCCGGACGCGACAGCAGCAGGCGGCACAGCGCCACGCGGCGGCGCTCGCCGCCCGAAAGCTTCGTCACGTCGGCATTGCCCGGGGGACAGCGCAGCGCGTCGAGGGCGATCTCCACCGTGCGGTCGAGCTCCCAGCCGTTGGCCGCGTCGATCTTTTCCTGCAACTCCGCCTGCTCGGCGAGCAGGTCGTTCATCTCGTCGTCGCCGAGCTCCTCGCCGAAGCGCGCGGAGACCTGTTCGAACCGGTCGAGCAGCTTCTTGGCCCCGGCCACCCCTTCGAGCACGTTGCCCATGACGTCCTTGGCCGGGTCGAGCACGGGCTCCTGGGACAGGTAGCCCACCGTCGCGCCGTCGGCGACCTTCGCCTCGCCGGAAAATTCGGTGTCGATGCCAGCCATGATGCGGAGCAGCGTCGACTTGCCCGCGCCGTTGACGCCGAGCACGCCGATCTTGGCGCCCGGCAGGAAGGCGAGCGTCACGTCCTTCACGCATTCGCGGTGACCGGGATAGACCTTGCTCAGCCCCCGCATGGTGTAAATGTACTGGTAGGCGGCCATGGGCGCCTTTCTCCGTTCATGTGTCTGGAAACGCGCCGCAAGGTAGCGAAATGGCGCGTGGCGTCAAGCCTTGCCCGCGGCGGGGAAGGGCAATGACGCGACGGGTAAATGATTCGCCCCACGGGAAACGTGTCCTAGGCGCCCCAGATGTCGCGGGCGACGTCCATCAGGCGGGTGAGCTTGGCATCCTGCTGGGCAGGGCTCATCACGCCGTCCACCGACGAGGAGAACCCGCATTGCGGCGAAAGCGCGAGGCGGTCGCGGTCGACCACCTTCGCCGCCTCCTGTATGCGGGCCTTGAGGGTTTCGGCGCTTTCGAGATCGCCGGACTTGGTGGTCATGGCGCCGATCACCACGGTCTTGTCTCCGGGCAGCGCGCGCAGCGGCTCGAACGATCCGGCGCGCGGCGAATCGTATTCGAGGAAGTAGAACCGGATACGGAGCTTGCGGAACAGCTTTTCCGCCACCACGTCGTAGCCGCCCTCGGCCTGCCAGTGGCCGGCCTTGTTGCCGCGGCAGAGATGCATGCCGAGCGCGACGCCGGAAGGCACCCCGTCCGCCACCGCGTTGACGGCGTCGGTGTAGGTCTCGAGCAACTCCTCCCAGTTGTCGCCGCGCGCCGCCATCCCCTCGCGGATCTTGGGATCGCCGAGCTTGGCGATGGAGGTCTCGTCGATCTGGATGTAGCGGCAGCCGGCGTCGGCGAGGGCCGCCATTTCCTGATGATAGGCACCGGCGAGGTCGGACCAGAAATCGTCGAGCTTCGGATAGACGTCGCGGGAAATATTGGCCCGGCCCGAGCGGAAATGGATATAGGCCGGTCCCGGCAGCGTCACCTTGGGCAGCGCCGTGGTGACGCAGGACGACAGGAACCTGAAATCGGCGACATTGGTCGGCCCCGCCCAGCGCACCTTGTCGACGATCTGCGGCACCCGCTGGGGGATACGGTCGCCGCTCGCGTCGGTATAGGCGAAGGTGCCGCCGAGGTCGGGGCCTTCCTTGAGGCCGGTGATGCCGTGGGTGGTGAAGCTGTCGGAATAGGTGTCGCGCCGCAGCTCCCCGTCGGTGGCGACGCGGAAGCCGTGGTCTTCCTGCAATTTGACCACCTTGCGGATTTCCTCGTCCTCGATCCGGCGCAGCTCGGCGTCGCCGATTTCGCCCGCGCCGTGCCGGTGGCGCGCGTCCTTGAGGCGCTGGGGCCGCAGCAGGCTGCCGATCAGCTCGGCGCGAAACGGCGGGTTGTGCGGTGCGCTGCTCATGACACGGTGTCCTTCGTGGTTCCGACTGATTGCGTCGTGCCTGCCTTGCCGGCCGGAAGGCCGCTGCCGGTCGGTTGCCAGGCGAGCGTGAGAACGGTCTTGCGTGTGGGTGCAGGAAAGATCTGCGGCTCGCGGCAGGCTTCGGCCGCTTCGTCCGCCGGCAGCGAGGGATCCCAGCGGTTGCCGGTGTAGCGGCAGCCGGTGACGCCGTCCGCCGCGGCGGAGGCGAGCCAGAGCGCGCAGGGCACCATGACGTCGGCGGGCTGGCCGCGGCCGGTCAGATTGCCGTCGCCGAAACGGGTGTTCACCGCGCCGCCCGGCCCGAGCGAGTTGACCGTGACGCCGGTGCCGAACAGGTCTTCGGCCCAGGCGACGGTGGCCGCCTCCAGCGCCGCCTTGGACGGGCCGTAAGGTGAGTTGTCAGGCGCGTGCATGGCATCGACGTTCTTCGAGATGTTGATGATGCGCCCCCAGCCGGCGACGATCATATGGGCCGCCGCGGCGCGCGCCATGAGGAAGGGGCCGTCCACGTTGGTGCGGTTGACCTCGCAATAGCCCTCGGGGTCTGCCTCGTAGAAAGGCACGCGCCTCTTGCCGCCGGTGGCGACGTAGCGGCCGCTCTTGCCGGCATTGTTGACGAGAATGTGCAGGGCGCCGAACGTAACGACGGTCTCGGCAACGACCCGTTGGCAATTGTCCCAGTCGCCGACGTCGCCGGTGAGCGCGAGGCCGCGCCCGCCGGCGGCGGCGATGGCGGCCAGCGCCTCGCCGAGTTCGGTGCGGATGGCATCGCCGGTCTCGTCGGAGCCGGGCGCCGCGGTGATGCACACCCCCGCCGCCCCGGCGCGGGCGAAGGCGACGGCCATTTCCCGCCCCATGCCGCGGCCGCCGCCGGTGATCAGGGCGACGCGGCCCTTGAGAGCTTGTTCCGTCAACGTGGTCCTCCCATCGGGTTTCGTTGCCCCGCAGTGTAGCAAGCGGCGCCGTCGCTGGGGCCAGGAATCCGGGCTAGAATGGCCCATGTTCCGTATCCGCCGCATCCATTCCGCCGTCAGCGCCCAGGATCAATTGGTCATCGCCCAGGTCCTGCGCATGTACCAGGCGGCGTTCGCGTACTATCCCCAGTACGCCGAGAAGATCGCCGAGATGCTCCGTTTCCGCAGCGAGCTCGATTTCGAGCCGGTGCTGCTGGTGGCCGAGGCGGCCAAGAGCCGCGTCGTCGGCTTTACCCTGACGTTCCTGTTCCCCGAGCTCCGGCTCGCCTATCTCGACTACATCGTGAGCGACCCTCGGCGCGCCAGCCGCGGCTACGGCACCGCGCTCTACGAGGCGACCGAGGAATTCCTGGTCGAGCGGCGCTACGCCGGCCTGCTGATGGACGTGCCGCCCGACGAGGAGGCGCTGCTCGCGGACAGGAAGCGGCTCGCCATCAACAAGCGGCGCATGACGCTCTATGAACGGCTGGGCGCGCGGCCCATCGTCGGCACCAAATACGAATCCCTGAAGACCCGGGCGAACCAGGGCTACTACACCTTCCTCGTCTACGACGACCTGGACAGCGGCCGTCCCCTGTCGCGCGCGCGCCTGCGCGCGTTCATCCAGCGCATCCTCGCCATCAAGGGCGGCATGGCGGCGGACGATCCGCTGGTGCGCGAGATCGTCGCCTCGGTCAAGGACGATCCCATCCGCCTGCGCGAGCCGCGCTACGTCCGGCCGCGCCCGCAACCGGGGGCGTTCGGCGCGGGGCGGACGATCCACCTGGTCTCCACCGGCGATGCCCACCAGATCCACCACCTGCGCGAGCGCGGCTACGTCGAGCGGCCGGCGCGGGTCACCTTCATCCGGCGCGGCCTGCAGCCCTTCGCCGTCGTCGACCACAAGGCCGAACAATTCGGCCGCCGCCATATCCTCGCGGTGCACGACGCGGACCTGGTGCGCTTCCTCGCCCGCGCCGAGACCGAACTCAAGCCGAACCAGAACCTCTACCCCAACGTGTTCCCGATCCGCCGGCCCGACCGCATCCCCCGGACCTGGGACATGCAGGCGGGGTACTACTGCATCGACACCTTCACGCCCGTGACCCGCAACGCCTACCGCGCGGCGCGCGCGGCGGTGGACGCGGCACTGACCGGCGCCGAACTGGTCGCCGGCGGCGCGGAGCTCGCCTACGTGCTGTGCCGCCCGCCCGGACACCACGCCGAACGGCGTGCCTTCGGCGGGTTCTGCTACTTCAACAACGCCGCCATCGCCGCAAATTGGCTGTCGAAGCGGGGGCGCATCGCCTTTCTCGACATCGACCACCACCACGGCAACGGCTCCCAGGACATCTTTTACGAGCGCGCCGACGTGTATTTCGTCTCCATCCACGGCCATCCACGCACCACCTACCCCTACTTCGCGGGCTTCCCGGACGAGCGTGGAACCGGCACGGGCAAGGGTTTCAACCGCAATTTTCCGCTCTTTCCAGGCGCCGACAACGCCGTTTATGCCGACACTCTGGCCCGTGCCCTGCGCCTTTTCGCGCGTTTCAAGCCGGATTACCTGGTCGTTTCGCTGGGTTTCGACATCATGGCGGGCGATCCCACCGGCAGTTTCAGCATCAACGAACGGGGCATGCGCCGCATCGGGGAGATGCTGGCGGCGCCGGGCTGGCCCACCCTGGTGGTGCAGGAGGGGGGTTATGCCCTGAGGAACCTGCGCCTCGGCGCCACCGCGTTCTTCCGGGGGCTTACCGGGCCGGGTTGAAGGCAGGCCGTCGAAATACCCCGGTTGTCATTGGACTTTCACGGTTTTGCCGATATGATTCCCGCTGTCGGTCAATGCTCACGGGGTTTTCGCCGTTGTCGAGTTGCCGGGTCCGCGTCTCAACCTCCCCAACCGCCGCGTTTTCGATGGCTTCCGGTGTCCTGCCGGAAGCCATGTTTGATTCCGGGCCCGCCCGATCATCGTTACCTGTCGCAACTGCCTTACCTGTCGCAACTGGAGGTCTTATGGGTAAACGTTCCCCACGCAAGGTCTGGCGCACCGACGTGCGCATCCATCCGCTGATGACGGACACGAACGAGCCGATCGCGGGTCCCGGGAAGGCCGGCATGCCGCGCTACGTGCGCAACGTCAAGGCAAAGAGCGCCAACCAGGCGGCGCTCCTCGACGCCATCGAGCACGACAACGTGGTGCTGGCGCTCGGGCCGGCGGGCACCGGCAAGACCTATCTCGCCATCGCCAAGGCGGTGGAGGCGCTGGAGAGCGGAAAGGTGGAACGTATCGTGCTGACGCGCCCGGCGGTCGAGGCGGGTGAGACGCTCGGCTTCCTGCCCGGCGACCTGCAGGCCAAGCTGGCGCCCTACCTGAGGCCGTTCTACGACGCGCTGGGCGAGCGGCTGGGCAACAAGCGCGTCAAGCAGATGATCGCCGACGGCGTCATCGAGATCGCGCCGGTTGCCTACATGCGCGGCCGCACCATCAACAATTCCTTCATCGTCATCGACGAGGCCCAGAACTGCACCTTCGGCCAGATCAAGATGCTGCTGACACGGCTGGGCTGGCAGTCGACCATGGTGGTCGCCGGCGACCCCGACCAGACCGACCTGCTGCCCGGCCTGTCGGGCCTGTCGGAGGTCGCGGGCCGGCTCGACGCGGTGGGGCGCATCAGCGTCATCCGCCTCACCGACTCGGATATCGTGCGCCACCCTCTGGTCGCGTCCATGCTCGCGGTGCTTTAGGCTCCACCCGATCGCGGCGCCGGTGCGCGGCGCTGAAAGTCATCCCCGGATAAAGGCCAGAAGGTCCGGGTTGATGCGTTCGGCATGGGTGGTGCACATGCCGTGCGGCAGACCCTCATAGACCTTGAGCGTGCCGTTCTTGAGGAGCTTGATCGCCAGCAACGCCGAGTCCGCGATCGGGACGATCTGGTCGTCATCGCCATGCATGATGAGGACGGGAACGTCGATCGCCCGCAGGTCTTCCGTGAAATCGGTTTCCGAGAAGGCCTTTATGCAGTCGTAGTGAGCCTTGGCACCGCCCATCAAGCCCTGGCACCACCAGTTCTGGATCACGCCCTGCGACACCTTCGCCCCGGGCCGATTGAAGCCGTAGAAAGGACCGCTCGGCACGTCGAGGAAGAACTGCGCGCGGTTGGCCGCGAGCGCGGCACGGAACCCGTCGAAGACGTCGAGGGGCAGGCCACCCGGGTTCTTTGGGGTCTTCAGCATGATCGGCGGGACCGCGCCAATCAGCACGGCCTTGGCCGCGCGGCTTTTGCCGTGGCGGGCCACGTAGCGTGCAACCTCGCCGCCGCCGGTCGAATGTCCGACGTGGATGGTGTTCCTGAGATCGAGCGCCGCGACGAGCTCGGCGACATCGGCGGCATAGGTGTCCATGTCGTTGCCTGTCGCCGTCTGGGTCGAGCGGCCGTGCCCGCGCCGGTCATGCGCGATGACCCGATATCCTTTTTCCAGAAAGAACAGCATCTGGTTATCCCAGTCATCGGCGCTGAGCGGCCATCCATGATGGAACACGATAGGCTGGCCTTCGCCCCAGTCCTTATAGAAGATCTCGGTGCCGTCCATCATCGTGAGCGTGCCCATGTTCCTCCCTCCTCTGACCAGGGTTCGCCTAGGCCGTCAGCACATCTTCGATTCGGATCGGCAAATTGCGCACGCGTTTACCCGTCGCATGGAAAACGGCATTGGCGATGGCGGGCGCCATGCCTACCAGGGCAATCTCCCCGAGACCTTTGACCCCGAGCGGATTGACGTGCGGGTCGACCTCATCGACGAAATGTGCGTCGAGTTCGGGAATATCGAGGTTCACCGGCATGAGGTAATCCGCCATGTGGGCGTTGACCGGGCGACCATCACGCAGATCGAGAGCGGTGCGTTCCATGAGCGCCATGCCGATACCGCCGATCATGCCCCCGGTGCACTGGCTCTTGGCCAGCCGCGGGTTGACAATACGGCCGGCCCCGTAGGTGCCCAGGGCGCGGCGCACCCGAATCGTGCCGACGTCGGGATCGATGGCGACCTCGGCGAAGACCGCGCCGAAGGCGTGCATCGAGTAACGGCCCGCCACCTCGGGATCACGTTGGGTGGAGGCATCGGCCTCGATGGGGCGGCCGGCCCTCGCGACGATGTCGCGATAGGGCTGGCCCGCCGAAGTGTCACCACGACGGCGTAAGCGGCCTTCGTTCCATTCGACGCCGTCAAGGGACGCACCGAACAAGGGCGAGCGCTGGTCGGCGATGGCGCGCGCAGCCACCATTTCCTGCACCGCGATGCAGGCGGCCCGAATCGCCGAACCGACGGAGGCCATCGTCCAGGACCCCCCATGGGATGGCGTGGGCGGGAAATCCGACCGGCCAAGGCTGAAGCGCACCTGATCCATCGGCAAGCCGAGGGTTTCCGCCGCGACCTGCGTCATCGATGTGTACGTGCCGGGGCCCATGTCGCTCGCAGCGGCCTCGACCTCGGCCACGCCGCTTGCGAGCAGCCGGACCCGCGCGCTCGCCGGGGACTGCCATGCCGGATAGGTCGCGGAAGCCACGCCCATGCCGATCAGGAGCCGGCCGTCGCGCATCGAACGCGGTTTGGGATTTCGGCGCGACCAGCCGAATCGTTCGGCACCCGCCTCATAGCACTTCATCAGGGACCGGCTGGAAAAAGGCTTGTTCTCGCCTTCGTCGATACGCGGTTCGTTGCGGCGGCGCAGCTCGATGGGGTCGATGCCGACCGCGTATGACAGGTCGTCCAGCGCGCATTCGAGAGCGAAAATGCCGCTCGCCTCTCCGGGACCGCGCATGAAGACAGAGGTGCCGGTGTCGAACGGCAGCAGCCGGTAGCGGGTCCGGGCATTCGGGCACGAGTACATGTGTCCCGTGGCGGAGGTCAGGGCCTCGATGAACTGCTCATAGCGGCTGGTCTCGCCGGCGCCTTCATGGATCAGGCTTGTGAGCTTGCCGTCCGGGGTCACGCTGAGGGCGACGCGCTGCACGGTGCGGGGCCGGTGGCCGGTGGTGAAGAACATCTGCTTGCGCGTGAGGACGAGCTTGACCGGGCGCTTCGTCTGCATCGCCGCGAGAGCCGCCAGAGTGACATGCGGCCACGTCCGGAGGCTTGTGCCGAACGCCCCGCCGATAAAGGGGCAGATGACCTGGACATTCTCGACCGGAACACCGAAGACGGCCGCTATCTCGGCCCGTTCATTGACGACATACTGGCTTTTGCTCCACAGGGTCAGGCGGTCGCCTTTCCATGCCGCGACTGTGGCATGCGGCTCCATGGGGTTGTGGTTCTCGCGCGCGATATCGTATGTGGTGTCGACTTTGATCGTTGCGCCGGCCAGGACGCGGTCCGCTTCTCCACGTGAGGTATCGGCGTGCACAAAAGCCTCTGGCCGGAGGGTGGCCTCCGCGACGATGGGCTGCGATTTCGGGTCCGAGGGATCGACGATCGGCCGTTCGGCGGTGTACGTGACGCGCAACGCGGCGGCGGCGCGTTCCGCTTGGTCGAAAGTCTCGGCCACGACGACCGCCACGGGCTCGCCGTAAAAGCGCACCCTGTCGTCCTGCAGCACATGCAGGCGCTCGCCGACGGCCGGGTCGACGCCGGCCTTGTGTGGTCTGTAGGCCAGGCGCGGCGCATTCAGGTGGCTGATCACCGCGATGACGCCGGGCATCTGCTGAACCGCTTTTGCATCAATGCCGGTGATGCGGCCGAGACCGACCGTCGCGCTGACGATCACCGCATAGGCCTGGCCCGGCTGGTTGAAGTCCGCCGCATAGCGGGCACTGCCGGTGACCTTGGCATGTCCGTCCACTCGGGGAAGCGGGTTCCCGATCACGTTGACTGTCATGCGACTTCTCCCGTCAATTCGAGAGCGCGGACGATGGTCCGCGGTAGAAGCTCGAGCTTGTAGTGGTTGTGCTGCAGCGGCCGGGCTCCCTGTATCGCGAGCTTGGCGGCCTCTTCGAAAACCCGCTTTTCCGGTTTCCGGCCGGCAAGGGCAGCTTCGCAGTCACGCAGGCGCCACGGCTTCGTGCCGACGCCGCCGACGGCAAGCCGCGCCTGCCGGATGACGCCGTTTTCGATCACAAGCGCGGCTGCCGTGGAAACGAGCGCAAACTCATAGGAGGCGCGATCGCGCACCTTGAGATAGCGCGCACGGCGGCTGTGGTCGCTTCCGGGCACGCGCACCTCGACGATGAGCTCGCCAGGCAGCAACGTATGCTCAAGATGCGGGGTGTCACCGGGCAACCGGAAAAGGTCTTCCACCGGGAAGCTGCGCTCGCCCTGGGGGCCGCGCACCCGCATCGTGGCGTCCAGCGCGACCAGAGCGACGGCGAGGTCCGACGGATGCGTCGCCACACAATGATCGCTGGTGCCGAGGATCGCGTGGCCGGCATTGAGGCCGTTCAGTGCGGCACAACCGGAGCCCGGCGTCCGCTTGTTGCAGCCGACGTCGAGCATCCGGAAATAAGGGCAGCGGACGCGCTGGAGCAGATTTCCGCCAATCGAGGCCATGTTGCGCAACTGCGGGGAAGCACCCTCGATCAGGCTTTCGGCGATGAGGGGCTGCAGGCGTTGCACGTCGGCATCGGCGGCGACTTCCGCCATGCGTGCGAGCGCGCCGATGACCAATTCGCCACCCTCTTCCCTTATCCCCGACAAGGGAAGGGTGTTGATGTCGATCAGCCGCTCCGGGCGCTCCACCTCCTCGCGCATGAGATCGACGAGCGTGGTGCCGCCGGCAATGTAACGGGCACCTGCCGCCGCACGTTCTATAGCTTCCTCGGCGCTGCGCGCCTTTTCGAGAACGAAGGGTAACATCGTCAGGCCCTCCCGGCGGCATCGGCGACCGCGGCGACAATGCCCGGATACGCGCCGCAACGACAGATATTGCCGCTCATCCAGAACTGGATTTCCTCCGGCGACCGGGCATGCCCCTCGGCGATGCACCCGACGCCCGACATGATCTGGCCGGGAGTGCAGAAGCCGCACTGCAATCCATCGTGCTCGACGAAGGCCGCCTGCAACGGATGGAGCCTGTTGCCCTTCGCCAGTCCCTCGATCGTTTCGACGCTGGCGCCATCCTGCATTGCGGCCAGTGTCAGGCAGGAGACGATTCGCTTGCCGTTGAGAAGGACCGTACAGGCGCCGCACGCGCCTTGATTACAGCCCTTTTTCGTACCCGTGAGATCGAGCGTTTCACGCAACACGTCGAGGAGCGACTGTCGCGGATCGATGTCGAGGTGCTGCGGCTCGCCATTTACCGTTAGCCGCACGCGCGTGGCCGCGGCGGGTCCCGACCCCGGAGACGTCGGGGTTTGAGCCCAGGCACCGGGGACCGCGGCCAGCGATGCGGCGCCGCCTGCCAATTGAAGAACCTCGCGGCGTGAAACCCGCAATCGCGCGTCGGTTTCGTCGGACGGCTCCGCGGCACCTTTCTTAAGGGAAAGTGGATCAAGGGAATGAGGATCAGTCGGCGTCATGCTGCTTCCCCCGCTTGTGCGCTGATTTTCCGGTAACACCTCATGCGGCCACGCGGTTGCCCATTTTGTGGGCAGCGGCCAGCTCCTTGAGCTATTGAACGCGAGATCGCGCAGGTGCGATATCCGTTTCGCGCAGGACTATCCGTTTCACGCAAAATTCAAATGCCTTGGATAGGGTAATGAGATAAATTCAAGGTTGTTGGCCTGTCTTTGGCGGGGGGACGGCAATGCGCACCCGGGACCTCAATGAGGCGATTGAAGCTGTCTCCAAGGTTTATTGCCCTCACAGCGTCGAGGTCATGGGCCGGGAGCGTAACATCGACGTGCGGCTGAAGGTGAAGCACCCGACCTTTCAGCCGGTCGTCGAGCTCTCCTACGACGCGCGCGTCAAAATCGACGCAAAGAACTTCTCCCGTCTCTTTCTCATGATGCACTGCGCGCGTGGAGCCGCTTCCACCATGCAGGAGAAGCGGACGGCAGAGTGGCGCCAAGGCCAGACAATGCCTTTTTCCGCGGACGTGGAAACGCGGCTCTGGTTCGACGCGTCGTTCGTCCAGGAGTCGGTCCGCCTGGACATGGAGAAACTAGAGGTGCAATGCGCGCGCTGGCTCGGTCGCCCGCTGGACCGCCTGGTCCGCTTCGCGCTGCATCCCTTTTCGGAAGACCTGGAACAGGCCTGGCGGCGGACGTTAACCTATCTCCGGTCGAACGAAGGAAGCCGCCTCGCTTTCTCGCCGGCAGCCAAAGCCGCCTTCGATGAATTCCTCCTGACCTTGCTGTTGCATCAGCATCCGCATAATTTCAGCGAAGAGATGGCCCGGTCCGTGCCGACACCGGTTCCCGGGCTGGTTCGCCGGGCGGAACGTTTCATGTCCGACAACGCAGAAGCGCCAATCACCGTTTCCGACGTCGCCGACCATCTCGGCGTCAGTCTGCGGTCCCTGCAGGCGGGGTTCCGGGCTTGGCGCAACGCCACGCCGTCCTCGGTTCTCAGGAATGTTCGATTCCAGCGCATACGCGACGAACTTTTGCGCCCCACCGGAGAAAACACTGTGACGACCGTCGCGATGCGCTACGGTTTCTCACATTTGGGCCGTTTCAGCTCTCAATACCAACGAGCCTTTGGAGAGGCACCGAGCGTAACACTTCGTCGTGGCCGTTACTCAAAGCGCGGGTAGAAACAAGAAACGAGGGTACCGCCGGCATTTTCGGCCCGTCTAGGGAGCTGCCGATCCTGCCGACGGCGCACGCCGGTCGAGGGCGCGGCCGGCGCCGTCATGGATCGCCATGCCGACGAGCATCGCCGGGACGAAGACGAGGAACTGCCACATTCCGGTGGACAGGCCGGCCAGCGCCGGTCCCGGGCACAGCCCGGCGGTGCCCCAGCCGATCCCGAACAGCAGCGCCCCGGCCAGAAGTCGCGCATCGATGTCGCGGCGGGTCGGGACCTGGAACGTGCCGCCGAGAAGGGGATGGCGGCGCCCGCGCGCCAGCAGAAACCCGGGCGCCGCCGCGGCGACGGCACCGGCCATGACGGCGACAAGCGTCGGGTTCCAGGCCCCCGCGATATCGAGGAAGCCCAGCACATAGACCGGGTCCATCATGTGCGAAACGGCGAGCCCGGCGCCGAACAGGAGGCCCAGGGCGAAGGCGGCGAGGATCACGGCCATGTCGGCAGCCCCAGGACGTGACGCACGACGAAGACCACCGCCATCCCGGCGACGATGAAGACCGCCGTCGCCATCAGGGAGCGCGGCGACAGCCGGGAGATGCCACAGACGCCGTGGCCCGACGTGCAGCCACCGCCGAGCCGCGCGCCGAAGCCGACCAGCAGCCCCGCCAGCACGAGGCCGGTGGCCGAGGCCGGGACACGGACGACGACGGGTGCACCGCCGACGAACGCGACGACGAGGGGCCCGAGCACGAGCCCGAGGACGAAGGCCGCGCGCCAGCCGAGCTCGATCCCGCGCGCCCGGAAGGTGCCGGCGACGATGCCGCTGATGCCGGCGACGCGGCCCGACAGCAGCACCAGGGCGCTCGCCGCCGCGCCCAGCATCGCGCCGCCGATCAGGCCGGACAGTGGCGCGAATTCGTTCACGGGAACGTCCCTGTCGCGCGACCGCTCACGATGCGCCGACCGCTCATTTGTAGCCCGCCTCCTCCATGATCTTGCGTATCCGGGCCATCACCTCGTCCTTGCGGTTGATGTAGTCGGGATCGGTGAAGGAGACGAGGTAGGTGCGGTCGGGCAGGATGCGGTACTGCTCCTTGATCACGGAATTGTCGACGTCTTTGCGCAGGCTGTCGCTGGTTTCGCCGGCCTTGATGAACAGGCCCTGCGCCTCGCGCCCGAGCGCCCAGTTGACGAACAGCTTCATGGCGTTGGGGTTCGGCGGCCGGTCGAAGGCCATGATATTGGCAGCGGAGGCGGACAGGACCTCCCCTTCCGCCATCGGGTGCGGCAGCCAGCCCTGCACCGGGAAGCCTTCCTTGGCGAGGCGCACGGCCTGGGTGTTGATGCCGAACATGCCGATGGGAAAGCGTCCCAGCGCCACCCATTCGGCGCCCTGGCGCGCGTCGGTCACGAGGGTCACGTCCATTTCCTTGGCCCAGCGGCGGAACCAGGTCTCGCCGATTTTCGGATTGAGGAACATCGGCACCGATCCGGCGGCCGAGCCCTGCCCCGGCGAGCGCGAGACGATCTTTCCCTTCCACCTGGGATCGAGGAGGTCGGCGTAGGAGCGGATCTCCTCCGGCTTCACCATCTTAGTGTTGATGGTGACGTTGTAGGAGGGCGATGCGCCCCAGGTGAAGATGTAGCGCAGTTCGGGGTCGGTGTAATGATGCCCGCCCTTGTACCAAAGCTTGCGGTCGACCACTTCCGGCGCGACCAGCAGCGGCTCCAGCGGCACGAGTATCTTGTTGGGAATGAGGGAGACCAGCGCGCCCGATGCGCCGCCGATCCAGGCGTCCACGGTAAAGCGGCCGACGCGGCGCTCGGCGAGCACGCGCTCGATATGCTTGCGCCCGCCGCCGGTGTGGAAATTGACCTGGATGCCAAACGTCTTCTGGAACGCGGGCATGACGCGGCGCAGCTTTTGCGGCATCTGGCCCGACAGGATGACCTCGACCTTGCCCTCGGCCTTCGCCGCCTCCACCAGCGCCGCCCATTCCGATGGTGATGCGGGCGACGCCGCCGGCGCGACGCCGGGTACGAAACAGCTTCCAACCAGAACGGCGACTGCGGCGCGCAGGAACGGCATGGCGGCATCTCCCTGTGGCATCGATTTTCTGCCCGACGGCGGTGCTTCCTCCGCAAGCGGGATTGAGGCCGATGATACCAGCCCCCCGCGGTCGAGGAAACCGGCGACGCGCCGCCCCGATCACGTCAGCGACAGCACGATCATCCCGATCACCGTCGCGACCCGGGCCATTATCGCCCAGCGCTTCTCGCCTTCATAACGGGCGGCGGAGCGCCACACCGCGACCGTGATGAAGATGTTGTAGGGAACCGAAAACGCGTAGCCGACGATCAGCGCCGCGATCGGCCGGTCATGCATGACTAGGGCGAGGAATCCGATGGTGGTTGAGACGTTGACGGCGAGCCCGCCGATCAGGGCCCAGTCCCAGAAGGCGTTGAACAGCGGCACCTCGCCGCGCCAGAGGCGCAAGACCTTGTTGGTCAACACGTTTCACCGCGTTCTGCCCCGAGGGGGGGTACGTCAGCCGGCCTTCGCCACCTTCGCGTCATGGATCGCCCGCCAGACGCGTTCCGGCGTCGCCGGCATCATCATGTTGCGGACGCCGACGGGTGCCAGGGCATCGTTGACCGCGTTCATCACGGCGGCGAGCGCACCGACGGTGCCGCCCTCCCCCGCGCCCTTGACGCCGAGGGGGTTCTGCCGGGTCGGCACCGGATGGCTGCCGAGCGCGATATTGCACACGGTCCGGGCCCGGGGCATGGCGTAATCCATGAACGACCCGGTCAACACCTGGCCGGTCTCGGGATCGATCACTACCTGCTCCACAAGCGCCTGGCCCGCGGCCTGGACGACGCCGCCGCGCATCTGGCCGGCGACACCCATGGGGTTGAGCTCGACGCCGACGTCATAAACGACGGAATAGCGCGTCAACTGCGTCACCCCCGTGTCGGGGTCCACCTCCACCTCGCAGACGTGGAAGGTGTTGGGGATGTTGGACGCGGTGGAGGTCCAGGCCGCCGTCTCGAACATGCCGAAGTCCATGTCCTTCGGCAGCTTGTTGGGGCTGAAGGCCGTCTTCACCACCTCGTCGAAGGTGACCGAACGGTTGGTGCCCTTGGCGAAATAGGTACCGTCATCGAAGGTGACGTCCTCGGGCGTCGTTTCCATCAGGTGGGCGGCGATGCGCCGGCCCCTTTCGCGGGTCTTTTCCGCCGCCTGGAACACCACCGTGCCGCACAGCGTCGCCGTGCGTGCGGCGCCGGTGCCCGAGCCCCAGGCGAGCTTCGAGGTGTCGCCCTCGACCACGCGGATTTTCTCCGCATCGATGCCGAGAACGTCGGACACGATCTGGGTATAGATCGTGGCATGCTGCTGCCCGCCCGCGGTGGACGCGGTCAGCACGGTCACCGTCCCGCCCGGATCGAAGCGCAGTTCCGCCGTCTCCGGCGACGGACTGCCCGAGGGATCGATGCTGGACGACACGCCGACGCCGAGCAGCTTGCCGCGCGCCTTCGCCTCTTCCTTGCGCTTGGCGCCGCCCGCGTAGTCCGCGAGCGCGAGGCACTTGTCCATCACCACCTCGAACTCGCCGCAGTCGATCTTCTGGCCGTTTGCCGACTGGTAAGGCATGGCGGAGGCGGGAACGTAATTCTTACGGCGGATCTCGGTCGGATCCATGCCGAGCTCGCGCGCCGCCATGTCGATCAGGCGTTCGAGCACGTAGGTGCCCGGCGTGCCCGACGGCCCGCGATAATTGGCCATCGGCACGGTATTCGTCATCACTGCATGGGATTCGCCGTAGGCGACCGGCATGGCATAGGTGCTGCAGGTCGTGCCGGGAACGCCGTTGGGCGCGCCGAAACCGGTCATCGACAGGAAGGCGCCGATATTGGCGACCCCCTTGAAACGCGCGGCGTGGAACCTGCCGGTGTCGTCGAAGCCCAGTTCCGCGTCGATAACCACGTCGCGGCCCTGGTCGTCGGCGAGGTAGGCCTCGGAGCGTTCGCAGGTCCACTTGACCGGGCAGCCGAGCCGTTTCGCCGCCCACGCCACCGCCGGCACCTCCGGATAGAGGCCGCCCTTCATGCCGAAGGAGCCGCCGACATCGCCGGCGATCACGGTCATGTTGGTTTCAGGGATCCGGAACACACCCTTGGTCATCATCGTGCGCCAGACGAAGGGCCGCTGCTGGCAGGCATAGACGGTGAAATGGTCGCGGCCCGAATCGTATTCGGCAACGACCGAGCGCGGCTCCATGGTCGAGGCGGCGACGCGGGTCACAACGAAGTGGTCGTGTAGCACGCGGGGGGCCTTGGCGAGCGCCGCCTCGGCCGCGGCAGCATCGCCCTTCTGGGCATAAAACGATTCGTTGAGCGCGCAGTCCGGCCACACCAGCGGCGCGCCTTCCTGGTTGGCGGCGACGGCGTCGGTGATCGGATCGAGCACTTCGTAGTCGACCTCGATTCGGTCCATGGCGTCCTTGGCCTCGTAAACCGAATCCGCCACCACCATCGCCACCATCTGGCCGACGTGGCGCACCTTGTCGCGGGTCAGGCCCGGCCGCGCCGGGCGGAAGCCCGGCTCGCCGCCCTTGCGCTTGGGCGGCGCGTTGCCGGGCACGTTGCCGAGCCTGTCGGCGGCCCAGTCCTCGCCGGTCAGCACCGCGAGCACGCCGGGCATCTGCTGGGCGGCGCGGGTATCGATGGACCTGATGACGGCATGGGCATGGGGGGAGCGCAGGAACACCGCATGGGCCATGCGCGGCAACTGGATGTCGTCGGTATAGCGGCCGCGGCCCTTGAGCAGCCGCGGCGCCTCCACCGCATTGATCGGCTGGCTGATGGCGTAACGCGTCATGGATGTCCCCCCCGCTGGGCGCAGACGGCCGCCGGCCCCGGTTGGAGCCGGCGGCGCCTTGCGCTCTTTCATTGACCAGCGATTTTACCGTGCCGGGGCGTCGCGGCAAGGGGTGGATTCCCCACCATCGGCCGGATGCCGGATCGAAAGGCGGCCGGAACCCCGGCACCGCGGCACCTTCCCCGGCCTCCGGCGCTCAGGCGACCACGGCGATGAATTCCATCTGGATGACGCGCTTGCCCGGCAGTTCCGTCGTGATGGTGTGGCGCACCGGACGATCGTCCTCGTCCGGGAACATCCTGATCCATTCGGCATTGACCATATCGCGGTCCTTGCGGTCGTTGAGGTAGACCACGACCTTGGCGATGTCCCCGACCCCGCCGCCGCCGGCCTCGACCATGCTGCGCATGTTGGTGAAGGCCTGGGCGATCTGTTCGCGCGGATCGTCCGGCGTCTTGCCCGATTCGGCGTTCTGCCCGCCCAGCGCGGCGGAAAAGATCATGTTGCCGATCCTGAGCGCCGCCGGGAAAGGTTGTGGATGCTCCGGGATCAGCTTGCCGGAAATTCTCTGTCTCTTGGGCATGTACGGTTTCTCCCTGTTGGACGACTTCGCGCTGGCCTGTTGATCGGCCCGCGCGGGGCACAAGATAGCGCATGCCGGGCGGAACTTCGACACGGTGTCGCGTCACAAACGCCGACGATTTAAACGGCGAGGACCTGCGCCAGTTCCCGCACGGAGCCGAGGGATTCAAGGCCACGCATGTGACGGACGACCGCGTCGGCCTTTGCCTTCGGAAGGATTCCGTCGACGCAGTCGCGGAACTTCGCCTCGATTTCCGGGCGCGTGGTGAAGTCGGTGGGGTGGCCGAGTGGCGCTTCGAGGCGACGCCCGTCCTTGAGTGCCACCACCAGCATTTTCGACTCGGCGTGCCGCGTACGTCCGATGAGGTCCTGGATCACCGGGTCGGCGACGGTCGTGTCGCTGAAGTACCCAGCCCGCACGTCGCCGTGGACGAGCGCAATCGCCAGGCAGAACGGCATGCTGAACCGCCCTTCGTAGCCCCGCGCCGGCACCTGGCGGACCAGCGGATAGGGCTTGAGGTCGCAGTCGATCGATTCGACGTCCGCCGGCTTGATCGTGTTGTCGCGCAGCAGCGCCAGCATCGCCTCAATCCCGGCGTGGGAGGCGGAGCACGACGCCATGCGCTTGCCGCGGATCGGCTTCGCGAGGTTGTAGGTCTTGCCGAGGTCGCGGCCGACGCTCGCCAGGATGTCGTCGGACAGGGGGCCGAGCGCCTCGAAATAGCCGTAGCGCCCTTCGAGCGCCGTGTCGTCCGACGAGAACCCGCTGATCGCCAGCAGCACGCAGGTGAGACCCGTTTGCGCGGCATGGCCGGTCCGGAACGGCTTGGCCATGGTGCCGCCGTCGCGGGTCAGCGCGCCAGAGGACGCGGTGGCGAGGCCCAGCGCCGCCAGCGTCGTCGCGACATCGAGGTCGAGCGTCCGGGCCACCGCACCGGCGGCGGCGATGGGACCAAGGACGCCGTTGCTGTGCCAGCCCTTGGCGCCCGGGCCGATGCCGCTGCCTCGCCTGGCGAACATGGCATCGAGGCTGTTGCGGATCTCGCGCCCGACGATGAAGCCTTCGAGCAGGCGCGCGCCGGACAGTTTCCGGTCCTCGGCCACGGCCATGGGCGCGGCGAGGCTGTAGGTGGAGGAATGGTTGCGGTCGTCATAATCGAGGCCGTGCGCGAGGGTGGCGTTCATCAATGCCGCGTCGCGCGGACTCGTCGTGATTCCGGTCCCCCAGACGACACAGCGCCCCGGAGCGGCGTTGGCTTCAGCGAAACGGGCGATCGCGCCACCAATCTCCTGCCGCGCCGCGAGGACGGAGACTCCAAGGCAATCGAGCATCGCGAGCCTGGCATTTTCCAGTACCGCCGGCGGCGCATCCTTCAGGCGGAAGGACACGGCGAATTCGGCGAGCCTTTTCGTCAGGCCCAGGATGCTGTTGGCGGCGTCGGCGTCCATGGCGATGACCTCCCTAAAGACTGGCCTAAAGACTGGCCTACAGGCTGCCGAGCAGTGAACCGTAACCCGGGCCGATCTTGATGCCGAGGGGGTGGAACGACCCCCAGATGTTGGCACTGTTGGAGCTGACGACGGGCTTGCCGATCGCCTGCTCCAGCCGGTCGAGGATGCCGACCGTCGCCTGGGTCCCGGACTGGATATAGACGGCATCCACGTCGGGGTGCTTCTTCCCCGCGGCGACGGCGTTCTCATAGATCTGTGCCGGCGTCATCTGGACCTTCTCGAATGACTGGAGTTGCTTGCCGATGCCCTCCACCGCGCCGGCCTCGATCCCTTCGGAGGCGAGGTGGTTGACGAGGTTGGACGACAGATGCTTCGATTCCGCCCGCCAGGTGGAGACAACGAGAATCCGCTTGGCCTTCAGCAGATGGAACGCATCGACGAGGGCCTGGGAGCTGGTCGAGATCGGCACCTTCGACGCCGCCCGCAGGCGGGCGAGGATCTGCTTGTGGCCTTCCGGCCCGTTGTGAAGGTGAACCGGCGCGCCATTCTTCATGATGGAGGCGACCTTCGACATGTGCAGCCGTTCCACCGCGCGCTCCAGCAGCTTGAGGGAAGCCTCGACCTGTTCCTTCTTGGCCGAGTCCACGACCTCCAGGTGCGTCACCACCAGGACCACGTCTTCCGGCGCAGCCTGATAGAAGTCGTAGATTTCGATGTCACTGTTGACCCGGGGATGGATCCAGCCCACACGGGCCTGCCAGTGATCCAGCATGACGTTCTCTCCTGTCGTCGATAACAAAAATCCTGTTTACGCGACGCCGTAGAGCCGCGCGGCGTTTTCCCAGATGAGCTTGCTGGCCGCGGCCGGATCGAGGGCGCCGAGCTGGGACTTCACGATCTCCTGCGACCTGGGCCATGTGGAGCCGCCGTGCGGGTAATCGCTGGCCCAGAGGCAGTTGTCCAGCAGCCCGATCGCCTGCGCTCCGGCGACGCCGGCGGGGTCTTCCTGGAAAGTGATGTAGACTTGGCGGCGGATGATCTCGCTCGGCAGCGCCGACATCGCGGGGGATTGCGGGTTTTCGGAATTCGCACGGCGCACGCTTCCGTCCATCTTGGCCATGAACGGCAGCACCCAGGACAGGTCGTATTCGGCGAAGACGACCCGCAGGCGCGGATGCCGGTCGAGCACGAGGCCGAAGACGAGATCGGTGATCAGGTTGAGCGATTCGAGCACGGCGCGCTTGACCGCGTTCCTGCCGGTCTGGTGCATGCTGATCTTCTTGAGGCGGGTCGCCATGCGGTCCGCCCCCTGGACGACGTTGATATGGAAATGGAGCGGGAAGTCCATGTCCTCCAGCGCCGCCCAGATCGGTTCGAACTTCGGGTCCGCGTAGGTCTCGTCCCCGGGCAGGCCCGCGGGCAGCAGGACGCCCTTGTGGCCGACCCTGGCGCAGCGTTTCAACTCGGCGACCGACCAGTCGACGTCGAGAGGCGACAGGAGGCCGACGCCGTAGAGCCGCCCCGGCACCGCGTTGCAGTATTCTATCAGCCAGTCGTTGTAGGACCGGAGGCCGGCGAGCTGAAGCGGCGTTTCGTCGCCGCTCAGGCTGTAGAAGTTCCGCGCCATGCTGGGGTACAGGAGCTCGGCGCGGACACCGTCGCGATCCATGTCCGGGACGCGCGCGGTGGGGTCCCACGGCCCCTTCCACTGGTCCCAGGTGAAGTTCTCGATCACCTTCTGCACCGCGCCGCGCTCGCGCCCCACGCCGGCGGTGAAGGTCATGCCGACCGGATCGGGCTCGTGGCCCTCGAACACCATATAGAGGCCCTTCTTGGCACCGGGGTCCTGGACGAAGTGCGGCCCCCGTTCACGCAGATCCGCAGGGATTCGTTCCCACGCCGCGGGCGGCTCGTTGACGTGGGAATCCGCTGAAAAGAAACCGGGTGCTTGCATGGTCGAATACTCCCTCTTTCGCGGCCCGCGCTCCGCGCCGCGACCGTGTCGTTGCTTCGATCGCCGTGGAGCGGCCGCTATTCGCTCTTCTTTTTCTTGTCTTTCTTCTTCTTGCCGCCCCGCACGCCGACGTATTCCTTGTAGCGGGCGATGGCTTCCGGCGGCGCGGCCAGAAGCTCCTTGATGTATTGCGCCACTTCCTCGCCGTTCTTGGGCGAATAGGCGAGCCCCTGCTTGAGGATCTCCTGCTTGTAGGCGGGATGGACGAGCACCTCGTCGAAGGCCTTGCGGATCGCCGCGACGCGGTCCTCGGGCAGCCCCGGCGACAGCACGAAGGGATAGGCCGCGGACAGCGGGATTTCGACGAAGGACAGGAGGGACTGCTGCTCCCTGGACAGGGCGAGCTCGCTCGACGCTACCACGTCGGGCAGCATCGGCGAACGCTTGCGCACGAACTGCACCAGGGCGCGCACCTTCTTTTTCTCGATCCAGTCGGGATGGCGCACCCTCAGGTTGGCATAGGCGATGCCCATGGCATCCACCTCGCCGCGCTCGATCGCGATGTCGACGGCGCCCTTCTCCTTGTACTCGATCACCTTGACCTTCATGCCCAGCGCCGGCGAGAGGATGCGGGCGATGTCCGATCCGGTGTTGCCGACGATCAGGGGCTCCTTGGCGTTGCGGATGTCCTCCACCGTCTTGAGCGGGTGGTCGGAGCGGACGATGAGGACATAGGGGTCTTCCTCATAGGTCGCCGGCGTGCCGAGCCAGATGAACTTGGTCGGATCGTATTCCGCCCGCTTGTTGCCGATAATCGCCTGCACCACGGTGTAGCGGTTGATCAGGCCGATGATCGAGCCGTCCTTGGGCGCGATCTTGTACAGGTAGTTCGCGGCGATCAGGCCACCCGCGCCCGGCATGTTCTGGACGATGATGGTCGGATTGCCGGGCAGCTTCAGGAACCGGACCGTCGCCCGCGCGAAGTGGTCATACCCCGCGCCGACACCGGAACCGACAAGAATCTTGACCGTCTTGCTGCGGTAGAAATCGGCGACGCCGTCGGCGCGTGCCGTCAAGGCCAGGCCGAACACGGCGACAAGCGCGAACGCGATAGTTTTTCTGATCATCAAAGCCTCCCGTGCTTCGTGTCTCCAATGGGACGGCGGATGCCATCTCCACGCGACCTTACGGCCTCTTCACGGGCCGGTGGCCGCCCAAATTCGGGACGTTACGCGGTGCGCTACAAACGAAACTAGGCCGCGATACCGAGGAGATCGGCCGCGTTGCCGCCGAGGATGCGCTCCTGGTCCTGCTGAGTCAGGCCGTTCAGCTCACGCACATCGGTGACGGTGTGCGGCCAGGTGGCGATCGGGTCGCCGTGGTCGAAATCCGAACCGATGACGATCCTGTGATTCGGCCACTCCGCAGCGGTATTGGCAAGGTATTGCTCGTAGGAAATCGCCGCGACGTAGAACCGGTCGAAGTATTCGCTCGGCTTGCGCTGCAGCTTGATGCCGGCGGCTTGCTCATATTCAGCGTAGGAGCGGTGCTCGGTTTCCATGTCGAGCTGCCGCATGAGGAAAGGCACCCAGCCACAGCCTCCCTCGAAGAAGGCGAACTTCAGGTTCGGGAAGCGGTCCATGACGCCCGAGAACACGAGCCGCGTGATCGTGTGCATGTAGGTCATGGGGAAACCGATGCAGGACGACAGGAAGCGCATCGGCTCGAACCGGCTGGCGCCCACCAGCCACGGATGGGCTACCTGGTCCTCGAAGGCGCGGGCGGCGGGATGGACCAGGATCGGAATGTTGTGATGGTCGGCGACCTCGAACAGCGGCCACATGGAGGGATCGTCGAGATCGCGGTCGGCATAGCCGCCGGTCACCTTGACCGCGCGGATGCCGAGCTCCTCGATGCTGCGGGCGAGTTCCTTCACTGCGTTCGGCATGTCGGGCAGGTAGATCCACGAGACGGGCACGAAGCGGCTCTCGTTGCGGACCGCCTCGGCGGCGAAGTCGTTGAAGGCCCGCGCCATGGCGTTGCCGAGGTCGGCGTCCAGTTCGTAGAGAAACGGCCGGTTGTCGGGGATCAGGACCTGGATGTCGAATCCCTCCTGGTCCATCATCTTCTTGCGCTCGTCGAGGTTCCAGCGCGTGGTCTTGAAGCGGTGGATCAGGCGCCCGTCGCGGTAGAAGGCGACCGTCCGGTTGTCAACTTCCCTGATCTCCCCCTTGGCCGCATGGGCGACCTCGTCCAGGAAGGCGACGGGCCAGTAATGGGTATCGCAATCGATGGTCTTCATCCCGTGCACTCCCTGAAAAACGCTTGCGCATCCCCGGCTTCGCCACCGGTGGCCGCGCCGCGCCATACGACTGATTTTCATTCTTCGGCAGCGAAGGCCCTTTCGCAACGGCAGTTCTCCTTATAGGCTTGTCAATTAAAATTGGACAAACTTTCGGGAGGCCGCCATGGATCGATTCAAGCTGATGGAGACCTATGTCGCCGTCGTCGGCCTGCAAAGCTACACAAGGGCGGCGAAGGAACTCGGCGTCACCCGCGCCATGGTGAGCAAGCGGGTCCAGGACCTCGAGCGTACCCTCAACGTCAAGTTGCTCAACCGCAACACCCAGCGCCTCAGCCTCACCGAAGCGGGGGCCGATTACTACGAGAGCTGCACGTCGCTGCTGACCGAACTGCGTGCGGCGGAGGACAACCTGCTGGCCAAGCGCGGGGCGGCGCGCGGCGAGATCAAGGTGCTGTGCTCGAAGACCTTCGGCGAAACGACGCTGGCGCCCATCGTCGCCGACTTCTGCCGCGAATATCCCGACATCACCGTCCTGATCATGCTCAAGGACATGGGGCCGGACGAAAACGACCTGATCTCGCGCGGCTTCGACATGTCGATTCGCACCCAGCCGGTGGAGGACACCACACTCGTCGCCCGCGGCCTGGTCGGGTTGCCGCGGGTGCTGGTCGCGGCGCCCGATTACCTGGAACGCCACGGCACGCCGGAGGAGCCGACCGACCTGCTCCGCCACAACTGCCTCAACCCCAACGGCGCGCGCACCTACGACTGGGAATTCGACGGGCCGTCGGGAAAGACCATGGTGCGGGTCTCGGGTTCGCTGCGCGCCAACAGCTCCCTCGTCATCCGCCACGCGGCGCGGCAGGGCGTCGGCATCGCCATGCTCAGCCGCTATCTCGTCACGGAAGAGCTGCAGACGGGCGCGCTCGTCCCTGTCCTCGCCGGCTACGCGGTGGCGGAACGGATGCTCTTCGTCGTCTATCCGAAGGACCTGTACCAGCCCCAGCGCATGAAAATCTTCATCAACTTCTTCACCGCCCGCATCCAGGCCCTGAACGAGGCGATGCAGGGCACCGTGCAACCGCCGAGGATCGCCCCGCAGCGGAAGGCCGCATTGTAGCCGGGCGGCCGACGATGGGCGTTCCGCGGGCCGGGGCGTCCGCCAATCGCTCGGGGAGTGTTGCGCACTACCGGCGGCGGGTCCAAACTGGAACAAAATAAGCCGCGTTCGCCGGCGTTCGCACAGGAAGGAGAGCTCCATGCCGTGGGACAAGACGGAATCCCGTTCGCTCAAGGTCCGCCAGAAGATCGGCCATCCGGTCATCGACGGCGACGGCCACACCCAGGAATACCACCCCGAGGTCATCGAATACTTCCGCGAGGTTGCCGGACCGGAACTAACCGAGCGCTACGTTGCCAAGCGGCTCCGGCGCGCCTGGCATAGCTCCAGCCCCGAGGAGCGCATGTACAAGCGCATCGGCCGCCCGCCGTTCTGGACCATGCCGGCGAAGAACACGATCGACCTTGCCACCGCCATGCTGCCAGACCTGTTTCGGGCGCGCTTCGACGACATCGGCATCGATTACGCCGTGGTCTATACCTCGCAGTTCCACCTGATCGGCGAGCGCGACGACGAGATTCGCCGCGCCGGCTGCCGCGCCGTCAACCTGATGAATCACGACCGCTTCAAGCGCCATGCCGACCGCATGACCCCGGCGGCGGTGATCCCCATGCGCACGCCCGAGGAGGCGATCGAGGAGCTGGAGTTCTGCGTGCGCGAACTCGGGTACAAGGCGGTGATGATCGACGGCATCGTCAGCCGCGCCGTTCCCGTCATCGAGGACCAGGCGCCCGAGCTCGCGCGCTATTCCCAATGGATGGATTCGCTCGCCATCGACAGCCCCTACGACTACGACCCGTTCTGGCGCAAATGCGTCGAGCTCAAGGTATCGCCCACCAGCCACGCCTCGGGCCAGCGCTGGGGCAGCCGCAACAGCGTGACCAGCTACACCTACAACCACATCGGCGCCTTCGCCGCCGCCGGGGAGGCGTTCTGCAAGGCCCTCTTCCTCGGCGGCGTCACCCACCGTTTTCCCGAATTGCGGTTCTGCCTGCTCGAGGGCGGCGTGAACTGGGCGGTGTCGCTCTACAACGACCTCTACGAGCATTGGGAGAAGCGCAGCATCGACGCGCTGAACAAATGGCTCGACCCTCGCCAGATCGACCGTCCGCTGCTGGCCGAGCTGATGGAAAAGTACGGCGGCAAGGAATACGCGCCCTACCTTGACCGTTTCAAGGTCAAGGACAACGTCCCCGGCGCGCGGCCCGGGCTGATGCCCGACCTCGACTGCATCGACGACTGGGAGCGCGCCGGCATCACGTCGAAGCAGGACATCCACGACAAGTTCATCCCGCGCTTCTTCTTCGGCTGCGAGGCGGACGACCTGACCATCGCCAACGCCTTCAACACCAGGGCGCTCCACGGCGGCGCCCGGCTGCAGGCGCTGTTCTCTTCGGACGTCGCCCACTGGGACGTTCCCGACATGACGGAGACGCTGGCAGAGTCGTACGAACTGGTCGAGGACGGGCTGATCACCGATGACGACTTCCGCGACTTCACCTTCACCAACATGGTCCGGCTGCACACCGCGCTCAACCGCGATTTCTTCAAAGGGACCGTGATCGAGGCGGAGGCAAACAAGGTGCTCGCGTCCGAACCGTCCTGACCACGATTGCCACTATCTAAAATCATCAAAAGCGCCCGGCCGACCAACGGACGCGAGAACTCGGGAGGAAATCATGACATTGCGTACGTTTGCGTCAGTCCTGACGGCAGTCACCGTGGCCGGATGGGCCACTTCTGCATCGCCCTCCGCCGCACGCGCCGACGCGGTGGAAGACTTCTACAAGGGCAAGCGTATCACCATGCTGGTCAGCGCCGCGCCGGGCCCGGCCTATGACCTGTTCGCGCGCATGCTGGCGGGGCACATGGGAAAATACATTCCGGGCAAGCCCGGCTTCCTTGTCCGCAACATGCCGGGCGCCGGCGGCATGGTGGCGCTCAACCATGCCTATACCCAGGGCGCCCGGGACGGGACCCTGATCTTCACGCTTCATATCGCGCTGCCGCTCCAGCAGGTGCTCGGCCGCAAGGGCGTGCGCTTCGACGCGAGCAAGCTGATCGGCCTCGGACGCCTCTCCGCGGGCAACACCGTGACCGGCGCATGGCATACCACGGGAATTACGTCCTACAGGGACCTCTACGAAAAGGAGCTCCTGGTCGGCGGCGGCCAGTTGACGTCGAACACCGCCATGTTTCCGGTGGTGGCGCACAACCTGTTCGGCATGAAACTGAAGGTCATCGCCGGGTACAGGAGCCTCCCCGAACAGATGCTCGCGATGGAACGTGGAGAGATCAAGGGCCTCGGCAGCATCAGCCTGGTGACGCTGCAGAACTGGAAACGCGAGTACCTGGAAAAGAAGCAGTTCGTCCCCCTTTTCCAATGGGGCCTGCGACGGGAAAAGGAATTATCCGACATTCCCACCGTGGGAGAGATCGCGAAATCCCCCGTGGACCGCAAGGCCGTCGAGGTTCTCGCCACGCAGATGGACCTGGGGCGGTCGTTCTTCATGCCGCCGGACGTCCCACCGGAGCGTGTCGCCGCACTCCGCCAGGCGTTCGACCGTACCGTCAAGGACGCAGATTTCCTGGCCGAAGCGAAGAAATCCAATTCGGACATCATCTATGCCTCCGGTCCCGAGGTCGAGCAACTGGTCGCCACGGTTCTCGGCGCGCCGAAGGACGCCATCGCGCGACTCAGGAACGCCATGGTCCAGCGCTCCGGCGGACGCTGCGAGGAATTTTCCGGCGCCACGTCCTGCGCCAAGAAGAAAAAGAAGAAGGGCAAGTCCTGATTCCGGAACGGCCGCCGGCGACCGCGGTCACTCCGCCGGGATGACCGGCCAAGTGGCCGGTTGATCCGGGGTGCGCTTGCGGTGCAACATGGATTCGGGACGATGACGGTTCGGAGAGGACTCGACACGTGGGGGAATTCGACGGAAAGACGGTGATGATCACCGGCGCGGCGGGGAATCTCGGCCGCGCCGCGGCCCAAGCCTTCGCCGCCGCGGGGGCGAACCGGGTGCTGATTGACCTCGATACGGCGGGGCTCGGCAAGGCCTTCGGTCCGGACGATGACCGCCAGTTGGCCATCGCCGCCGACCTCGGCGATCGGAATGCGCTCGACGCCGCCTGCGAGCAGGCCCTCAAGAAATTCGGGAGCATCGACGCACTGTGCAACATCGCTGGCGGATTCCATATGGGCGAGGACGTCCATGAAACGCCGGACGAGGTCTGGCGCCGCATGATCGACCTCAACGCCGGGTCCCTCCTCAACGCCTGTGGCGCCGCGGTACCGCGGATGCTGGCGGGCGGTGGCGGGCGGATCGTCAACGTCGCCGCCGGGGCGGCGTTGCGGGGCGGCGCCAGGATGGGCGCCTATGCCGCCGCCAAGAGCGCTGTGATCCGCCTGACCGAGAGCATGTCGGCCGAGTTGAAGGACCGCAACGTCAACGTCAATTGCGTCATCCCCAGCATCATCGACACGCTGCAGAACCGCGCCGCGATGCCCGATGCCGACACCTCGCGCTGGGTCGCGCCCGAGGCGCTGGCCGAGGTGATGGTGTTCCTGGTATCGGACCGCGCCCGCGCCATCCACGGCGCCGCGATCCCCGTCTCCGGCCTGGTGTGACGGGGATTCGTCAGCGCGGCATCAAGGCCTCATAGGAGAAGTCCTTGTCCGCCCAGCGGGCGTGGCCGCCGAGGCCATGCTCCACGTTCCACTTCATGATGTCGAACATGGTGCCGGTGATGCCGCTCGCATCCTGACCGGCGAGATGCATGACGATGGGCACCGCGTGCTCGGGCACCACCGGCAACGGTCCCGGCCGCGCGCCCCTGGCGAGGCGGGCGCGGTTCTGCTCGTCGAATCCTGTCGTGCGCGTATGGCCGGGGATGACGACGTTGACGGCAATGTTGTGCTCCTTCACCTCGGCGCCGAGGTAGAAGCTGAGTGTGGCGAGCGCCGCCTTGGTCGCCATGTAGGGCATCTCGACGCTGGTGGGACGCAGCGCCACGTAGCCGCCGCCGTGGGAATGATGCAGGACGCCGCTGCTCACGACGTTGACGATGCTACCGCGCTTCTTCTCGATCATCGGCCGGATGAAACGCCGGATCACCTTGAGCGCCCCGAACACGTTGACGGCGAACATCCGTTCCCAGTCGGAATCCCTGGTGTCGAGGGTGACGGCGCGGCCCGACGGCGGGAACAGGTCGCGCGAGCGCATCGCCGCGTTGCCGACAAGGATGTCGACGGTGCCGAAACGCTCCAGCGTCGCGGCATAGACGGCATCCATCTGGTCTTCCCGGGTGACGTCCATGTCGGCGGCGAGGACGTTCTTGCCGCCCTCGCTGAGGGCGTCGGCGATCGGTTCGACCCCCTCCCACGAGCGGTCGGTTGCCACCACCCGGGCGCCGCGTTTGAGGAATCCCTCTCCGATCGCACGGCCCATGCCGCGCGCCGCGCCGGTGACGACGGCGACCTTTCCCTTGAGGTCGGTTTCCGTGTTCGTTTCCATCGTGACGTTCCTTCCCGGATGATGAATGTCGTTGTCGCCCCGCGCTCCCGGTCAGCGGGGACCAAGGCGGACGTCGAACGCCCGTGCCGCGAGGGCGACGCCGGTGCTGATCAGGGTCATGACCACGGCGACGACGGTGGCGCTTTCCCAGTAGGGCGCAACCATGTAGTCGAGCTGCAGGAGCGACAGGGTCATGCTGTCGCCCGAGGCCAGCAGGATGATGGTGCTGACGTCGCGCGAGGCGCTGACGAACTTGAGCGTCGCGATCAGGATCAGGACCGGTGCCAGCGGCGGGATGACCACGCGCCACATGGTGTAGAGCCATGACGCGCCGTGCAGCCGCGAGGCCTCCTCCAGTTCGGTGCCGAGCTGGATCAAGTTGCTCTTGATGATCTGCACGCCGACCGTGAGGCCGGCCATCACCGTGACGACGATCAGAAGCAGGATCGAGCCGTAGAACGGCTTGAGGAAGGTCAGGACCAGCCACAGCATGCCGAGCCCCATGAGCGTGCCCGGCAGGGCGTGAGGCAGCCAGGTCACGATGTCGAGCGGCGCACGCAGGACGAACTTCGTGCGCACCAGGATATAGGCGACGAGAAGGCTGACGACGACACCGAGGACGGCCGCGCCGACGCCAATGACGAGGGTGTTGCGGACGGTATGGAGGAACACCGGGTCCTGCAGGACCCGGGTCCAGTGGGCCAGCGTCCACGGGTTTTCGATCTGGAAGTAGCCGAACACCTTCATGAAGGTCGCGGTGACGACGGCGATCACCGGGACGATGGAAACCAGCACAGCGATGAACATGACAGCGGCGAAGACCGGCATCCGTGCCCGGCCCAGCGCGGTGGGATTCGCGCGTGCGCGGCCGGTGATGGTTTCGTAGTTGCGGCTGACCGAGAACCGCTGCTGCAGGACCATGAACGGCAACGTCATGCCGATGACGACGACGGCGAGCACCGTCGCCTGGCCGTATTCGGGGATCTCGGCGTTGATCAGGTCGTAGAGCTTGGTGCCGTAGACGTAGAAACCCTGCGGCACGCCAAGGACGAGCTCGGTCTCGAACGACTGCCACAGGCGGACGAAGCCGAGCAGCGCGGTGATGATGATGGGCGGCCCCATCAGCGGGATGACGACGCAGCGCAGGGTGCGGAACACGCCGGCGCCCGACAGACGCGATGCTTCCTCCATCGCCGCATCGAGATTGCGGAACGCCGGGATCAGCAGGATCGTCTTGACCGCGATGGCGTTCTGGCCGAGATGGACCCAGACCAGCCCCCAGAAGGTATAGATATTGAACGGGCCCTCGGTGCCGCCGACGAACGGCAGCTTGCGCAGGAGCTGGTTGATGACGCCCGTCGTCGGGTCGATCATGGTGATCCAGCCCATGACCACGGTCAGGCTCGGCAGGAAGAAGGACAGCCAGAGCAGGAATTCGATCTGGCGCTTGCCGGGGATGTCGGTCCGGCCGACGATCCAGGCCAGCATGATGGCGATGGGCCAGCTGAAGATGCTGGTGGCGAAGTAGAGCCGGATCGAGTTCCACATCGCCAGCCAGATGTCGCTGTTGCCGAGCGCCACGCGCCAGGCGTCCAAGCCCCACTTCGCCGGCTGCCCCGGAGGCGCGAGCTGGAAGCTGTTGACGGCAAGGAACAGGACCGGCGCCACCACCATGCCGGCGACGATGACGAAAACGACGCTGTAGAGGACCGTCTGGCCGAACCCGTCGAGGCCGCCGCGCGCCGAAAGGGCGCTGTCGCTTGCCGACACGTCAGGCCTCCGGCACGGATGCGGTGGCCTGCCCGCACCGCACCGCACCGGCGCCGGCGGGGAGGAGATGCAAGTCACGGGCGGAGAACGCGATTACCGCCTCCTGCCCCACCGCCGGCGAAATGGCGCTTGGCAGCATCGCCTTAAGGTGGAAGTCGCGGCCCTCGAAACCGAGTTCGCAATGGTCCCCGCAATAGGTATGGGACGACACCCGTGCCCTGACGGAATTCACCGGCGCGTCCGAATCGTGGAGGAGGGTGGGCGCACGACCGGAGCCGTCATCGACCGTGAGCTTCTCCGGCCGGATCATGAGCAGGACCCGGTCGCGCATCGCCGGGCTGACACGACCGTCCAGGGTACAGGCCAGCA
The DNA here is from genome assembly GCA_009380075.1 of Alphaproteobacteria bacterium. GTDB lineage: Bacteria > Pseudomonadota > Alphaproteobacteria > SMXQ01 > SMXQ01 > WHSO01. The sequence continues at coordinate 36,326 of WHSO01000012.1, read as the reverse complement.
CCTCGCTGCCGGTGGAGACGCGAATGGTGCCGTTCACCCCGCCCTCCTCGACGATCGTCCCGGGGAAGAAATTGATCGCGCCGACGAAATCGGCGACGAATTCGCTTTGCGGTCGCTCGTAGACCTCCTCAGGCACGCCCACCTGCTCGATTACGCCCCGGTTCATCACGATGATGCGGTCGGACAGCGCCATGGCTTCGACCTGGTCATGGGTGACATAGACCATGGTCAGGCCCGTCTTGCGCTGGAGATCCTTGATGTGGGACCGCATCTGCGCGCGCAGCTTGGCGTCGAGATTGCACAGCGGCTCGTCCAGGAGCAGCACCGACGGTTGCATGACCATGCTGCGCGCCAGGGCGACGCGCTGCTGCTGGCCGCCGCTCAGCATGGTCGCGGGGCGGTCGTGGAAATCCTCCATCTCGACCAGGCGAAGGCCTTCGCGCACCCGTACCTCGATCTCCGGCTTCGCGACCTTCCGACAGCGCAGCGGGTAGGCCACGTTCTCGAACACCGACATATGCGGCCAGATGGCATAGGACTGGAAGACCATGCCGACGTCGCGCTTTTCCGGCGCGACGTGGATGCGCTCCGCCGCCGAGCTCATCACACGGTCCCTGAGCAGGATTTCCCCCCGCGTGATCCGCTCCAGCCCCGCGATCGAGCGCATGATCGTGGTCTTGCCGCAGCCGCTCGGCCCAAGCAGCGTGAGAAGCTCCCCCGATGCGACGTCGAAGGTCACGTCGTTGACCGCCCGGACGCTACCGTAGAACTTGCTGACGCCGCGCACGCGCGCGGCGGGACATTCGGATGGCGTTACCTGCTGGGTCTTCGGCATTGCGGTTGAACCTCCTTGTGCGCAGAATCGGGCCCGCGCCGCGGCCGACGCGGGCCCGATCGCTCAACGGCCCTTCTTTTTCTTGCCCTTCAGGCCCTTGAGAACGCCCCAGCCGCGGATGTCGTCCTGCAGCGCCTTGATCTGCACGGTCGCTTCCTCGTTCGCCCAGTTGTGGTAGGTCTCGCCCTGCTTCATCGCATGGGCCGGATTCGGATCCTGCGGCTTTGTATCGACGCGGCGGCTGTTGTCCTTGACGGCACTCGCGTAGGCCTGTTGAAAATCCTTCGACAGGTACCAGTTGACGAAGACCTTGGCGGCATTGGGATGCGGCGCGTTATTGTACCAGCCGACGCTCTCGTTGCCGCCGGCGCCGCCCGGGTCGTATTTGCCGAAATAGGCCGGACCGCTCAGTTCCTCGACATTCGTGCCGATGCCCTGCTTCTGCATCTGCTCCAGCACGTCGTTGGGCATGCCGATGGCGACCGAAACCCGGCACGACACCAGGAAGTCCGTCATCTGGCGGTAGTCGCGCGAGAAGATCACGCCCTGCGTCTGATACAGCTTCTTCAGCCAGTCCTTGCCCTGGGCGAGGCTGAGGACCCAGGTGCCCCGGCTGCCGGTGCCGGGCCGCGTCGGGTCGTACCAGACGATCTTGCCCCTCAGTTCCGGCTTCATCATGTCCGCCGAGCTGGAGAACACGTCCTTGGAAACGCAGTCGCGGTTGGCGTAGCCCAGTGCCTGGCCGGCGGTGCCCATGGCGTTGAAGAAATACTTCTTTTCCTTGTCCATGAAGCCACTGTCGAATCCGCCGATCCATGTCTTGTCGTCAAGGATGTCGGGGCGCACGATGGCGTCCCGCAGCGGCGCCAGCGCGTTGATCGGCACCAGCGAAAACACGGTCGGACTGGTGGAAGCGAGGACGACATCCCAGTTGTAGATGCCCGACGTCCGCTCGCGAACCACCTTGGCGATGATCTGGGTGCCGCGCGCACCGGTGTATTCGAGCCGGATATCGGGATAAGCCTTGGCCCAGCCCGTGGTGATCGCCTGGCGCTGGAAGGCGCCCGGCGGGCCGGAGACGACGACCACCCCTTCCTTCTTGGCCGCGGCGACGATCTTGTCCCACTCCGCTTCCCACGCTTCCTTCGCCGCCGCGGTCGACACCGTGCCGGCCGCAATCACACCCGCGACGGCAAGAGCCGCGCCGAAGGTCAAACGTTTCGTTCCAGTCCTGATCCCGGTCATGTTCAGTCTCCCGTGTCCGATGCGCCATGGCGGCGGCGCATTCATTGACGTTTTCGGGCCCGGCGCGGACCCGTTCCGTAAACTACCGCTTCTTTTTTCCGAGGCTGCCCAGCACGCCCCAGGTCTTGACCCGCGCCTGGAAGTCCTTCACCAGGCGGACGTTTTCCTCGCTGGTGTTGAAATATGTCTTGGCCGGGTCGAGAACATGGCGCGGATCGGCAGGCTTCACGTCCGCCCGCCGGCTGTTGACCTGCACGACACTGGCGTAGTGCCGCTGGAATTCGGCCGAAATGTACCAGTTGACGAAGACCTTGGCGGCATTCGGATGCGGCGCGTTGTTGTACCAGCCGATGCTGGCATTGCCGCCGACGCCGCCCGGGTTGACCTTGCCCGCATAGACAGGGCCGTCCATTTCCTCGACGTTCTTGCCGATGCCCTGCTTCTGCATCTGCTCGAGCACGTCGTTGGGCATGCCCATGACGATCGGCTTGGCGCAGCTGACCAGCCAGTCCGTCATCTGCCGGTAATCCCGCGAGAACGTCACCTTGTGGTTCTGGAACATGTCCTTGATCCAGGCTTCGCCCACGGAGAGGTACAGGACGCCCAGGCCCTGGGTGCTGGTTCCCGGCCGCGTCGGGTCGTGCCAGGCGATCTTGCCCACGAACCGGGGCTTCTTCATGTCGGCGATCTTGTTGAAGTCGTTCTTCGACACGCAGTCGCGATTGACGAAGCCGAGGGTCCCCGCCGTCCCCACGGGGCTGTAGAAGTATTTCTTCTCGGTATCCATGAAGCCCGATTCGAAGCTGTCGATCCAGGACTTGTCCTGGGTGATGTCGGGCCGGATGATGGCGTCACGCAGCGGCGCCAGCGCGTTGATCGGCTTCAGCGAGAACACGGTCGGGTCGGTCGAGGCCAGAATGACGTCCCAGTTGTAGAGCCCGGATGTCCGCTCCCGCACGACCTTGGACACGATCTGCGTGCCCCGGGCGCCGACGTAGTTCAGCTTGATGTCGGGAAAGGCCTTGGCCCATCCCTCTGTGATCGCACGGCGCTGGAAGGCACCGGGCGGACCGGACACGGCGACGACACCTTCCTTGCGCGCCGCCGCGAGGACCTGATCCCACTTTTCCTCCCACGGCTCCTTCGCCAGCGCCGTCATGGCGGCCGACGACGCGATCGCGCCAAGCAGAAACAACCCGGCGATGCGGGCCCCTTGCCAACGTGCTTGCATGTCTCCCGGTCTCCCCTGTTTCGACTTCCGTCGTTCCCCTCGGCAGGCCGCGTTACGGCAGGCCGTATTCCTTCCACCGCGCGACGACCTTCGCCATGATCGGCTCGCTCACCTTGTTCACCGGCGGGAACTTGGCGTCCTTGAACCGCATGGTCGCGTCGATCCCCATGCCGCGCCGGGGCGGATCGAAATCGACCTCGCCGCGGTTGCGCTTCGGCGCGTTATGAATCTTTCCGGGAAAGACGTCATGGTCGGGGTCCGCCGCGGACACCACCCGCCACATGACCTCGTCCCAGTCGCGCACGTTGCAGTCCTCATCCACGACGATGATCCAGCGCCAGCGCTCGCCCGAATCCTCCCAGATGCCGTTCATGATCCGGCGCGGGTCTTCCTTGTCGCGGATTTTCGCCGAGACGATGAGCATGCCGTGGCGGCCGACCTCGGGGAAATAGACCTGCCGGATGTTGGTGAACCCGGTCTTCTGGATGATGCGCGACTGCAGCGAGCCCGAGCGCAATAGCTGGCGCGGGTAATCCTCCACCCGCTGGCAGATCAGGCCGTAGGTCACCGGATTCCTGCGATGGGTGATGCAGGTGATCTCGACCACGAAGGCCATCTTGTTCTCGCCGTAGAACCCGGTCGATTCGCCGTGGGGGCCTTCCTCGGTCCGGGCGTGGGGCGGGATGATCCCCTCGATCACCATTTCGGCGTGGGCCGGCACCAGAAGGTCGCTGGTCTCGCACTTGACCAGTTCCGTCGGCGCGCCGCGCCAGCCGCCGGCCGCCTCGTACTCCATCGACCCATCATCCGACGGACGCACCGGGCTGCCGTTGGCCAGCGTCAGCAGCGGGTCCATGCCCATGACGATGGCGACGGGCGTCGGCTGGTTGCGGGCCTCGTTCTCGAGCACGTGGTCGCCGCCGCCCGGGCCCGACGACGCGTTGCGCCCCCGCAACCCGCCCGACAGCGACAGGGTCTTCTTGTCCTTGATCATGACCCGGTAGGCACCCATGTTCAGAAATCCGGTCACCGGATCGCGGGTCACGATTCCGGCCGTGGTGCCGAGGTAGCGGCCGCCATCGTGCTCGTGCCACAGCGGCGTCGGGATCAAGTCGATGTCGACGTCGGCGGCGCCGATGACGACCTCCTTGCAGGGGCCGGTCGGCAACGTCACCGAAGGGATGCGACGGTCCATGCCGTCGACCACGCGTTCGTGGATCGCTTCCTCGTTCGGCTCCGTATCGAAGGTGGCACCGAGCTGCTGGGTCGTCGAGATGATGTTGGTGACGAAGGGCATGCCTTCGTAGCCCTTGACGTTCTCGAACCACAGCGCCGGGCCCTTCCGTTCCAGCGAGCGGGCGGCGATGGCGCCGATCTCCAGGTGCGGATCGACCGACGCGGTGATCCGGTGCAGCAGCCTCTTGGATTCGAGAAGGTCGAGGTATTCCCTCAGGTCCTTGTATTTCACGGCCGGCCGGTTCGGAAGTGTCGCATCCATCGTATCCACCCTCAGTCGTTTCGTTGCGGCGCCGTGTTGCCCGGCACCCGGTTGAACCTACTGCTGCTTGGCGCGGGCGGCTTCCGCGCCCTTGGTCATCAACGCGTCGAGCTCCTCAAGCACCGGGCTCAGGTTGCCGACGTTCATGTAATAGACGGAGCCCTTCCGGTAGTCGGACAGGTCGCCGTAATTCTCGAGCGCAAGGTCGATGTACTTGTTCTTTTCCGGGTCGCGGAACGTGTTCATCGGGTCGCCGCCGTCCTGGACGATCTTGATCTGGTCCATCAGCATCTTCCGGAACAGAACGAGCCCGCGGTCGGAGCGACCCAGGTTCTCCTTGCTCCGGTCGAACACCGGGCCCTGGGCGGTCCAGCACATCAGGTCCTGGCCGAGGACGAAATCCGGCAGATCCAGGATCGGCACGTCGTAGGTCGGCACGGGGTCCTGCCTGGGCACCTCGACGGCGGAACCGGGCAGATAGACCTGATAGCCCAGGTGCCAGGTATGGGTGTCGTCCATGGGCACGCGGATCTGGAACTCGGAATAGCCGACCTGGCCGATCCGCACGTAGTTGGGGAACACCAGGGGATGGCCGGTGATCCAGCCCTCGGCCGTGGCCTCGTCCTCGCCCTCCCGCAGCCGCAGCTTCTGGATTCCGTACTGGGTCACCTTGAAGTCGATCTTGGTGTGCTTGCGGCCGATCCTCTCGAACCGCGCGAGCTGGCGCGGATCGGTAATGCCCTTGCGCTCGAGCGCGTAAAGGCCGACCCGCCCGTGGCACCATTCGACATGGACGGTATCGACGGAGTTCTCCTGGCACTGGAGCCAGTTGCAGGGCACTACCGTGGTACCGATCTGGCGAAACGCGTTGTCGACGACGAACAGATCCCAGCGCGGCAGCAGCGGCGCCGGCTCGGGCCCCATGTAGGTCCAGATCAGGCCGCCCAGTTCCTCGACCGGATAGGACGGCAGTTTGATCTTGTCCTTGAACCTGGCGTCCGGGTCCTCGCACGGCTGATCGATACACTGGCCGGTCGCGTCGTACATCCAGCCGTGATAGGGGCAACGCAACCCCTCGTTCTCCGGGATACCGCGGCAGAGGTTGACGCCGCGGTGGAGGCAGCGTTCGCCGATCAGGCCCAGTCGGCCCTGCCGGTCGCGATAGAGGGTGAGGGATTCGCCGAGGATCCTCACGGCCTTCACCGGGTTCTCGTTGATCTCCTGACAGGTGGCGACGGGATGCCAATAGCGGCGCATCAGTTCGCCCATCGGCGTTCCCGGCCCGACCCGCGTCAGCATTTCATTCTGTTCAGCGCTCAGCATGGCCCAACTCCCTTCATACTCCCTCGGTCATTCTCTCCCGGTCTACGCACACACGTCCACCCTGCACCCTCGCCGTTCCTAGAGGTCGAGGGTGCTCGGCGCGAACAGGTCCTCGATCTTCTGTTTCTCTTTGGTCAGTCCCTGCTCACAGGAATAGTCGATGATCGTCTCCAGCATCTTGCGGTTCGCCTTGATCCCGTAGGGGTACGGATCAGGGCCGAAGATCCGCCGCGTGCGCGCCAGGTAATCGGCGCCGAAGATCAGGCCCGACGGAATGCTTTCGGCCAGGGTCTCCTGCGCGATCTCCTTCGCCGCAACGAACGCCTTGTAGAGGTTGAGCGCGAGCCACGGATACTTGCGGTAGACGTCGCCGCGGATGACGTAGGCGTGGTTCGCGGGGATATAGCCGTGCTTCCTGAAGAACCGCTCGCCCTCGGCGATACGGTCGGGGAACAGCGGCTTGACCTTGGACCAGTCGCCCTCGCGCGCCCGAATCTGCGTCGAGCGGTCGATCATGTTGGAATCGCGCCGGAAGGCGCGGGTCACCGTTGCGACATCGACCTCGTTGGCGACCAGCATCGACGCCATGCTTTGGTCGGCGGGGATGCGATGGAAGGAGATGCCTTCGGGCGGGGTGAATCCGGTGGCGCCGCCGTGGCTCAACTCCTCGCTGCGCTCCATGTACCAATGCACCTTGTACTGGGAGACGCCGAAATCATGTTCGAGGATGCCGCGCGTCCAGAGGGACGCCGTCTGCTGGTATTCCCCGACCGCAAGCCGCTTGCCGGCGATGTCCTCCGGCCCCTTGATGCCCGAATCGATGTGATAGGACAGCTGCGCGTGCATGAAGCGCCGGCCCGGGAAGGCGGGGATGGCGATCATGTCCATCCCCTGCGACTTGGCGATCAGGTAGGACGAGAGCGACATCTCGGCGATCTCGAACTCCTGGAAATTGAGCTGGCGCCAGAAGGTCTCCGACGGATCCGAGTAGGTGGTGATGAGCTCGACCCCCTCCACCGTCACCCGGCCGTCGAACAACGGCGCGACGCGTTCGTTCATGCCGGAAACGAAACCGAGCGTCAGCCTGCTCATCGGTCATCCCCCGTTCGACGAACCGTCATCGACTGCTTCTCCGCCGTCATTCCCGCACCGGCACCTGGCGGGACAGCGTGATTTCCCGACTTTCCTTCACCGACTCCGCGATCGCCGTACAGACCTCAAGGGTCGCCAGCGCCCAGTAGCCGTCATGGAAGATCGGCCGGTTCCCGACGATGCCGCCATAGATCTCTTTGAGTTCCGCCGCACGGCCGTGGAGCTCGAGCCCGAGGGGGATTTCCTGCGGCCCATCGTCGCCGTAGACGATCACCCCGTCGCGGCTCTGGCGCATGGTGCCGCGGTCGCAGCTCACCACGGTCAGGCCGAAGAACGGCTGGTGGCGGGTCTCGCCTCCCCCGCGCTGGACGAACGCCTTCGCGCCGTAGCGGCCTTGCTCTTTCTCGCGGTCGAGCTCGCGCTCCATCTCGTCGCGGCTCAGTCCCTTGAGCCGGCGGTACTTCTGGCGCTGGCGCCTGTTGATTTCGGGCGGGCGCGCGTCGCCGCCTTCGCCCACCCACCAGAACAGTTCCGACGTGTCGAACAGGCTGCGCCCGTCGTAGACCAGCGTCGCGGCGGCGCCGTTCTCGAATTCCATGAAGCAGCTCCAGCCGCCCTCGGTCTCCGACAGGCTGTCCATGATCGCCTTGGCCTTGAGCGACTTGACCATACCGCCGCCAAGCTGGCGCACGACATCGACCTGGTGCGGTCCCTGGTTGTAGATCGGCCCGCGGGTGGTCTTGAGCTCCGAGGTCAGGCGGGAGCGATGGTTGAAATCGTTGAAGTTCCAGGAATTGATCATCAGCACGTCGCCGATGGTCCCGCCACGGATGATCTCCCGCATCTTGCGGATCGGCGCATCGAAGCTGTGGGTATGGCCCGCCAGCATCTTGACGCCCGCCGCCTCGGTCGCCTTGATCATCGCTTCGCAATCGGCAAGCGACAGCGCCATCGGCTTTTCGACGACGATATGCTTGCCGTGACGTGCCGCGATCTCCACGTGTTCCCGATGGCAGTCGGCGGGCGTCGCGATATAGACGACGTCGACGTCCGAATGGCGACAGAGGTCCTCGGGATTGTCGAAGACCTTGCCGCCGAATTCCTTCCGGAACGCGTCCAGCGCATGGGGACGCAGGTCGCAGGCGTCGGTGATGACGTAGGGCAGCGTGTCGATCTCGTCGCGACGCGCCATGACCTTGCTGGTCGCCTGGCCGAGACCGATGAACCCGAGCTTGAGTTTCCGCACCGCCTGATTCCCCCTGCGCCCTTGCCGCTCACGCGACCACGGCGACGAATTCCATCTGGATGACACGATTGCCCGGAAGCTCCGTCGTCACCGTGTGGCGTACGGGGCGGTCGTCTTCGTCCGGGAACATCTTGATCCATTCCGCGTTGACCTTGTCGCGGTCGTTGCGATCCTTGAGATACACGGTGACCTTGGCGATGTCGTCGACGCGTCCGCCGCCCTTCTCGACGATGGCGCGCATGTTGGTGAAGGCCTGCGCGATCTGCTCACGCGGATCGTCCGGCGACTTGCCGGTTTCGGCGACCTGGCCGCCGAAGGCCGAGGTGAAAATCATGTCGCCGATGCGTAGCGCCGCGGAAAACGGCTGCGGATGCTCGGGGATCCCGGCTCCCGAAATTCTCTGGCGCTTTGGCACGTCCTTACCCTCCTGCGCAATCGGCCAGCGGCGGGCGTTTGCCCCCTGTGGCGGGGGAACCGCGAACCACGTCACGGGAGGCCATCGCTCTTGGAAGGCCCGCAAACGGAGCCACGGACCGCGACGCTGTCCCTGTGCACTGCCGGTTTCCAAGGGGCCCGGGTCCCCGATCCGGATCCGCGAGCCGAGGGGGAGTCTTTCCCCTGTCTCCCTGCCCTTCTTATCTGTTTGGCTGGTAGCCTAGTCCCGTCCGGGGCGGCTGATAAGCCCCCCGTCGCTCAAAATACCTTTGCCCCGGAAGACGTTGGCGGCGTCGAGCGGAGGCGCGACAGCGTCCGTAGGGCGGGGGTTCGGCGATGTCTTCGTAGCGGCCGGCACGGCGCGCCGGGGTCAGCTCGCCTTGCTGCGGGGATCGACCCTCTCCAGGCATTCGAGGAAAGCGCTGACTTTCGCCGGCACATGTATGGAGCGGGGGAAGAACGCCCTCAGCACGCGCGTCGGCGCCACGCAATCGTCGAACACGATTTCCAGACCGTCGGAGTTGTTCGGGTCGAGAACATATTCGGGCAGGCGCGTGACACCGAGCCCGCTCGCGGCGGCATGCCGGAGCACGACAGCGTTCGTGCTCTTGAAGGTGCCGTCGACCTTGACGGCATAGGTGCCGTCGCCGTCCTTGAAGAACCATTCGTTGGCCGGACGCCAGCCGTATTGCAGGAGGCATTCGTGGTCGGCGAGGTCGCGCGGTTCCTTGGGCCGGCCACGACGGCTCAGATAGTCGGGCGAGGCAACGACGATGTGACGGACCACGCCGAAGTCGCGACTGTCGAGGCTGGAATCGCGCAGGTCCGACGTCTTGATGATGAGATCGTAGCCGTCCCGCATCAGGTTTTCGTGATCCGATCCAATGACGAGGTCGACACTGACTTCGGGAAAATCCTGCTTGAACGCAGTGATCGCATGGGACACCCAGCTTTGCCCGACGCCATAGGCCGAATGGATCCTGAGCGTCCCGCGCGGTACGTTCGACAGACTGGTTGCCGACAGCCGCGCCGCGTCGATGGTCGCGATCGCCTGGCTGCAGCTTTCGTAGAACAGGCGGCCCGCGTCGGTCAGCGAAATGTGCCGGGTCGAGCGATTGAGGAGCTGTACGCCCATGGACTTCTCGAGCTGGCTCAGTCGCCGGCTCACAAGACTGGGCGAGACGTCGAGAGATGTAGCGGCGGCAGAGATGCCACCCTTCTCGACAACCTTGATGAAGATAAGCAGGTCGTTCAGGTTTTCCATCGGAGGACGCGGCAATCCCTGTCACGAAGGTTACGGCAGGTGTTCTCTTGCTGCTGCCGGAGGGCAAAGAAGAATAGGCGATTGGACGCTACGATCCCAGCCCCAGAGGGGGACGTCGTCAATCAGGAACCCCCGTCAACGTGGGCGCACGCGCCATTCCTCTCCTGCGGGGCAACCTCTGGATCGCCCCGGACCCGCCGTTGCCTGCCGTGGTCCCTTGCTTGTCTCTCTTTCCGGTCTCCGATTGGGCTCTGCGAACGGTGGGGGTCGGGGCTCCAGAAGGGCCGCTTTCAGCCCGGCACGGGGCAGAATCACGCCTTTGTTACCGCCCTACCCTGCCAGCCCAGGGGGAACCATGCGGATAGGAGTTGAAAAATACCGACCGGTACGTATATGATTCCATAATCTGGTACAACCAAGGTGAGCTATGCGCAATCCCTCGGAGACCCGGGACCGACTTCTCGAAACCGCCGTCGAACTGGTATGGCAGAGCAATTACTGCAGCGTCGGCGTCGCCGAAATCTGCAAGCGGGCGGGTGTGACCAAGGGCGCCTTCTATCACCACTTCGAATCCAAGGCCGACCTGTTTTACGCGGCCGCCCAGCATCACCGGGAATCGACCCGGGGTGAATGGGACGCGATTTTCGATCCTGACCTTCCTCCCCTCGAACAATTCGAACGCCTGATCGAGCACCTCCTTCTTGACGGCCGCGAGGAGCTCGGCCTGCCGCCGCCGGACAGCGACGGTCCCGTCCTCGAGGTCAACGGCTGCCCGTTCTTCTCGGCCGGAAGCCAGGTTGGGGTCGAGGAAACCAAGGTGCGTCTCGCCGCGGTCGAAATGGCCGAGGACGCCGTACGCCAGGCCAGCGGTCTCGTCCGCGCCCTCAAGGATGGCGGATACCTCAACGGCAACCCGGACCCCGAGCAGACCGGCCGCATGGCCTTTACCTTCGTCCAGGGTCTCCTTCTTTACGGCCGCGCGCACAACAGCCGCGCCAAGGTCGAAGCCGATCTCCGTGACGGTCTCTACCGTATCCTCGACTTCAAGCCCGAATTTCGCCGCAGCTCCGCCCCCGTCGCCCACAAGGGAGAGTTGGATTCCATCCTCACCTAGAATTCCCCTCACACGCCTGTAACCGCACCACCCTAAATTCGCCCCCTGCGGAGAACAGTCGGGTCCAACCAAAAAAATCGTTGCCGGGTGGTTGACAGCCTACCGACCGGTATGTATATTCCCGGCCTGAACAAACCAACCGGTACGTATCTAACTTTTATCGTAGTTATAAAGGGCGGGTCCGATGAAGCGCATTCCCTACCTCAAGATTCTTCTGCCAACGACGGCTCTCGCCGTGGCCCTCGGCCTCGGCGTCATCGCCACCGGCGCGACCGAGTCGCCGGCCGACACCCCGGTGGCCCCGGCGGCACCCAGTGCCATTCCGGTCGATGTTACGGTGATGGAAGCGGCACCCGTGCGCTTGTGGACCGAGTTCTCCGCCCGCCTGCAGGCGGTGGATGCCGTGGACCTGCGTCCCCAGGTCGGCGGCGCCATCGTCGAACTGCGGTTCCGGGACGGCGAGCGGGTGAAGAAGGGCGACGTGCTGTTCGTCATCGATCCCCGCCCGTACGAGGCTGCGGTGACCCAGGCGACCGCCGAACTGGCTGCGGCGCGGGACCGCCATCGCCATGCCGGCAAGGAGCTGGAGCGGGCCAAGTCGCTGATCAAGACCTCCGCCATCTCCGAGCGCGTGCTCGATGAACGCGCCAATACCTTCGCCGTGTCGAAGAGCGACGTGGAGGCGGCCGAGGCCCGCCTCGCCCGCGCGCGCATCGATCTCGATTATGCCTTCGTCAAGGCGCCGATCTCGGGCCGCGTCAGCCGCGCCGAGATCACCGTCGGCAATCTCGTCCAGGCGGGCTCCAACGCACCCACCCTGACGACCATCGTGTCGGACCGCGAGATCTACGCCGATTTCGAGGTGGACGAGAAGACCTACGTGGCATTCGTGCGCCGCAGCGCCAAGAACGTCGAGGCCGAGCGCGGCATTCCGGTGCGCCTCGAAGTGGGCGGCCTGGACGGCATCGAAATCGAGGGCCACATCCACACCTTCGACAACCGCCTCGACCCCGCGACGGGCACCATCCGGGCCCGGGCCCTGTTCTCCAACGAGCAGGCAGCCCTCCTGCCCGGCATGTTCGCGCGGGTGAAGCTGGGCTCGGCCACGGCGCAAAGTGCGCTGATGCTGACGGACAAGGCGATCCTGACCGACCAGGACCGGAAGTTCGTCTATGTGATGGACGCCGAGGGCAAGGCCGCTTACCGCCAGGTTGGCGTGGGGGCCACGGTCGAGGGCCGCCGCGTCGTCACCACGGGCCTCGCCGCCGGCGACCGCGTCATCACCAGCAGCCTGATGATGCTCCGCCCGGGCGCACCGGTCATGACCAAGGCGGCGGCGGCGAAGGCGGCGGCGACGGGCGCGCCCACACCCAAGAACGAAGCGGCGGCGCACTAGCCGCCGCTTTCAAACCCGTCCTGCCCGTGGGGGGATGAATCGTGACGCTTTCGCGCTTTTTCATTGATCGGCCGATCTTTGCCGGCGTCCTGTCCACGCTCATCTTCATCGTTGGCCTGATTGCGATGTTCAATCTGCCGGTAGCGGAATATCCCGATGTCACGCCGCCGTCCATCGTCGTGGATGCGCAGTTCCCGGGCGCCAACCCGCGCACCATCGCGGAAACCGTGGCAGCCCCGCTCGAAGAGCAGATCAACGGCGTCGAGGGCATGCTCTACATGAACTCGCTCGCCACCACCGACGGCCGGCTGTCCCTCACGGTCACCTTCGAGATCGGCACCGACGCCGACCTCGCCCAGCAGAAGGTCCAGAACCGGGTGTCGCAGGCCGAGCCGCGCCTGCCCGACATCACCCGGCAGCTTGGCGTCACGGTCGCCAAGAGCCAGCCCGATCTCACCATGGTCGTGCACCTTCGCTCGCCGAGCCAGCGCTACGACATCCTCTACCTGCGCAACTACGGGACGCTCAACGTCAAGGACCAGCTCGCGCGCATCCCCGGCGTCGGCCAGGTCGAGATGTTCGGCGGCGGCGACTACGCCATGCGCGTGTGGCTGAACCCCGAGAAGATCGCCGAGCTGGGCATGACCGCCGGCGAGGTCATCGAGGCCATCCGCGCCCAGAACATCCAGGTCGCGGCCGGCACGATCGGCGGCCCCCCCTACGATAACGGCGTGCAGGTGCAACTGCCCATCAATGTGGAAGGGCGCCTGAAGAACGCCGACGAGTTCGGCGAAATCGTGATCAAGCGCGACGCGCGGGGCGTGATCACGCGCCTGCGCGACGTCGCGCGGATCGAGATGGACGCGCAGCAATACGCGCTGCGCTCGTTGCTCGACAACGACCCCGCCGTGGCCGTGGCGATCTTCGCCGCGCCCAACGCCAATGCGCTGGATATTTCCAGCAATGTCCGCGCCCGGATGGCGGAGCTCGCCAAGACCTTCCCCGAGGGGATCGAGTACACCATCGTCTATGACCCGACGGTCTTCGTCTCGGATTCGATCAAGGCCGTCATCACGACCCTGCTGGAAGCGGTGGCCCTCGTGGTCCTGGTGGTCGTGATCTTCCTGCAGACCTGGCGGGCGTCGATCATCCCGCTCCTCGCGGTGCCAGTCTCGATCATTGGCACGTTTTCCCTGATGCTCGCCTTCGGCTTCTCGATCAACGTGCTTACGCTGTTCGGACTGATCCTCGCCATCGGCATCGTGGTGGACGACGCCATCGTCGTCGTCGAGAACGTCGAACGCAATATCGAGGAAGGCCTCAGTCCGCGTCAGGCTTCGATCAAGGCCATGACCGAGGTCACCGGTCCGATCGTCGCGACGTCGCTGGTGATCGTTGCCGTCTTCGTGCCGATCGCCTTCATCAGCGGCCTGACCGGCATGTTCTACCGGCAGTTCGCCCTCACCATCGCGATCGCCACGGTGATCTCGACGATCAATTCACTGACGCTGAGCCCGGCGTTGTCGGCGATCCTGCTGCGGGATCGCCGCGCCCGGCCCGACGGGCTGACGCGCGTCATGAACTTCCTCTTCGGCTGGTTCTTCCGCCTGTTCAACCGTTTCTTCCGCCGCACCACAGAAACCTACGCCGGCAGCGTCGGCGTCTTTGTCCGGCGCAAGGGCGTCATGATGGCGCTCTATGCCGCGCTCATCGGCGTGACCTATTGGGGCTTTCAACTGGTGCCGCCCGGCTTCGTCCCGGCCCAGGACAAGCAGTACCTGATCAGCTTCGCCCAGCTGCCCCAGGGCGCCACGCTGGAGCGCACGGAAGCGGTGATCAAGCGCATTTCGGAGGTCGCGCTCCAGGAGGACGGCGTCGATGGCGCCGTGGCTTTTCCGGGCCTTTCCATCAACGGTTTCGTCACCAGTTCCAGCGCCGGTATCGTGTTCGTCACGCTCGATCCGTTCGAGACGCGGCGGGATCCGGCCAAATCCGCTTTCGCCATCGCCAACCGGCTGCAGCAGAAGTACTTCGCCATCGACGATGCTTTCGTCGCCATCCTTCCGCCGCCGCCGGTGATGGGCCTCGGAACGGTGGGTGGCTTCAAGCTGCAGGTCGAGGACCGCACCTCCCGCGGCGACGCGGCGCTGAGCGACGTGATGAACCAGGTTCTCGCGAAGGCGCGCATGGCGCCCGAGCTCACCGGCGTGTTCTCGAGCTACAATATCAACGCGCCGCAACTGGAAGCGCAGCTCGACCGCATCAAGGCGAACCAGCTCGGGATTCCGGTGGACGAGGTGTTCCGGACCATGCAGGCCTATCTCGGCTCGCTGTACGTGAACGACTTCAACCAGTTCGGGCGCACCTACCAGGTCATCGCCCAGGCCGACAAGCGCTTCCGCTCCACGCCCGAAGACATCCAGCGGCTCCAGACCCGCAACGTCCAGGGGCAGATGGTGCCGCTCGGTTCGGTCCTGACGGTGAAGGAAAGCTTCGGCCCCGAGACCGCGATGCGCTACAACGCCTTCCGCTCGGCCGACCTCACCGGAAACCCGGCACCCGGATACTCCTCGGGCCAGGCCCAGGAGAAGATCACGCAAATCCTGAACGAGACCCTGCCCCAGGGATTCGATTTCGAATGGACCGAGCTCACCTACCAGCAGATTCTTGCGGGCGACACGGCGATCCTGGTCTTCCCGCTGTGCCTCCTGCTCGTGTTCCTGGTGCTTGCCGCCCAGTACGAAAGCCTGACGCTGCCACTTTCGGTCATCCTCATCGTGCCGATGAGCATGCTGGCGGCGATCTTCGGCGTCTATTTCACCGGCGGGGACAACAATATCTTCACCCAGATCAGTCTGTTCGTGCTGGCGGGGCTCGCGTCGAAGAACGCCATCCTGATCGTCGAGTTCGCGCGCGAGCTCGAGCGCCGCGGCCGCACGACGATCGAGGCCGCGGTGGAGGCGAGCCGCCTCCGGCTCCGGCCGATCCTGATGACCTCGTTCGCCTTCATCATGGGCGTCGTGCCGCTGGCCTTTTCCCACGGCGCCGGCGCGGAGATGCGCCAGGCTATCGGCATCGCCGTGCTGTGGGGCATGCTCGGCGTGACCTTCTTCGGGCTGATCCTGACGCCGGTGTTCTACGTGCTGGTGCGCCGCTTCGATCTGTGGCGCGAGTCGCGCAAGCCGGAACCGGCGAGCGCAGACCCCGCCCCCGCGCCGGGGGAGTAACCGGTCCCCCCGCCCGTCGCTCCCCCGGCAGCGGAAATCCGCGCGGCAAACGGGGCGATGTCTCCGTCCGCCCGCACCGATCCCGGTGTACGCAATCCCCTGGAACGAACGCGGCCGCAGGACCCTCGTCCCCCCACGGTTGACCGGAGCGCCCGCATGCTATGCTCGCCCTAATCTGGCAGCCGCCGAGTCATCGGACGCACGAATTTCAGGGAGACAAGAAATGACCACCGCACAGGAGAAACGGCAGCGCCTCAAGGCGCTTCTCGCCGCACCGGAGATCGTGATCGCGCCGGGGTGCGGGGATCCCCTCACGGCCCGCCTGGTCGAGCTGGCGCAGTTGCCGGCCATTCACGCATCGGGCAGCGTGGCACACCGGACCTCGGGCTACGCCGACGCCGGCATCCTCACCATGACCGAGATGACGGAGCGCATCCGGGCGATGGCGGATCGGGTCGACATCCCCATCATCGCCGACGCCGACACCGGCTTCGGCGGGGCGGTGAACGTGGTCCGCACCGTCCGGGAGTACGAGCGCGCCGGCGCCGGCGCCATCCATATCGAGGACCAGTTGACGCCCAAGCGGCCGACCCATCAGGGCTACAGCGGCAGTTTCGTCACCCGAGATGAAATGGTCGACAAGATCCGCGCCGCGGTGGACACCCGGCACGATTCGAATCTCGTGATCATCGCGCGCTGCGACATCGACGACTGGGACGAAAAGCTGGAAAGGGTCGCCGCTTGCATGGAAGCCGGAGCCGACGGCGCCTGGCTGTCCGCCCGCGGCGCCGAGCAGATCCAGGCGGTGGGCAAGGCGGCCTCCGGCAAGCCCACATTCGGCGTCCTGCCGCGCACGATGACCTTGCGCCAGTACCAGGACGCGGGGGCAAGCTGCGCCGTCATTCCGGGCGCCCTCCAGGTCGCCGCGCTTTGCGCCCAAATGGCGCTCCTGGACGAACTGAAGCGGACCGGAAAGGCCGACGATTTCCTCGACCGGCAGCCCTTCACCGCTGAGATGCGTAAATTCTACAGCCGGCAAGGGAACGACGAGTTGCAGCGCATCGAGGAGCAGTACGGCGGCGCCCCGAAGACCTGAGCGAAGACTGCATAACGGACAGGCAGGAGGGCAAAAAACCGCCGCAACCTGCCTGCAGTTCGGACACGGGCCACCGCAGGGTGGCGGGTTTCCGCGATGACTCGCTGGCATGCATCTTGCGTCATCCTGGGCAAGGATGGGGCCGGATCCATTACGGCCGATCAACCTGACTGGAGGGGTGCTGTGCGCCGCGGTGGAATCCGCCGGGCAGCGTCTGGGCAATGCGTATCAACCGTTTCTTCCGGCACTGTACGCCGGAGGAAAGTGCTCAGGAGTACTGCTCATGTCCCGTTTACCCTCCAAATCCCCCACCGACCTTCGCCGCCGGACCACCGTCACCGCTCGACGGACCCTGGTGGCGACCACGTTGCTCGTCGTGCCTCTGCTCGCCGCACCTCTTCTGACGGCGGGCGCAGCGCGGGCGGATGCCGTCAGCGATTTCTACACCGGCAAGGACGTGAAACTGATCGTCAGCTCCAGCCCCGGTGGCGGCTACGATACCTACGCGCGGCTCATCTCGCGCCACATCGGCCCGTTCATCCCCGGCAAGCCGGATATCATCGTGCAAAACATGCCCGGTGCCGGCGGCATCAAGGCCGGGAACTTCCTCTACAACGTCGCGCCCAAGGACGGCAGCGTCATCGGCGGGTTGCAGAACGGCGTCCCCTTTGAACCCCTGTTCCGCCGCAAGGAGGCGCGGTTCGATCCGCTCAGGTTCAACTGGCTGGGCACGCCCAACAGCGAGGTCGGCATGCTGCTGGTCTGGCATACCGTGCCGGTCACGACGCTGGGCGACGCGACGAAGCGCGAGACCATCATGGGCTCGTCCGGCGCCGCATCGACGCCGTCGTTCTACGCCCGTATCCTGAACGAGGTCTTCGGCACCAGGCTCAAGCTGATCACCGGCTATCCGGGGCAGACCGAGGCGTTCCTCGCCATGGAGCGCGGCGAACTCGAGGGCTATCCCAGCACCTTCTGGAGCAGCCTCAAGGCCACGCGACCGGACTGGATCAAGGAGAACAAGGTTCGCCTTCTGGTGCAATACGGCCAGAAGCCGCACCCGGAACTGCCCGACGTGCCGGTTGCCCGCGACCTCGCCAAGTCCGCCGACGACAAGGCGCTGCTCGACCTCGCCATGGCGCCGCTGGTGCTGGGACGGCCCTATCTCGCGCCGCCGGATGTACGCACGGACCGCGTCGCCGCCTTGCGCGCCGCGATGAAATCGGCATTCGCCGACGCCGCCTTCCGCGCCGAGGCGAAGAAGCTGCGCCTCGAGGTCGACCCGCAGTCGGGCGAGGAGATGACCGAACTCCTGCGCACGACCTATTCGGCGCCGAAGCCGGTGGTCGAACGACTGATCCGAATCTACGAGATCGGGCGCAAGGCCAAGAAGTCGAAGAGCTGAAACACACCGGTGAAGGGAGGGCCGCCCGGCCCTCCCTTTCTTTCCGCGAGTACTCGCGGGTGAGCACCATCAGAAAAAGGGATCGGCTCGTCTATCGCCGTCACGTCCCCCCGGTTCTACCAACGTCATTGAAGGCGCTTCCTCGCAAAGGCTCGACCCTAATTCGACTTCGGTTACCTCTTGAATTCCAACAGCTCGTATTTGTCCGAAAAGGCGAAGTACCAAACGACCTCCCATGGAGTAAATTTGGCCGTATGGGTGCATTTGCCCGCGTTGTGATCCGCTACCCGTTGTTTAACAGGCCAGTAGCGGCACCCGTATATTCCCTATTGGGCGAGACCTGACTGCAGATGACATAGATGTACCTCACGATGTAGCCTCTGTCCGTCTAAGCTCAAAAAGCAGAGTTGTTCCCCCAGTTGACTCGTAAGCGGACTGGCACGTTACCGCCGCACCGCTGACCAACTCGCGCCGTCGTCGCGGGTGCCCTTCATCGTCGCGCCGGCGACGGTCCCGACATAACGGACGCCATCAACGGTGAAGGTGATCTCGGCTCCCTCCATCCGGGCATCAGTGATACGAGAAGGGCCGAGGCGACCATTCAGAAGCTGGAAACGCTGATTGAGGGCGAGGTCCTGATCGCCGAGCCGCCAAGTCCCTTCCACTTCGGCCGGAACAACCCACAGGTGAGCCCTGCACCATCTCGTGCAACCGGAGAGAGTGACTGTCCGGTCCGCTGGCCAACCCCGTATAGCGTAGGTATTGGATACAACTCGCGTACCCGGCTCGAGCTCGAGAAACCTGGGGCGGAGCCTGTCGGTGACCCGTTGCCCAACGAACATCGTGATGACCGTGGCCCGCGATAAGTCTGCCTCAAAGAGGTCGGCCTCCTCGAACGTGACGCGGTCGGCCATATCCGCTTCCAGCGCCTGGGCCGCAGCCAGCGCGACCAGGTTGGGGTTATATTCGATACCATGGGCTTTGGCCCCCCGTTGCGCCGCAGCTATTACGATCCGCCCGTCCCCGGAGCCAAGATCGACGACGTAGTCTTCCGAGGTCACCTGGGCGATATCGAGCATTTTTTCCACCAAGGTCTCGTGAGTCGGCACCCACACGACGTCCTTGCCGGGCTGGCCGACTTTTGGCACGTCGGCCAGCGCGAGCGGTGTGGATGCCTGCGCAAGCGTGACCAGTACGGCAAGCATGGCCAATCGCAAGGGTAGTCGGTTCGCCAGGCGCATGAGATCTCCTTCAAGCGTCGATGGTCGAATGTGCCTCCCCACCGATCCGGGCACGAAGAGGACGCAAAGTGATGGTGGGTCCGGCAGGTTCCGAATGATTGCAGGGAATGAGGTTCAGCGGAAAAGAGAAAATAAACAATGGGAAAAAGGCTCGCTAGAGTGACGCCCCAATTCTTTTCTCTTCTGTCTCTCTTAGTCCGCTTTTTCGCCTTCCGTGATATTCTCCCTCACACTACCACCGACAGGTGCCCCCGAACGCCTCCGCCGGATCTAATTTTTCACGCCGTTGATCACGTCATAGACGTTGCAGGCGATGCCCGTCGCCTCGTAGCCGTCCTGGCCTGTCGCCTGCGCGATGGCGAACATCTGTTGGGCGAGGCCGACGAACGGCATCGGGACCTCCATCTCGCGCGCCATGTCGAGCCCGAAGCCCACGTCCTTCGGCATCCACGACTTGCGCGGCTTGAAATTGCGGCTCACCACGATTTCCATGATGCGCCGGGTCGCCACCGAATCCTGCTGCGAGTTCTTGATGACGGTCTGGAAGGTGGCCTCGTCGAGTCCGCCCTTCTTGAGCCAGCTGCAGACCTCGACCAGGCTCATGTGCTGCACGGCGGCCAGCATCGCCATGGCGTTCTTGACGAGCTTGGCGTTGCCGAGCTCGCCCACATGAAGGATCGACTTGCCCATGGCCTTGAATATGGGCTGATGCTCGTCGAACAGGGTCTTGGAGCCCGAAAGCCAGAGCGCCAGCTGACCGGCCGCCGCCACCTCCTCGACACCGCCGGCGGACGCGTCGACGACGGTCCAGCCCTTCTTGCCGAGCTCGTCGCTGGCGCCGACAATGGTCTCCTTGTCGATGCTGCTGAAATCGATCCACACTTTCGCGCCGGTGGTTGCCTCGGCGAGCCCGCCCTTGCCGAGAGCGACGGCCTTGACGGCACCGTTGGTCGGCAGCATCGAGAGCACGAGCTCGCTCGATTCGGCCACGGCTTTGGGTGAGTCCGCGAACTTGGCGCCTTGGCTCTCCAGTCCCTTCGCCTGTTCGCGCCTGAGGTCGGTCACGACCAGGCTATAGCCCGCCTTGATCAGGTTGGCCGCCATGCCGCTGCCCATGCCACCGGTGCCGATGAAACCCAGGGTCTTCATGCTTCGCTCTCCCTCATTCGTTGCTCTAACACACCCATGCGATGCCGCGACCGAAGACTTTCCCGAGGTCGCGCACGCGTCAAGGCCCAATCCGTCCTCGTCGGCCCGACGACAAGAAGCCAAGAGGCAGCCGCGCGAGGCGCGCGGCGTCAATCGGGTCTCCGAAGTGGTACTAGGCGTCGGCCGACGAGAAGGTACGCATGGGTGTTTCTCCTTCTGAGCCTAGTTTTGGCCAAGATGGACAGAAGCGCAATGCCCGACGACGTCCTCACCTCGCCTGCTGGCCTCATTTTCGGCCCAAGAACTCATCTCGTTGTTTGACATTCCGATAGCGACTAATGTTTCTTTTTCTAGGAACAAACAGATTACGCAGAACGCAGGCAGAGGGGGTATTTCATGAATCACGCCAGGATCACGCCGCGCGCCCGCATCGGATTCATTATTCCTTCCTCTAACAGGATGGCGGAGCCCAATTTCCAGCGTTATTCGCCACCTGGCGTCGTCCCTCACTTCATGCGGTTGCGCATGTCCGGTAAGCATCGTAAGAACTTTGACGAACTGATTGCAGGTTTGGAGGAAGCCGCCTCGATCCTGGGGGACGCAAAGTGCGATGTGACAGTCCTGCAGTGCACGGGCACTTCGATGTCGGGAGGATTCGGCGGCGAAACGGCCATGGTGGAAGCTATTGAGCGAGCGACGGGTCGTCCCGGGCTCACCACGGCGAACTGCCTTATGATGGCATTGGAGAAAATTCGCGCGAGGCGCCTTGTTTTTATCTCCGAGAATGATTCGGCAGGATACGAAGAAAAGAAGCGGTTTCTGCAATCTGCCGGAATGGAAATTGTAGGCGGTCGCGGTGCGGCTCTCGTCAGCGATGAATCCTGCACCACGCCACCCGCATTTTGGGCAGATATTGCGCATGAGGAACGTTCTGATCGGGCCGACGCCTATTTCATAAGCTGCGCGAATATTCAGGCGATAGACATGATCGAACCGTTGGAAGCGGATCTCGGCAAGCCGGTTCTCACCAGCAATCAGGTGGCACTCTGGGCTGCCATCCGGACGGCCGGCATTACAGATACCCTGGAGGGCCTCGGGCAACTCGGCGCGCGCCAACTAGCTACGAGTGAAGTCGCCTGAACGAATCCTCAACGACGTCGGATGATGCGATAGATGTCCGATCAACTTACCAAACGTGAAACCTATACCCCGCTTTCCGGATGATATCTGTCCAGCCTTGGAAGAGTGCACGAGCAGATCTTTACCGCGAGCTTTACGATCGGCAAGGTCAGGAAATTGGCACGGTCCTCGTCCCGCGACAGCCGCGCGATCCGCACCCGATCATCGCCCGCTGGCTGAAGCAAGAGGACGCCGATGACTAGGGGTTCCCAGTCGCTGGCCTGGCTTGCAGGTCGAGGACGCCTGCAATGCGGGCTGCCCAGGTTTGAATATCGACCACACTAACGAGGAGATCATTCCTCACTTCGATCAGCACGGCGGGAATGCCGCGGGCGTCGCCATGCACGGGCACCGTATAGTCCTCCTCGGGATCAATTCGGTAGGGCTCGTTGTCGCCCACGACAAGCTTCGGATCGCGTCTGAATCCCTCGATGAGCCGTGATGCCAGCGCGGTTGCCCGTCCATGGAGAATGCCCACATGCCAAGTACGCAGGACACCACGATAGGTCGGGGAGAAACTGTGAATGCCAAGGAGGGAGCTCGGCCGACCGGCTGCCTCGCGGTCGTCGAGGAAGCGCGTGATCCGTTCCTGGAACGGCGCAAAGAATGCCCTCTCGCGAAAGACAACTTCAGCGGAGGAAAGTCCCTGATTGCCCGGAATCTCGGTATCCTCGCTACGTGCCGGAATGCTTGACGGTGACCGTGGCGGCCTGTTGCAATCGATCAGGAGCCTCGAGTAGCCGGACAGAAACAAGGGTGCATCGAGCAGACCTGAAAGCCTTCGCGCAAGCAGCGCCGCCCCAATATCCCAAGCAATATGGCTGGCAAGATCTTTGACCGTCAGTCGCAGATTGTCATAGCTGGCCGGAACATAGTTAGCAGCATGTTCGCAGATCAGGAGATACGGGGAGGAGCCTCCCTCGTTAACGGCGGTCACAGCAGGCGGGTCATGATATTTATCGGCATTCATGGGTTTGTGCATCTGCCGTCTCCCGACTGTTGAGGCATGTTTGGACAAAGCAATGGAGCGATGTTCTCGCGAATCGCACTATTCCGAAGCCTTGTCCGTAAACACGTTAAATCCAACGAGAGTGCAGAAACCAAAATTTGTGACGATCGCCACATCCGTCGCGTCGCGGCCGCGGGCCATTAGTATTCGTCCGATTTGCGGCGTATTGTTGCGTGGATCGAAGACGTGCCAGCGATCGTCAAGATAGGCTTCGAACCACGCCGCGAAGTCCATTGGTCCATATGGAGGCGGGGCGCCGATATCACTTAGGAATCCCGTGCAATACCGTGCAGGAATATTCATGCACCGACAGAGAGCAACAGCAAGATGCGCATAGTCGCGGCAAACCCCCCGCCGTGCCGAGAGAGCCTCGGAGGCTGTCCGTGTCGGACTGGCTTGCGCATAGTCGAACGTGATGCGTTCATGCACGTAATCGCAGATTGCCTGGACCCTACCCCATCCGGTGGGCCCCTGGCCAAATAGGGCCCAAGCGGTATCAGAAAGATTGTCTGTATCGCAGTAACGACTGGCGAGCAGGTAAATCAACAGATCGTCGGGCAATTCCTCGACGGGGTGTTGGCGTGCCGTTGGAGCGATGGGGTCTTGTCCTCCAGAATCCTCGGCAAGAAACCGCGTTGAGATCACTAGTCGTCCGGATGGCGCAACGATCCGGGTACAGATATTGCCAAAACCGTCACTATAATTGTGAGATCCTATCGGCGGATCGAAGGCAATTTGGTGCTGCTCGACCAGATCCACCGTACGTGAAGGATGCGGGGTGACCATCAACAACATCGGTGTGGATTGCGGACAGTCATAGATGATTTGGCAGCCGGCGCTAATGTGCATGAAATACACTCCTTGGAACGAATCTGACGTGCTTCGAGTTATGGCTCGGCAGCGGTGACGTCGACTTCGACCGTCATCCCGAGACAATCTGACGGAAATCCTGTCCATGTTCCGTGCAGAGGCAGCAGGTGACGATGATCGCGTGCGATCGCGACCCGGATCAGATCGCGGTTGCCCATAATGCCGTTAGTTGGATCCAGCTCTACCCACCCGGCGCCAGGTACGTATACCCTGAGCCATGCATGAGTCGCCCCACCGCCGACACGGCCGCTCCTTTCGGGAACGTAAATGTATCCCGAGACGAAACGTGCCGCGAGGCCAAGCGAGCGCATCGCTTCAATCAAGAATACGGCGAAATCGCGACATGTGCCGCTGCCGAGGTGAAGCGTCTGGAGCGGTTCCTGGACGCCTCTCTCCGGGCGGGGGACATATACGAAGTTCCGCCGGATCGCGTGGGTCAGCGTGGCCAATAACTTGAGCGTGCCTGTTGAACCGTCCGGCTGTACGAACTGACGGGCCCAAAGCTCCAGCACGTGATCCGGATCCGGGTATTGGCGTTCGATGGAGCGAGCAAGATCCGGCATGTCATCGATGTCGTATGAGAACGGATAAGCCTCCGCATGGGGCTCTATCGGAAAATCGAGCACATTTGTCGGTGTGTGGTCGAGCAACACAGTGCTGTCGAATCTCAGTTCCCGTGAGCGGCCTGAAAAGCGCGTGACGCACACACTGTTCCCGAAGACGTCGTGGAGCCACCGTATTTCCCTTGGTTCCGGTGTAATCTCCAGCTTCGCTTCCAAGAGCTTCTGGTCATGTCCCTCGCGGGGACGGAACAGCATCCGGTGCTCGCCGAAGGCAACCGGTTGACGATAGCGATATGTCGTCACGTGATGGACGGAGAGTATCGGTATGGGATGCACCCCGCGTTTGCGCATTGCGCGTTAGCTATGTGAACTTACCGATCGGGCGATTGGTCTTCAAATCGCGTCAGCCTTGGCATGTTCTGGACCCCACATATGACACCACCGCTGAACCGCCTTTCGACGCGATCGCATCAATCGCCTCCTGTACGGCTTTATGAGCCCATTCTTTCGTATAAGAATCACTGTAAAACGACCGTTCTTGGTAACTTCCCAATGGCCCATTCGGTACTTGACCTCAAGCAGTATCGTTCTGGTCGTGCCAATAGAGGCACCAGAATCCACCTCTGGGTAGTGATAAGCTCCGGTAGTGAGGCGCCGCGAGCATGAGGTCGGCGGCCAGGGCGGGCGACCCAGTCCTTGACAGAGTCTCTATATGGGCCTGCGAGGGCGCTGTTACACCACTGGGAGCTAAACCTTGAAAATAAATCCCGGTCGAACACATCCCACCGAAATCTCGAGCCATGAGATTTTTTTGTTCGAATAAATGTCCATGATCTCGCCGATTGGATAGGCGACCAGAAAGCGACCGAGTCCGATCAGCGCGACGGACAAGCCCGCGAGCGAAGCGGAACTGGTAAGCGCCAGCACCATGAGCGGCGCATGCCGTAGGCGAGCTGCATCCCCGCCCCCGTTGAACGACTGTGAAAGCGCAAACAGGACAATATTGCGCTTGATCAGCGGGGGTACATACTGCACCGAAAGGCTAGGCTACACGCACGGGGTTCCTGGTCGTTTCACGTTCGGACGGCGTATTTTTTCCTGACAGAAGGAAGCGACGGTAATCGTCAAGATCGCCATCAAAAGGCTCCACTCGGCCATTGGCGACGAGCAGAAAGCGATCGGCCGTGGCTTCCAGCAACCGCCGGTCGTGACTTACCAGAATCACGGCGCCGTCAAAGTTATTCAGCGCATTCAGCAATTCGGTTCGCGCATCGATATCGAGATGGTTTGTCGGCTCGTCCAGGATAAGCATATTTGGCTTGTCCAAAGTGGCAAGCGCCAGCATCAGACGAGCACGCTCACCACCCGAAAGATTTTCCACTTTGGTCATTGCTTTGGCGGCGGTGAACCCAAAACCGCCCAATTGCGCGCGCAACTGCTCCATCGGCAGTATCGGGCGTAGACGTGACAATGTTTCGATCGGTGTGAGCGAACCGTCCAGTTCTTCCAACTGGTGCTGGGCAAAATACCCCGGCACCCATTTCCGCGCTCGCACCAGTTCACCACCCATCAAGGGGAGCTTGTTCGCCAGCAATTTCGCCAAGGTTGATTTACCGTTGCCATTCTTGCCGAGGAGCGCGATGCGGTCATCGGGATCGAACCGCATGGACATGTGCCGGAGGACAGGCTTGCCCGCCACATAGCCTACGGAAGCTCTATCCATGGTGATGAGCGGCGGGCTCGCCTCGACAGGTTTGGGAATGCGGATCGGGGCGACATGTTCGTCTACAGGCGATTCGATAACCTGCATTTTGGAAAGCATTTTCATACGGCTCTGGGCCTGACGCGCCTTGGACGCCTTCGCCTTGAAGCGGTCGACGAAGGCTTGCATATGTGCGCGCGCGGCTTCCTGCTTCCTGGCGAAAGCGGCATCAAGCGCGCGCCTGGCCGTGCGTGTGGCGATGAACGTATTGTAATCGCCCGTGTAGAGCGTGAGCTTCCCGTTTTCGAGATGCAATATGAATTCGGCTGCAGTGTTCAAGAGATCCCGGTCATGACTGACGATCAGGACCGTACCCCGGTAACTACGCAGGAAGTCTTCCAGCCAAAGCACACCTTCAAGATCGAGATAGTTGGTGGGTTCGTCCAGGAGCAGCAGGTCGGGGCTGGCGAAAAGGATGGCGGCAAGCGCGACACGCATGCGCCAACCACCAGAAAACTCTGAACAGGGGCGTCCCTGTTCTTTCTCGGAAAAACCAAGACCAGCCAGAATGGACGCCGCGCGCGAGGGCGCAGAATAGGCATCGATGTCGACAAGCCGGGTATATATGTCGCCCAGTGCGTCGGGGTTCGTTTCTGTTTCGGCCGCAACCAACAACCGATTACGTTCCTGGTCAGCAGCCAGTACTGTATCGAGAAGACTTTCAGCAGTGCCCGGCGCCTCCTGCGCGACGGCGCCGACTTTCCAGTCGCGCGGCCATGACACATCTCCGTCATCGGTGGCGAGCTGGCCCATGATTACCTTTAGCAAGGTCGACTTGCCCGCTCCGTTTCGGCCCACAAGGCCTATACGCCGGCCCGCCGGCAACCTGGCGGTGGCGCCTTGGATGATATCGCGACCTGCGATTCGGACGGTGACGTTATCGATGCTTAACATGGCGACTTTGGTCCAAACTTTGGTGTCATCGCGGACAACGGTTCGCGATCTCGACGCGTGTTGATATCGGAGGAAGAGAAAAAAGTCAGAATCGAGGCTGTTTAGTAGAGCCTTTTCCGCAGCAAATCCACTTAATGATGCTCCTGATGGAAGAACTACGGTCGATGGTGTGGTCCCCGAAAAAGGCCTCCAGAGACTTTTCGCCAAAATCCTGTTTGAGTTCGCGCTGAAATCGTCTCTGGAGAATTCGACCGCGCAAAACGCCGCAGAACCCCGGGCCTTCCGGGCTATGAATTATAAGTGTCTGATATATATATAAAGAAAAATGGTGGTGCTCTCAGACTAGAGCGAACCAGTCTCTGCTTGAATTCCCTGTTATCAGGGAAAATACAGGGAAATTCGCGCGATTTTCTTGATCCGGAGACGGTTCTAGCCGGAAAATTGGCAGGATTTCAAGGCCCTACGCGCCGATTCCCTGCGCACCGTAACAGGGAACTTCTTCAGTCATAACAGGGAATTTTTTCGCGTTATCAGGGAAAGTTGTCGCTGGATCCGATCGTGCCGCCGGCAAGGGCTGGCACTTGAGGCGCGAGAACCGCGGAGGCGATGTCCGACGCGCCGAAGTCAGATGCCGTGGTCCCTAGCGTCGCTCTGCCACGCAGATCGATCGCGCCGACCGGGGCCTCTAGATCAACCCAGGTCGCCCCGTGGCGGAACCACCCCTGCGGTTCCTCGGGAGCGGTAGCGCCAGCATTTTCAGGCCCTGCAAGGCGGTGCCGAGGACGGTCCTCTGTGTGTCTGTAAGACGGCTAATCAGCTAACCTGCCATGCGTCATACTCGCTGGCCATGCCCATGCTATCTGCCACCCGGCGCAGATAGCCCGGCGACTGGCGTTCGCAGGTGGCTGCGACCTTCGCCTCCTCGACGAATATTTCACGCGGCAGATGACTGAGGGTTCCGTATTGCAGGCGCATCGACGCCTCGACCCCGGCGGGGTTCAGTTCGGGCGCCAGTTCGTGAAGCAGGTTCTGGTAGAACATGGATGCCTCCTTCCGTCGTATCCGGGTCCGCGAGATGCAGGCCCTTCTACTGCGCCGAGCCCCGAGGGCGAGCCCATCAGGGCGAAGGCGGGAAGCGGGACGCCTAATCGGCGTGTTCGCCCTCCCTGAAGGCGGTGTCGGCGATGCGCTTCAGCATCGCGTCGATCTTTGCCTTTCTGGCGATGAAAGCGTTGATCGCTTGCGGCTGGCTCCGGGGCTCGATCATGGCAGACTCCGCACCTTGATGGCGCTCACCATACAGGCTCCGATCCGTGCCGCAATCAAGCAGATAAGTGCATTAATTCATTACTTTTTTGAGGTCGGATGCAGGGCATGAGCGAGCGCCCATACCTACTAATCCAACAAATACCCTACCAGGTCTGCCCACCCTCGACCGCATTCCCCCGCGATTGCTATAGGGCTCGAATGTTCACTTTCCGTTCAGCAACTAGTAACCTCTTCCCATGTCGCTACGCAAGATCATTCATATAGACATGGATGCGTTCTATGCCTCGGTCGAACAACGCGACAACCCGGAGCTTCGCGGGCGCCCGGTTGCGGTGGGCCATGGCGCCCAGCGCGGCGTGGTGGCCGCAGCGAGCTACGAGGCCCGGGCCTTCGGCGTACGCTCCGCGATGCCCTCCACCACGGCCCTTCGCCGGTGTCCGGAGCTGATTTTCGTTCCGCCGCGCTTCGCGGTTTATCGCGCGATCTCCCGCCATATCCACGGCATTTTCGCGGAATACACAGCGCTGATCGAGCCCTTGGCGCTCGACGAGGCTTATCTCGATGTTACGGAGAACAGGCGCGGGCTGCCAACGGCCTGGGCGACCGCGAAGGAAATCCGTTCGCGCATCCGGGAGGCGACAGGACTAACCGCATCTGCCGGCATCTCCTACAACAAGTTTCTCGCCAAGCTGGCCTCTGACGAGCGCAAGCCGAACGGCCAGTTCGCCGTCACCCCGGAGACGGCCCTGGACTTCATCGCTGCGCTGCCCGTCGCCAGGTTTCACGGTGTCGGCCCTGTCACCGCCGCGAAGATGGATCGACTCGGCATCAGGACAGGTTCTGATCTGAGAGCGAAGCCGCTCGCCTTCCTGCAGCAGCATTTCGGCAAGGCGGCTGCATGGTATCTCGGTATCGCGAATGGCGAAGACGACCGGCCGGTCGTCTCCAACCGGCAGCGCAAATCCTCGGGCTCAGAGACCACCTTCCGCCGCGATCTGACCACATCCGCCGAAATCGAGGCCGGGGTCACGGCCATGGCCGACAAAGTTTGGGCCTGGTGCGAGATGGCCAGGGCCTACGGTCGGACCATTACGGTGAAAGTGAAATACACCGATTTTCACCAGATTACACGCAGCCACAGCTTCTCGAGCGTGGTAGCGGACCGCGACCTTCTTCGCGGGGCAAGTGTCGAACTGGTGCGCAAGCTGCTGCCGGTCGCGAAGGGCGTGCGCCTGCTCGGCGTTACCATCTCGAATTTCAGTCAGGGGCGGGATGATACCGGCGCGCTCCCTCTGTTCAGTGCAAGCGATGCCGACATCACGTAGGAAGATACCGCGTCCTGTGAATTCCATCAGGAGCACCACTATCAGGAATAATGGGCATGAACCGAGAATTTACCCGGAAAGAACTCTACGAACTGGTCTGGGCACAACCGATGAAAGTCGTGGCATCCAGTATCGGAATATCCGACGTCGCCCTTGCCAAGCAATGCAAGAAGGCAAATATCCCCGCCCCCAGCCGGGGTTACTGGGCTCGCAAGCAGGCTGGCAAACCCACCATTCAGGTGGCACTACCTCCCCGCTTCCCCGGTTCGTCGGATCGGGTCGGCGGTTCATCCCGTCAAGGTTACTACTTCTTCTCTGATTGGGCGGAAAAATTCAGGGAGGTTCCAGTCCCGCCCGTACCAATATTTGATGAAGATATATCGTCGGTCAGGGAGCGCGCCCAGAAACTGGTCGGCAAAATTCGCCGCCCCCGACACTTCGACCCTGCGCATCCGCTCGTCGCAAAGCTCCTCGCCCATGACGAGGAGCGGCGAAAAGAGTATCTCAAATGGGGGTCCAGCTACTATGCACCGAAATATGATTCGGGCGCCGAGCGACGTCGATTGCTTATCCTGAACGCACTTTTCATGGCCGCCACGCGTCTCGGAGGCAGACCGTCGATGCGCACCTCAAAATATGTGCAGGACACCGGAAGCGATCGGGAGATCGGAATCAGTATCGGCGAAACGTATGTGCAATTTACGATTGAGCCGATTGAGACGCAGAAAGGCGGCAAACGGGAACGATTGCATCTCGCATTTGGCACGGCGGGAGACAAGGGGACCCGAGGCCATTTCCGGGAGGATGATACCGAGGGACCGCTGGAAAGCCGCCTAACAGAAATACTGGTCGAAATGCTGGTAGTCGCCGAAGTCCGGTATCGGGAAAGCCTGGTCCGGCACCGGAAGTGTATTATCGGGCGAAAGGCTGAGGCCGAGGCGGAACTGGTTCGACGCAGGGAAGAAGCCGAACGCAAGGCGCGGGAGCTGGAGGAAAAGGCAGCAAGGGAACGGATTCAGCGGCTGCTCCGTGAGGCCAGGGCTCTCGAGCTGGCTGAACGGATCCGGGCCTACGTGCGATCGGCTTCGGCACGGATAGCAGAGTTGTCCATCAAGCCAGACGATTTCCGCCGATGGGCCGACTGGGCCCGGCAGGAAGCGGATCGTATTGATCCGGTAAGAAACGGCACGATCAGGCAAGCGATTCCATCCGATCCGGCCGCACGGCAAAATGAACAGGAAAACGTGCCCGACTGAACACAATCACGGGCTAGAATCCGGTATCGGTTATTAAGTTCGCATTGCCCTCTCAGCTGCCCATCACATCTGCAGTTAAAGCTATTTTTGCGCGTCGTGATAGACGAAAGCACTGAAATGCAAAAGCAGAACTGAAACCTGGACATCAATTTCCTAAGGCATTTCTAATCGCATAGCCGGTAACTCCCGTTCTTAAAAGCTCCCGCAAACTCGATGAGCCTGAGCCTCTTTAAATGCGCCAAATCCCGTCGGGCGGTTTTCTCCGAAACCTGCCATCTCACCTGTAAGTCTCGCGCTTTCACAGGGGCCGCCGCAAGCAACGCCCTGATAAACCAGCGCTGTCGCTGATTCAACTCTCCCTGAAAAGCATAAAATTTTGTGCCGCTTAGAGGGTCAGACGATCGGTCAGTTACTCGGTCGTTTACTGTGTCACGGCCGAGGTGCACTCCGCCTCCCGTCGACTCATATGCTGCCTCATTGCGGATCCCTCCATGATTTCCCGGTATCTCCTCCAAAAGCGACAAGCTTATCGTCAGTGCCCGGCCAACTGCCAGGGCCTGAGCACGGAACGCCACGTCCTGGCGCCCGGCCGCAGCCAACACTGCATCAAATACCGTATTCGATCTATTCATTAGAGCGATCAGGTAGCCTCCGCTCGGTCCGTGGTGCCCGCTTAGCTAGTGCTTGGCTGCGCTTTCACTCGCACCTGTCCATCGCATGATCGTCTTGATCGCCTGGTGCGTTGGTCCCAGCTCGGCCCGCAGGGCCGCCGCGATCAGCTCTGCGTAGGCTTGGTCGGGAGGCTCTCTTCCGCGCTGCCTGGGCCAAAAATTGTCCTTTTTCGGGAACATGTTGGCCGTCTCCTGCCTATAAAATTTTCCCGCAATTCAGAAAAGCTGTGCCTGCTCAGCGCTCCAGTTCCCGGTGAGCGGCAGGAGCGGTCCCAGCAATCTGGCGGACCGGAGAGATGGCGGCAGACGGACCACACAGCAACGGTCGGAAGGAGGAAGAAGGACCGGCAATCCGGGGCGCCCAATACGTCCGGATGTCCACCGAGCACCAACAGTACTCCACCGAGAACCAGGCGGATGCTATCCAGCAGTATGCAGCACAGCACGGCATCCGGATTGTCCGCACCTATGCCGACGAGGGTCGAAGCGGCCTCCGGCTGGACGGCCGCGACGCACTCAAACAACTGATCTCGGATGTCCAGGAGGGGCGAGCGGACTTTTCCGTGATCCTGGTCTACGACGTGAGCCGATGGGGTCGGTTCCAGGACGCCGATGAAAGTGCGTATTACGAGTACATCTGCCGAAGAGCGGGGATATCGGTGCAGTACTGCGCCGAACAGTTCGAGAATGACGGGAGTCCCGTCTCGACCATCGTGAAGGGCGTAAAGCGGGCGATGGCGGGAGAGTACAGCAGGGAGCTTTCAGCCAAGGTATTTGCGGGGCAGTGCCGGCTGATCGAACGTGGCTTCCGGCAGGGAGGCCCGGCCGGGTTCGGGCTTCGCCGTCAGCTCGTGGACCAGACCGGGGGTATCAAAGGGCAGCTTTCTCATGGCGAACACAAGAGCATCCAGACTGATCGGGTAGTGCTGGTTCCGGGACCTTCGGAGGAGGTGGCGACGGTACGCTGGATGTATCGCGCATTTGTCGATGGGGGAAAGAACGAGAAGGAAATTGCCGACGTGCTGAATGCCCGCGGGACCCTGACGGACCGCGGCCGTGCATGGACCCGGGGAACGGTCCATCAGGTACTTCTGAACGAGAAGTACATCGGCAACAATGTCTGGAACCGGGTGTCATTCAAGCTCAAGAAGAAACGTGTGTTCAACTGCCCGGATATGTGGGTCAGGGCCAACCGCGCCTTTGAGGCGGTCGTCGACCCCGCCATCTTCGACGCCGCACAGGCCATCATCCGGGAGCGCTCGCGTCGCTACTCGGAGGAGGAAATGCTAGAAGGCTTGCGGGTCCTATACCAGGAGCGCGGCTTCCTCTCGGGCCTGATCATAGACGAGAGCGACGAGTTGCCATCGAGCAGCGTCTATCGCTATCGGTTCGGAACGCTTTTGCGCGCGTATCAGCAAGTGGGGTTCACGCCCGACCGGGATTTCCAGTACGTGGAAATCAACCGCACGCTGCGGGAAATGCACCCCGAAGTAGTCTCCACCGCCATCGAAGAGATCCGGCGTACGGGCGGGTTCGCGGAGCGCGACCCGATCACTGACCTTTTGACGGTCAATCGGGAGTTCACGGTTTCCATAGTGATTTCGCGCTGTCGGGAAATGCAGTCCGGAACTCTCAGGTGGCACATCCGCTTCGACAGGCGTCTGAGACCGGATATCACGGTCGCCATCCGGATGGATCAGGCCAACCTCCAGCCTCTCGATTATTACCTGCTGCCACGCATCGACGTTGAGGGTCCCTTCCTGCGGCTGACCCGGTATAACGGGATTTCCCTGGATGCCTACCGGTTCGACGGCATGGAAGCGCTTTATGATCTGGCAGCCCGTATCCGGCTCCAGGAGGTCGCCTGATGAGTACTGCACCTTCAGAGATCCGGATGATCCCGCTCGACCGGATCACGATCGTCAATCCCCGGGTCCGCAATCAGGCCGTATTCGGGGAAATCGTTGAGAACATTGCTGCGCTCGGCCTCAAGCGGCCTGTCACCGTAACACAGCGCGGTTCCGGCGAATCAGCTACCTACGAACTGGTCTGCGGCCAAGGGCGGCTCGAGGCATACCGGGCGCTGGGCCAGAAAGATATACCCGCAGTCGTGATCAAAGCCGATACAGAGCAGGCACTGGTCATGAGCCTCGTCGAGAACTGCGCCCGACGAAAACACCGTGCTGTCGACTTGCTCCGGGACATCGAGGGCCTGAAGCGCCGCGGCTATCAGGAGGCCGAAATTGCCCGGAAAACCGATCTGGCACCAGCCTATGTGAAAGGGGTGGTCCGGCTGGTGGAAGACGGTGAGCACAGGTTGCTCCGGGCTGTCGAATCGGGCCATATCCCGATCAGCGTGGCTGTGAAAATAGCTGATTCGGATGACGAAACCGTTCAGGACGCGCTGCAGCAGGCCTACGAGTCAAAGCAGTTGCGGGGTCAAAAGCTCCTCATCGCAAAGAAACTGGTCGAGCAAAGGCGGCGGCGTGGAAAGGGATTCGGCCTCCCGAAGGCGACCGGCGGGCGGGCTGTCACCCCGGATGCCCTCCTTCACGCCTACCGTGAAGACACCGAGAAGAAGCAGCTTCTGGTAAGAAAGGCCGAAGCGACCCGGGAGCGGCTAACCCTTGTGACTGCGGCGCTCGCGACACTCGTCGATGACGAGAACTTCGTGACGCTCCTCAGGGCCGAAGGGCTCGATACCCTTCCCCGCCAGGTGGCAGACCGCATGCCGGCCGGCCGATCGGCCGCCTGATTATGGCGGCGCGACAAGCAAACGCGGCGGTCGATGTCGGGTTCGAGCAAAGCACCGCGCGGATTTCCATCGATCTCATCCAGCCCCTGAAGCTCGTCACTCCCGCGATCAAGAAATCCCCGAAATATGCCCAGATCGTGGCCTCTATCCGTGAAGTAGGACTGGTGGAGGCGCCCGTCGTGGCCCGCGACCGAAGCGAGCGCGGCAAATACCTCCTGCTGGACGGGCACCTGCGTATAGATGCGCTCATGGATATGGGCGTAACCGAGGTCGATTGCCTCGTTTCCACGGACGACGAGGCTTTCACATACAACCGCAGGATCAACCGCATTGCCATCATCCAGGAGCACAGGATGATCCTGAAAGCGGTGGAGCGCGGCGCCTCGGAGGAGAAGATCGCCAAGGCTCTCAACGTCAATGTGGACGAAATCCGGCGGAAGCGAAGGCTGCTCGAAGGCATCTGCGTGGAAGCCATAGAGCTGCTCGAGGACAAGCACGTCGCGCTGAACGCCTTCGGGTTTCTGCGGAAAATGACCCCGTTACGTCAGATCGAGGCGGCAGAGCTGATGGTTGCCATGAACAAATACTCTGCCAGCTACGCCCGCTCGCTGCTCGCCGCTACTCCGCAGTCGCAGCTGGTGAACCCGCGCAAGCGCAAGCCTGTTCGTGGCCTGACTGCCGAGCAGATGGCTCTCATGGAGAAGGAATCTGCCCAGCTCGAGCGCGAGTTCAGGCTGGTCGAGCAAACCTACGGCACGGACCACCTTCATCTCGTTCTGGCGAAGGGCTATCTCGGCCGTCTACTCGCGAACGAACGCGTGTTCCGCTACCTCGAGCAACACCATCACGAGCTGCTTTTCGAGCTCGGGAAGGTAGCCGAGATCGAGGGCCTCGCTGCCTGATCACCGATTGGAATTATCCGGATAATTCTCTCCGATTTCTGTTGTGTCCGGCCCTTAGGGCCGTGACTATCCCCTCGCACGTTGGCTTTGGAGAGAAGACGATGAGGGGCTTTCTCACCTGCCTATTTCTGATCGGCATGCTCAGTTTTGGAGCTGTCTGGATGCCATCTTCCACGTCATCGGCTGAAATCCACGGGATCGCCAGTGTCGTCGACGGCGATACCATCGAAATTCACGGTCAGAGGATCCGTCTTTTCGGAATTGACGCGCCGGAGAGTTCACAACTCTGCACAGATGCGGCAGGGAAAAGGTGGCGTTGTGGACAGCGGGCCGCCCTGGCTTTATCGAATTTTATCAGCCTCTCCCACCTTTCCTGCATCGAGAAGGACAGGGACCGTTATCGCCGCATTGTCGCTGTCTGCCTGAAAGGCAAGCAGGACATCAACGCATGGCTGGTCGCTAACGGCTGGGCCCTCGCCTACAGGGAATATTCTGCGGCCTACGTCAAAGAAGAAGCGTTGGCGAAACGGCTTTCGGTCGGCATTTGGGCAGGTTCCTTTGTTGAACCCTGGGCGTGGCGCCGAGGGGCACGCCTGGCGTCGAAGAAAGGAAGCAGAAACCAGTCGTTTCAAACCACTCAGGAACAAGGCCGGTGTGTAATCAAGGGAAACATCAGTCGCGGGGGCGAACGCATCTACCATCTACCCGGGGGCCAGTATTATTCGCGCACGCGGATCGACGCGGCAAAAGGTGAGCGGTGGTTCTGCTCCGAAGAAGAGGCTCAAGCTTCCGGTTGGCGCCGTTCGAAGCGCTAACCCCGATGGACGAGATCGACATCCATAGAACAGCCAATGGCGTCAGCCACAACGGACACTCCAAGGTACAAACTGAAGGCCCATAAAAGCTCTTTTCTGATCCAGTTCACCGTACCTCCAACAATGGTGCACTCGTCGTGGCTGCGTTGAGGCACATACACCCGCCGTTGGCCGCTTCTGGTCACAGAAAATTCGGCGAAACCATACTATCTCTGTTCCGACATGTCAGCGTGGCACAGGCCACGACAGGCGCCATCCG
>WHSO01000017.1 GCA_009380075.1 Alphaproteobacteria bacterium | reverse complement strand
GGTGAAGAAATCGCCTTTCTGGCCCTGTTCGACACCTACTGCTCCCATGGGCGGATGAGGGTCGAGACACGCGACTGGTTCGCCCGTCACCTGCAGCAGATGAAGTCGTTACCTCCGGGTCGGTGGCCCGCCTATATAGGGCTGCGCGTCCACAACATCGCCGAGGCGGTCTATGAGCGCCTGCGTCTCAAGGGCTACTCCGCCGCCTGGCATTTCTACACGTCAGGGGGGAAGCCGCTGCCGCGATTCCTGCGCCGGGTGGAGCCGGCCAACGACATGATCCGGCGCGCCTACCGGGCGCAGCCCTACGACGGCGACGCGACGCTGTTCAAGGCGGAGCGCTCCGCCCGGACCCATAGCGACGCGCACGACGGGTGGTACAAGCTGGTCCGGGGCCGGATCGAGATCCGGCCGGTTCCGGGAACTCACCACGAGATCATGAACCAGCCTCATGTCCGCACCGTCGCGGTGGAACTGGCGGACGCCCTCGACAAGGCGCGCGCCGCCGTTCGCGAGCGGAACAGCCGCGGAAAACTCAACAGCATGACGGCTCGGTTGAAAACGCTAGCTTAAGCCACGATCCTGACCGGCGGCATGCTCTGACCCGGCGGGAGTTCCCACTGGCGGGAGGCCGGGCCTTCGACGTGCGTTCACTTTCGGACGCGACGGCGTCTTCTTTCGTCCGGTATGGTTAATATGCCCTCCTCGACCTATTTAAATCACTTTTTCTTGAGCGTCCCGCGCGGGACGCATATCTGTTCTTGAAGTTGTCAATATCGCTCTGGCACACTCGGTCAGGCGCCTGGGGAAGATGTCCAGTGCAGAATGACGAGCTGACGCCGCAGCCGTCGCCTTTCGCCATTGTGTGTGATTCGTGCGGAAAGGCTAGTCACATGAGCATTAACCAACAAGATGACCACGATGCCGGAAAAGCGGTCACACGACGGCTTGACCCGCAGCCGACAGCCGTTCCCGTGTTTCAACGTCCGAAAGACGGAACCGTGTCCGCCGAGCACATCGAGGCCAGGGAAACCATTGCCGATGTCATACGCGGGCACGCCCGCAGGGCACCGGAGGCTCCGGCTTTTGTCGCTGAAGGCTTGCAACCCCTGACATACGCCGCCCTCGTATGGCAGATGGACAACGTCCAGCAAAAGCTGAACGCCATGGGGTTCGGCCGCGGCGACCGCATCGCCATCGTTGCGCCCAACGGGCCCCCGCTCGGAACGCTTGTCGCCGGCATCTGGGGTTGCGCGGCGGCGGTACCGATGAATCCGACGCTGTCGGTCGGTGAATTCGCCATCTACCTGCGCGACCTGAAGGTGCAGGCGGTCGCCGTCCGTTCCGGCTGGAAGACGCCGGCCCGCGAAGCGGCCAGGCAAGTCGGCCTTTCACTGATCGAGGTCGAATACCTCGACAGCGACGTTGCCGGCTTGATCGATATTCTTCCGGCGTCCGGTACCCGCACCGCAGCCCGACCGGGTCCAACGCAACTTGATGACGTCGCGATGGTACTGCTGACCTCGGGCACCACGTCGCACAGCAAGACCGTCCCCGCGACCCAGCGCCAGCTTTCGATCAAGTTCAGGCGCAATGCAGGCACTTTCGACCTGACAACGACCGACCGCTGCCTGAACCTGATGCCCCTGTTTCACGGGCACGGGCTCCATACCGCGCTCGGCGCCACGCTGTATTCGGGCGGCAGCATGGTCACACTGGCCGAGTTTTCGGCGGAGGCGTTCTTCCGGCTGCTCGCGACCATGGAACCGACCTGGTACACGGGCAGCTATACCTTCCATCACACCATCTGCGCAGTGGCGCGGGATCATCTGCCCGAGATCGGGAAATCGAACCTGCGTTTCATCCGCACCGGGTCCGGTCACCTCGAGTCCAAGATCGCCGATCAGCTCGAGTCCATCTTCAAGAAGCCGGTGATCGAAGGCTATTCCTGCACGGAAGTGGGGCGCATCTGCACCAATCCGATGCCCCCGCGCAAGCGCAAGCGCGGAACGGTGGGCCTTCCGGTCGCGGCCAAGGTCGCGATCGTCGGCCCCGACTGGCAATTCCTGCCGACGGGGAAACGCGGCGAAGTGGTGGTCGACACATCGGACAATTTCACCGGCTATGAGAACGATCCCGTCGCGAACTCCCTGGCCTTCCACGACGGCTGGTTCCGCACCGGCGACGAAGGTTTCTTCGACGATGAGGGCTACCTGACACTCTCGGGGCGCATCAAGGACATCATCAACCGGGGCGGCGAGAAGATCACGCCGTCGGAGGTCGACGCCGCCCTGATGGCGCATCCCGATGTGGCCACGGCCGTGACCTTCCCGGTGCCGCACCTGACACTCGGGCAGGAGGTGGCGGCGGCGGTGGTGCCCGAGAAGGGCGCGGAGATGACCGACGAAACCCTGACCCGTTTCCTGCGCGGGCGGCTTGCGCCGTTCAAGGTCCCGCGCCGGTTCGTAATCGTCGACGAAATTCCCAGGGGGCCGACGGGCAAGGTATCCCGCCAGGGCCTGGCGGAGCAGTTCGGCCTGGTCACCGACTCCGCCGCCGCCCGGCCGGAGCCCACCGAGGATGACCGGCCGGCAACGGCGCTGGAAGCGAAACTGCAGCGCCTCTGGCAGGAGACCCTGAGGCTCGACCGGGTCGGCCTGCACGAGGATTTCTTTACCCTGGGCGGCGATTCCCTGCAGGCGGTGGAACTGTTCCTGCGCGTCGAGAAGGAATTCGGGCGGCGCCTGCCGCGATCGGTCCTGTTCGAGGCCGGCACCGTGGCCAAGATGGCGGAGCGCATCGAAGCGGCCGTGCCTTCATCCTGCATCGTCCCGATCCAGACGACGGGAGACCTTCCGCCCTTCTTCTGTGTCCACGACGGCTTCGGCCAGGTGTTGAACTACCGGGACCTGTCGCTCCTTCTCGGCGAAAACCAGCCGTTCTACGGCATCCAGGCCCGCGGCATCGATGGCGAGGAGGAGCCCTTCGTCCGCATCGAGGACATGGCCGCGCATTACGTCCACGAGGTTCGCAAGGTGCAGCCGGAGGGGCCGTATTACATCGGCGGCCACTCCTTCGGCGGGCGCGTCGCCTACGTCATGGCCCAGCAACTGGTTACGGCCGGTGAAGAAATCGCCTTTCTGGCCCTGTTCGACACCTACAGCCGCGCCGGCCAACAAAAAGTCTCGTTCCGCGACTGGCTCCGCCATCACTCGGAACGGCTCAAAGCGCTGCCGGCGAGCCGGGTGCCTGGTTACCTGTGGCTGCGCGTCCAGAACATCGCGGGGGCGATCTATCTGCGCCTGCGTCTCGAGTGCTACTCCGCCGCCTGGAAATTCTGCAAGTCGCGGGGAAAGCCGCTGCCGCGCCTCCTGCGCCGGGTGGAGCCGGCCAACGACATGATCCGACGCGCCTACCGGGTGCAGCCCTACGACGGCGACGCGACGCTGTTCAAGGCCGAACTCTCCGCCCGGACCCATAGCGACGCGCACGATGGGTGGTACAAGCTGGTCCGGGGCAGGCTCGAGATCCGGCCGATTCCGGGAACTCACCACGAAATCATGAACCAGCCCCACGTCCGCACCGTCGCGGTGGAACTGGCCGATGAGATCGACAAGGCGCGCGCCGCCTACGCGATGCGAATAAATGCCGGAAGGTACGCCTCATAGCGGCACCAGTGGAACACCAGCCTACGCCCCGGTCCCGACTGCCGGCATGCCCTGACCCGGCGGGGCGGGAGTTCCCGCGGGCGGGAGCCGGCCCTTCGACCCGCGTTCGGCATGGGATCGTCACGTTCACACGCGACGGCGTTTTCTTTGGTCCGGGAAGGTTAATACACGCCGCTCGCCTGATCGCTTGGGGAGAGGCAGCCAGTGCAGAATGACGAATTGATGCCGCATCCGGTAGCCGTTCCCCTTTCAACGTCCGAACGACGGAACAGCCCCCCACATCCCTGTGTGTGTTGGATGGAACGTTGATGATGTTCTTACGACATTAACATAGTAATAACCATGAACCGTATGAAGGCGTAACTGGCTCACGAATTGGTAACCGGTTCGCGTCTTTGATGGCAGCGTTTTTTCCACGAGGGGCTCAGTCAC
This sequence comes from Alphaproteobacteria bacterium, assembly GCA_009380075.1. Classification (GTDB taxonomy): domain Bacteria; phylum Pseudomonadota; class Alphaproteobacteria; order SMXQ01; family SMXQ01; genus WHSO01. The sequence goes on along the minus strand of WHSO01000017.1, from coordinate 48,784 downwards.
CTTGGACACATCGGTTACCGAAACGATCGGCGACGTCGTGCGCCGGCATGCCGCCGCAACGCCGGATTCCCCGGCCCTGGTCGTGGACGGCCAGGCCCCCCTCACCTACCGCGCCCTGGCGGGTCAGATCGACCGGATCCAGGAACGGCTCAACGCCGCCGGCTTCGGCCGCGGCGACCGTATTGCGATCGTCGGTCCCAATGGCCCGGCCACGGCGACCCTCGTGACGGGAATAATGGGTTGCGCGGCGGCGGTGCCGATGAACCCGGCGCTCTCGGTTGGCGAGTTCGCCATCTACCTGCGCGACCTGAAGGTGCAGGCGGTCGCCGTCGACGCGGCGATGGACAGCCCCGTTCGCGCGGCGGCCCGGATGATCGGGTTGCCGATTCTTGAAGTCGATCATGTGGAAGATGGCGTCGCCGGAACGATCGACATCCGGGCGACCGCCGAACCGGTAACGGCCTCGCGGCCGGGCGCGGCGCAGGCCGACGACCTCGCCCTGGTCTTGGCCACGTCGGGCACCACGTCCCACAGCAAGGTGGTCTCCGTGACCCACCGGCAGTACTCGACCAAGTTCGTCCGAGCGGCCCGCGGGGTGGAGCTGACCGCGGCGGATCGCTGCCTGAGCCTGATGCCGCTGTTCCACGCCAACGGGCTCTATTCGGTGCTCGGCGCGACGCTTTATTCCCGGGGCAGCATTGCCTTTCTGCCGGAGTTCTCGGTCCCGGCGTTCTTCGGCGCGCTCGTCACCCTCGCGCCCACCTGGTACGCCGCCATCTATACGTTTCATCACACGATCTGCGCGGCGGCGCCGAGCCACGCCGACGCCACCAAGAGCGCGCGGTTGCGTTTCATCCGGACCGGGTCCGGCGCCCTCGCCGCGCGGATCACCGAAGAACTCGAAGCGCTTTTCCGCGCTCCCGTGATCGAGACCTATTCGAGCACGGAAACGGGGCGCATCTCGGCCACCCCCCTGCCGCCCACCGTTCATCGGCCGGGGACCGTGGGGATTCCCGACCGCAACGAGGTGGCGATCCTCGGGCCCGACGACCGAGTCCTGCCGCCGGGGGAACGCGGCGAGGTGGTGGTACGGAAAGTGGAAGTCTTTTCCGGCTACGAGAACGACCCGGCGGCCAACGCGCGGTGCTTCGTCGACGGCTGGTACCGTACCGGCGACGAAGGCGTGTTCGACGAGGACGGCTACCTGACGCTGACGGGACGCATCAAGGACATCATCAATCGCGGCGGCGAGAAGATCACGCCGTCGGAGGTCGATGATGCGTTGCTGCAGCACCCGGACGTTGCCGCTGCCGTCACCTTCCCGGTGCCCCATGCGACGCTCGGCCAGGATGTGGCGGCCGCCGTAGTGCCGGTGAAAGGCGCCAAACTCACCGATGAAATTCTGACGAATTTCCTCCGCCGGCGGCTCGCCGCCTTCAAGCTCCCGCGCCGGTTCGTGATCGTTGACGAAATTCCCAAAGGCCCGACCGGAAAGTTCGAGCGGCGCAAGCTGGCCGAAGCCTTCGACCTGGTCATCGACTCCGCCGTCGCCCGGCTGGAGCCCATCGAGGACGACCGGCCGGCGGCGGCGCTGGAAGCGAAACTGCAGCGCCTCTGGCAGGAGACCCTGAGGCTCGAAAGGGTCGGCCTCAACGAGGATTTCTTCGTGCTCGGCGGCGATTCCCTGCAGGCCGTGGAACTGTTCCTGCGCGTGGAGAAGGAATTCGGGCGGCGCCTGCCCCGTTCGGTCCTGTTCGAGGCCAACACCGTGGCCAAGATGGCAGAACTCCTCGAAGCGGTCGTACCCTCGTCCTGCATCGTCCCGATCCAGACGAGGGGGGACCTTCCGCCCTTCTTCTGTGTCCACGACGGCTACGGCCAGGTGTTGAGCTATCGGGAACTGTCACGCTTCCTCGGCGAAAACCAGCCGTTCTACGGCATCCAGGCCCGCGGCATCGACGGCGAGGAGGAACCCTTCGTCCGCATCGACGACATGGCCGCACATTACGTCAAGGAAATCCGCAAGGTGCAGCCGGAGGGGCCGTACTACATCGGCGGCCACTCCATGGGCGGGCGCGTCGCCTACCTCATGGCCCAACAGCTTCAGGCGGCCGAGCAGGAGGTGGCCTTTCTGGGCCTGTTCGACACCTACAGCGGCTATGGCCAACGCAAGATCGGGAAACGTGATTGGCTCGCCCGTCACCTGGAGCGGATCAAGTCGATACCTCCTGGCCAATTGCCTGGCTATCTTTGGCTGCGTGTCCAGAACCTCGCGGAGCTGATCTTTCTGCGCGTGCGTTTCGAGTGCTACTCCGCCGCCTGGAATTTCTACAAGTCGCGGGGGAAGCCGCTGCCGCGGTTTATGTACCGGGTTGAGCCCGCCACCGACATGGTCCGGCGCAGCAATTACCAGCCCCAGCCGTTCGATGGCGACGCGACGCTGTTCAAATGCGAGCTCTTCACCTGGACCCATACCGACGCGCACGACGGGTGGAAGCAGCTGATCAGGGGTCACCTCGACATCCGCCCGCTTCCGGGAGGCCACAACGAAATCATGCGCCAGCCCCACGTCCGCACCGTCGCGGCAGAACTGGCGGATGCCCTGGAAAAGGCGCGCGCGACATACACCTGGCCGAACGCCGACCGGCGGGTGGGCGCCGGCGTCGCGTGACGGTGCCGGTGGAATGACCGGCATAGGACCCGTTCATGGCCATGAACATGTTCTGACCGAGCGGGCCGTACTTTTCCGTTCCATTTTTCGATAATCGTGGTGCAATACCGCCGAGCAGCGGGGGAGGGCAGCACCATGGTCACGCGACCCATCGGGCATTCAGCGTGCGGGGCGTCGGTCGTTGTCACGGCCTTTGTACTACTCGCGCTTGTCGTTTTCGCCGGCGCCGCCCATGCGCAAGGCGGGACACAGATTCAGGCGCCGCTGGGCCTCATCTGGGGCTGGCATGAAAAGGACCTGATCCGGAACGGCGTCACCATCACGTCACGGCGGCCGCTCAAGGTCGGCGGCGGGCAATTGCTGAGGGTGACAAACACGCCGGGCACCATCAAGGATACGAGCCTGATATCGCTCGTCGTGACCACCCGATACGGGCTGCAGAAGGTCATCTGGTCGTCGGCCACCTTCAAGAACGACAAATTCGGTTCCCGCGGGAAAGCCCGATACAACGAGATGAAGTCTTCCCTGGCGCGGCGATACGGGACGCCGAAATTCTACGAATACAGCGGCCGGAAAGTCCGTAAGAAGGCGGACGAGTTCTACCTCTGCCTCCGCGTCACGGGCTGCGGCAACTGGGCGTCGTACTGGACCACTAACTACATCGGCAGCATCCTGCTGGAGATCAAGGGGTTCACCACCGGGAACGGGTACATCCTCATGGCCTATGAAGGGCCCCATTTCTCGCCGTTCATGCGCCAGCAGAAGGCGCGCCCGAACGCCGCCGGCGACGCCCTTTGATCGTCGGCGGCGGGGTCCGCGTTCCCTCCCGGTCCTGAATCCGCCTCGGCACCCTGAACGGCGGGACGCGCGCGTCGGGGCCGTATCGTCCCTGCCCCGGCTTGCCTGCCCGGGGCCAAGCTGCTAGGTTCGCGCCGCTTTCGGCACCGGGCTCTTTCCGCCCGTTCGATCCGCCGACGTCCGACATCCCGCAGTCCAGAACATCAGGCCTTCCGCCATGAAGATCAGTGCCAACCAGATCCGCCCCGGCAACGTCATCGAGCACAACGGCAAGCTTTGGGGCGTGCTCAAGATCCAGATCATCCAGCCCGGCAAGGGTGGCGCCTTCATCCAGGTCGAGATGCGCGATGTCTTCACCGGCACCAAGACCAACGAACGCTGGCGCACCCAGGACACGGTCGAGAAGGCACAGGTCGAGGAGATCGAGTGCACCTTCCTGTTCGCCGACGGCGACGCGCTGACCTTCATGAACAGCGAAAACTACGAGCAATTTACCATGCCGCGCGACATGGTCGGCGACCAGGCGCAGTTCCTGCAGGACGGCATGGCGGTGACGGTGGAGACGATCGACGGCGCGCCGGTCAGCGTCGCGCTGCCGCAGACGGTGGTCATGACCATCGTCGAGGCCGATCCGGTGGTGAAGGGCCAGACCGCGTCGTCCAGCTACAAACCGGCGGTGCTGGAGAACGGCGCCCGCGTCATGGTGCCGCCGCACGTCGCGGCGGGCACGCGCATCGTCGTCAACACCGCCGACGCGACCTACGTCGAACGCGCCAAGGACTAGCGTCCCACGCGCGATGGCGATCAAATCTCCCCTCATCAACGTCATGGAGCGCGCCGCGCGCAAGGCCGGGCGCGGACTGCTCCGGGACTTCGGCGAGGTCGAGCAGCTTCAGGTCACGACCAAGGGCCCGGCCGATTTCGTCTCCAACGCCGACCACAAGGCGGAAAAGACGATCCACGACGAGCTCAAGCGGGTACGGCCCGACTTCGGCTTCCTGATGGAGGAATCGGGCGAGATTCCTGGCAGCGGCGGTCTCTACCGCTGGGTGGTGGACCCGCTCGACGGGACGACGAACTTCCTCCACGGCATACCGCATTTCTGCATCTCCATCGGCGTCGAGGGCCGCTCGGTCATCGGCGGCAAGGCGATGACCGAGATCGTCGCCGGCATCGTCTACGACCCGGTGCACGATCATTCCTACTGGGCGGAAAAGGGCGCGGGCGCCTATCTCAACGACCGCCGGATGCGGGTGTCGGGACGGCGCGACCTGGCAACGTCGCTGCTCGCGTCCGGCCTGCCGACGCTGGGACGGGCCGATCCCGACGTGCACCAGGCGCAGACGCGAGCCTTGATGGAAAATGTCGCGGGAATCCGCCGCTTCGGCGCCTCCGCCCTGGACCTCGCCTGGGTCGCCGCCGGCCGCTTCGACGCCTTCTGGGAAGTGGCGCTGTCGCCCTGGGACATCGCCGCGGGAATCCTGCTGGTGCGCGAGGCCGGCGGATTCGTCACCGAAATTGACGGCGGCAACAACATGATGGCGTCCGGTTCGTTGCTCGCCAGCAACGGCCAGATCCATGCCGAAGTCCGCCATATTCTCGCCAATCCTGCCTAGGATCGTCGCCCCAAGGCGGTTGTTCGCGGCCCCGGCGTTGGTTTATTGTTGATTTCCCGGCACCTGACAATTCCCGGTGCCCCAGACCTTCCGCGATTCGGCACGTCCCTCAGGAGATACCGGCTAACATGGCAAGGGATGCGATCATCAGGGCGTTCGACATGACAAGGCCCGCGGGGGTCGCCGTCGTCGCCCTGCTGCTGGCCGCGGCCGCGGCCAACGCCCAGGAGGGCGGAACCGCCACGGGCTCCGCGGGCGACAGCGTCACCGTCGACCTGTCGGTGCTCGAATCCCTCGGCTCGGCACCCGCTGACGCCTCTCGCGCCGGCGGAACGGTACGGCTGATCCCGCCCGCCGGCACACCGTCCCGGCCCGCCCCACCGCCTCTGACCGCTGCGCCACCACCCCCGCCCGCCGAGCTTACCGGTGGCACGGCCCCACCGCCGCCGGTCACGGGCGCAACGCCGGCACCGACCGAATCCCCGGCCGAATCCCCGGCCGAATCCCCAGCCGAAACCGTGCGCAGGGAAGAGCCCAAGGCCGTGCCACCGCCCTCCGCCGCTGAACCCCCAGCGCCGCCATCCGAGCCCCCCGCCGCGACCGCGGGCAAGAAAGCCCCCGAGGCCCCGCCGCCACCGACTGTCGCCGCCCCGCAGCCGCCCCCGCAGGAACCCCCTGCCGCAACCGCGCGCAAGGAAGCGCCGGAGACCGCACCGCCGCCAGCCCAGTCGGCGGCCCTGCCCAAAGCCCCCAAAGCGGCGCCGCGCTTCGGCGCCGGCGCCACCCGCGCCATCGCGTATGCCGCGGGCGATACGAAGCTTCCCGACGACGCCCAGGCGGTGCTGCGGGCCGCGGTCGCCGCCCTCAAGACCGATCCGGCGCTGCGTATCCAGCTGAACGCCTACGCCGCCGGCAGCAAGGAGGGCGAGTCGCGGGCGCGGCGCCTGTCGTTGTCGCGCGCGCTCGGCGTCCGGTCGTTCCTGATCAAGCAGGGCGTGGAACCCACGCGCATCGACGTACGCGCGCTCGGCAGCAATGTCCCGGACGGGTCGCCCGACCGTGTCGATGTCTCGCTTGTCGCGCGGTGACGCGCGCGGAGGATATGACGCGGTGACGCGCGCGGAGGATATGACGCGGTGACGCGCGCAGAGGATATGACGCGGTGACGTGCGCGGAGGATATGACGCGGTGACGCGCGCGGACCGGGGCACGGTGACATGAAGCCGCATCGGGCCCGCGCCACGGTCCTCCAACGGCTGAGAAAGGCCAGACGGTAGATGTTCAGCTTCGGCCCATACCTGTTCCGCATGACGGTGTTTCTCGCCGTTGTCGCCGTCGCCTGCGGCGTCCTGGGGCAACCCATCGTGCGGGCGTTCATGTCCAACCCGGCGCTCAACGGGCTGATCATCGGCGTGCTGGTGCTCGGCGTCCTCTACACGCTGCGCCAGGTGTTCATGCTGCGCCATGAAGCGGCGTGGATCGCCTCCTTCCGCCGCCGGCGCGAGGGTCAATGGCGCGAACGTCCCGGCGGTGGCGACGAACTACCGCAACCCCGGCTGCTGGCACCGATGGCGACGCTGCTGGCGGCGCAGGAAGGTTCGATGCGGCTGTCGGCGGTCTCCATGCGCTCGCTACTCGATTCCATCGCGTCGCGGCTCGACGAATCGCGCGCGCTGTCGCGCTACCTGATCGGCCTGCTGATCTTCCTCGGCCTGCTCGGCACCTTCTGGGGACTGCTGATCACCATCAATTCGGTGTCCGACGTCATCTCGGGGCTCAACATGGGCGCGGGCAACGTCAACGAGGTCTTCGCCAATCTCAAGGCGGGGCTGGCCTCGCCGCTGTCGGGCATGGGGACGGCATTCTCGTCGTCGCTGTTCGGGCTTGCCGGCTCGCTGGTGCTCGGCTTCCTCGACCTGCAATCGGGGCAGGCGCAGAACCGCTTCTACAACGACCTCGAGGAATGGCTGTCGGGCCTGACCCGGCTGTCGGGGCCATCGCCGCTGTCCGGCGGCGACGGCAGCGTGCCCGACTACCTCGAGGCGCTGCTGGAACAGACGGCCGAAGGGCTTGAAGGCCTGCAGCGCACGATCGCACGCGGCGAGGAGAACCGCGTCGCCGCCAACGCGGCGCAGATGCAGCTCTACGAACGCCTCGCCACGCTGACCGACCAGATGGGCGTCGAGCAAACGCTGCTGGCGCGCCTGACCGAAGGGCAGATCGAGCTCAAGGCGGTGCTGACGCGCCTCGCCGACGGCCAGGGCCGCGGCGGTGGCGCCCTCGATGAGGCGACGCGCACGCACATCCGCAACATCGAGGTGTATCTCGCCCGCCTGCTCGAGGAAGCGTCGAGCGGCCGCGCCCAGTCGGTCGAGGACATCCGCGCCGAGATCAAGCTCCTCGCCCGCACCATCGCCGCCGAACGCGCCGGCGGCCGGTCCGCCTAGGGACGGGACCGTGGCCACGCTCGCCCAGCGCCGTCCCTCCGCCGTCGCCGACATCTGGCCCGGGTTCGTCGATGCGCTGGCGGCGCTGCTGATGGTGATCATCTTCCTGCTCACCGTCTTCGTGCTGGCGCAGTTCTTCCTGACCGACCAGCTGGCCGGCCGCGACCAGGCGCTGCGGCGCCTCGAGACCCAGGTCGCGGAACTCGCCGACGTGCTGGCGCTGGAGCGCCGGGCGGGAGCCGAGCTGCGGGCGTCGATCGCCGACCTTTCGGCGCAGTTGCAGGCGTCCACGGCGGCGCGCGACCGGCTGAGCGCCGAGGCGACGACGCTCCGGGGGAACCTCGAGACGTCGGTCGCCGAGCTCGAACGCCTGCGCGAGCGCGCCGGCGACCTCGAGGCGGAGCTCACCGCCGAGCGCGGTCGGCTGGCGGAGGCCCGGGAGCGCCTCGGCGAGAGCCGGAGCGCGCTGACCGAGGAACAGCGCCTGTCGGCGGCCCGCAAGTCCGAGGTCGACCGCCTGAGCCAGTCCATCGCCTCGCTCCGCCTCGAGTTGCAGCGCCTCAACGCGGCGCTCGAGGCGTCCGAACAGAAGGCCAAACAGCAGAGCGCCCAGATCGTCAACCTGGGCCAGCGCCTCAACGCCGCGCTGGCGAGCAAGGTCGAGGAGCTGGCGCGCTACCGTTCGGAGTTCTTCGGCCGCCTGCGCAAGGTGCTGGGCAATCGCAAGGACATCCGCATCGTCGGCGACCGCTTCGTGTTCCAATCGGAAGTGCTGTTCGGGACCGGCGACGCGCGCCTCAACGAGGCCGGCCGGGCGCAGATCCGCCGCCTCGGCGCGACGCTCCTCGAACTGACGAAGAAGATCCCCCCCGGCATCGACTGGGTGCTGCGGGTCGACGGGCATACCGACGTGCGCCCGATCGCGACCCGCGAGTTTCCGTCCAACTGGGAACTGTCGACGGCCCGGGCGCTGTCGGTGGTGCGCCAGCTTGTGGCCGAAGGCGTGCCGCCGAACCGCCTCGCCGCCACCGGCTTCGGCTCCTTCCAGCCGATCGATACCGGCAACACCGAGGCGGCCTTCATGCGCAACCGTCGCATCGAGTTCAAGCTGACGGAGCGCTGACGCGGCCGGTCGTCCCCGCGACGCGGGCCTGGTTGAACTGCAGTTCCGCCAGCCGCGCGTAAAGGCCACCCTGCGCCATCAGCTCGCCGTGGCGGCCAGTGGCGACGATGCGCCCGTCATCCATGACGACGATGCGGTCGGCCTCGAGAACGGTGGCGAGCCGGTGGGCGATGACGATGGAGGTCCGTCCCTTGAGCAGGCGGGCCAGTGCCTCCTGCACCAGGCGCTCGCTCTCGGCGTCCAGCGCGCTGGTCGCCTCGTCCAGCAGGAGCAGGGCCGGATTGCGCAGGATGGCGCGGGCGATGGCGATGCGCTGGCGCTGGCCGCCCGACAGCCGCACCCCCTTTTCGCCGAGGTAGGTGTCGAAGCCGTCCGGCAGGTCGGTGATGAAGTCGAGCGCGGCGGCGGCGGCCGCGGCGGCACGAACCTCGTCGTCGCCGGCATCGGGCCGGCCGTAGCGGATGTTTTCCGCGGCGCTGGCGGAAAAGATCACCGGGTCCTGGGCGACGAGGCCGATTCGCGCGCGCACCGCCCGCGGGTCGGTGGCGCGCAATTCCACCCCGTCGAAGGTAATGTGCCCCGCCTGCGGGTCGTAGAAGCGCAGCAGCAGCTGGAACACCGTGGTCTTGCCCGCACCGGAGGGGCCGACGAGGGCGAGCCGCTCGCCGGGCTCGACGGCGAGGTTGAAATCGGAAAGCGCGGCGCGGTCGGGCCGTGCCGGATAGCGGAAGGTGACCCCGTCGAAGGCGACGGCGCCGCGCGCCGGCTCGGGCAGCAGCACCGGATGATCGGGCGCGGTGATGGTCGGGCGGGTGGCGAGCAACTCGACCAGGCGCTCGGTCGCGCCGGCGGCACGCTGCAGGTCGCCCATCACCTCCGACACGGCCCCGGCCGCCCCAGCGACGACGACGGCGTAGAAGACGAAGGCCGACAGCTCCCCCGCGGTGATCCGCCCGACGATCACGTCGTGGCCGCCGATCCACAGGATCGTGCCGACGCCGCCGAACACCAGCATGATGACGACGGCGGTGAGGGCGGCGCGGGCCCGGATGCGGCGGACGGCGGCGGCGAAGGCGCCTTCCGCCCGCTCGACGAAGCGGTCGCGGTCGCGGTCCTCGTGGCAGAAGGCCTGGATGGTGCGCGCCGCGTTGAGGGATTCCTCGACCTGGGCGCCGACGTCGGCGACGCGGTCCTGGCTGGCGCGCGACAGGTGGCGCACGTGCCGCCCGATGATGATGATCGGCGCGATCACGGCGGGCACGAACAGGACCACCATCAGCGTCAGCTTGGGACTGGTGACCGCCAGCATGACCAGCCCGCCGGCCAGCAGCAGGACGTTGCGCATGGCGACCGAGGCCGACGAGCCGATCACCACCTGCAGGAGCGTGGTATCTGTGGTGATGCGCGACATGATTTCGCCGGTGCGGGTGGTCTCGAAGAAGGCGGGGTCGAGGCGCAGCACATGGTCGAACACCTGGGCACGGAGGTCCGCCACCACCCGTTCGCCGAGCCAGCTGACCAGCGCGTAGCGCGAATAGGTGGCGAGCGACAGCACGACGATGATGCCGAGCAGCGCGAATAGCGCGCGGTCGAGGAGCCCGCTGTCGCCGGCCGAGAAGCCCTGGTCGACCAGGGTGCGGAGCCCCATTCCCATGACCAGGACCGTCCCCGCCGCGACCACGAGGGCAGCCACGGCGCCGGCCACCGCAAGCCGGTAGGGCGCGACGTAGGCCCACAGGCGGCCGAGCTCGCCGAGCGAACCGCGCGGACGGTCGGCACCCTCGGCAAGGGCCGCGAGTGATGGGCGCTGGGACGAGGCGGACGGGCGCGCCATGGGGAACCTTGGGCTGAAACGGACGGGTCGGGTCGGCGGGGGCTAATGTATCCGATGGCACCGGCCGGCAACACCCCCGCGAACCGGAGGCGCGGTGGGTCCCTTCGGCCGGGGGCCCGTGGGCCTTGCAATCGGTCCCGGCATTGGATATAGAACGCCTTCCGCGCGCCCGCCCCGGCCTGGGAGCGGCGCGCCCGACCCATTCCAGGACGGCGGCCATGAAGAAGGACACGCATCCCGACTATCACGAGATCACGGTGGTGATGACCGATGGCACCACCTACAAGACCCGTTCGACCTGGGGCAAGCCCGGCGATACGCTTAAGCTCGACATCGATTCCCGGTCGCACCCGGTATGGACCGGCGTCCACCGGCTGGTCGATTCGGCCGGACAGCTCGCCAAGTTCAACAAGCGCTTCCAGGGCATCGGCCTCAAGTCCTGAGCGCCCCATCCTGAACGCCCCTAAGGGCGTCCCGCCGAAGGGCCGGTCCGTGGGACCGGCCTTTTTTCATGCCTGCGATCCACGCCGCCCCATCCGACGGAGGCCGACGGAATTCATAAAAATTGCCAAGTTTCAATCGCTTGACGGAAACCCGCCGGGGTCTTGCCGGGGGTCTTGAAAGCGCGGGACGAGATTCTAAATCTACGAGGTGCGGCGCCGTTCGCGGGTCGCAAGTGTGCCCGAACCCGGCCGTTACGGCGGGTCGGGACACGATAAACCCATGTTGCTTCAAAGAGAGGATATGGACATGACCAGCTTCGACTTTTCGCCCCTGTTCCGTTCGTCGGTCGGGTTCGACCGTCTGGGCCGCCTGATGGAAAGCGCGCTCTCACCCCACGGCGATTCGACCTATCCGCCCTACGACATCGAAAAGACCGGCCAAACAACCTATCGCATTACCGTCGCCGTCGCCGGGTTCGGCGAGGATGACCTCGACGTTTCGGTGCGCGAAAACACCCTCAGCATTTCGGGCAAGATCAAGCGCGACGAAACGGAAGGCGAGCGCAAGTTCCTGTACCACGGTATCGCCGGCCGCGCATTCCGGCTGGCCTTCGCGCTGGCCGACGCCGTCGAAGTCGTCGGCGCGAGCCTCGACAACGGCCTGTTGCACGTGGATCTGGAGCGTGCGGTGCCGGAGGAAGCGAAGCAGCGCCGCATCGATATCCGGTCGGGCGCGCCGCGCAAGGCGATCGCCGGTAAGGCCGCCTGATGGCACGGACCTGAAGGCATAGGGGGCCTGGATTCGGTCTTGGGCCACCCAAAAAATTGAGAGCCGCCCCCCGCGTCCTCCCGCTTGGGGCGGCTCCTTCTTTTGAGCCTCGACCTGTTAAACCTGCGGTCGCCCACAAAAATATCCGGGCGACCGGGAGGAGTCAAAGCCAGATTACAGGCCTATGAAAAGGGACGGTCGAATCGAAAAAAAAGCCGCCCGGGAAGGGCGGCTCAAGTTTAACAGGGAGGCGTCAAAAGGATTGGACGGAGCGTCCAATAGACAACCCTATGACAGAGGAATTGTCTGACTATGAATGTAAAGGCAAATGGTTAAGATTTCCTTAACAAATCACAGATTTTTTATGAAGAATGTTAAGGGTTGCCGTCCGCCTTCCGAACCGCCCTATTTCTTGAAAAAGGCCTCCGCGCCGGCGCGAACCGCCTGCTTACGGGCGATATCGGCTTCCGTGCGGGCAATCTCGGCCTTGAGCTCGTCGATATACTCGCGCAATTCCTCGATCGACAGGCGGTCCAATATGCGCGGCTCGAGTCCCGCAGGTTTCTGGGGTTTCGGATCGTCTTCATCGATCGCCATGGCGCCCTCCCGCGACCGGAGAAATTCCCACCATTACCATTAGGGGTTTTTCCGCCAGTCAACCAACTATATGATGGCGTTAATCTGATTGCTACCGCCCAACCGGGCGGAGCGCCCGGCCCGGGCCTCGAAAACGGGGTCCGGGCGCATCACGTTTTGAAGGAGGTCTCATGGTTCTCCCGCTCATGCCCAAGGCCACTGCGGTCTGGCTGGTAGAGAACACGGCACTGACGTTTCAGCAGATCGCCGACTTTTGCGGCCTGCATCCGCTCGAGGTCCAGGCCATTGCCGACGAGGAAGTCGCCGTCGGCATCAACGGGCTCGACCCCATCGTCAATGGCCAGTTGACGGCCGAGGAGATCAGGCGCTGCGAAGGCGACGAGAGCGCCCGGCTGCAGATGGCCGAAGCCACAACCCCGCGTCCCTCGCCCAAGACCGATGGGCCGCGCTACACGCCCATCGCCAAGCGCCAGGAGCGGCCGGACGCCATCGCCTGGCTGCTGCGCCATTATCCCGAGCTGACGGATGCGCAGATATCGCGCCTGATCGGCACCACCAAGAGCACCATCAGCGCCGTGCGCGACCGCACCCACTGGAAGAGCACGAACATCAAGCCGGTCGATCCGGTCGACATCGGCATGTGTTCCTACGAAGATCTCTTGCTGGCGGTACAGACCGCGCGCCGGCGCCTGGCACGGGCCGAGCAGCGGGCCAAGCGCGAGGCTGCCCGGCGTGAGCGGGACGCAGCAAAGGCGGCGGCCGAATCCGAAGCCGTTCCCGCCGACGCGCCGCCCTCCCCGCCGCCGGCGTTGGAGGTGCCGGAGACCGGCACCGCAGGCGCCGACAACAACACTGACGGCAGCCAGGGCGGGTATTGAACGCCCGGGCCGCCGGGAGGCCGTAGCCGGGCGCAACCGCCCTCCGGCGCGCGGCGCCGGGCATGAGAAAGCTGTGAATATGCAAACGCGCCCGCAGGGGGCGCGTTTTTCATCTGGAGGCCGTCAGGCGGCGTGCAGCTTGAGCAACTGGTCCTTTATGCGCAGCTTCTGTCGTTTCAGTTCGGCCAGGGTTTCCTCGTTGGGATAGGGACGGGCCAATTCTTTTGTGATGGCGCGTTCGAGGCCCGCATGTTCGGATTTGAGCAGTGACACGGTATCGTCTTCGGCCATAAGCACCTCCTTGGCTGCTGGAAGCCGGAACGTGCCGGAGGCTGGCCGGGCGGACCAACGCCTGTCTTGTCTTGCCCGGCCTGACAGCACGGGACCAGTCTTCGGGAAAGATGTTACCCCGCTGGTGAAACGGCGCCAAGACTCACTTTGGCGCCGATGCGCCGGCCCGCTACATCAGGCCTTCCGCGAGGTCCAGCGCGGTATCCGGCTTGAGGCCGGGAAACGCCTTGCCGAGGATATGGGCGAAATCCACCGCGTCCCGGGGCTCGAAGTGCAGGTCCTGGGTGCGAATGTAGCGACCGACGCTTGCCGCCGCGTCGGCGGCACGCGCCTCGATCGGCGCGTCCTCGATCGTCACCGTGCGCTCGACCGCGGCGGCAAGGATGAACTGCTCCAGATGTTCGGCGTCGAGTTCCGCGGCTTGCACCTCGGCGCGCAGGCGCTGGCGCAGATCCTGCGGAGCCTGTTCGAACCCGTCCTTGAGGGTACGGCGAACGAAGCGCAACGCCTTCACAATCTTTCGGTGCCAACGATCCGACGCCGCCATCACCGCCAGGACCTCGTCCTCGCTGAGTGCGCCGCGCCCGGAATGGCCGAGCCACAAGCAGAACAGCATCAGGTTGACGTCGATCGAATGTCGCTCCTGCAGGTTGAGGCACGCGGCGGCCACCCCCTCCAGACGATAGACCGAGATTGAAAAATCCCACAATGGATGTTCGGGAAAGTTCATGTCGCGCCCGTACCGATGCCCTCGTCGCCGAACGATACACCGAGACCACGCGCCGTACGTACGAGATCTCCGTCCACGTCCACGAGATGGACACTCTCCCCCGCCTCGGCAAGAGGGATATCCTGCACGCGCCGGTTCTGCCATACCACGACCCGTCCGAACCGGCCGGCCGCCGCGAGATCCACCGCGCGGACGCCGAAGGCGGCGGCAAGCACGCGGTCGGTGGTCGAGGGCATGCCGCCGCGCTGGACATGGCCCAGTATGGTATACCGCGTTTCCCATCCGGTCCTCTCCGCCAGGCGGTCGGCAAGCCAGTTGCCGATACCGCCATAACGGACCGCACCTCCGGGCTCGGGATGGGTGAGCGGGGCTCCCGCCTCGGTCTTGCAGCCCTCCGCGACGACGACGAGCGCGAACCAGCGTCCAAGCTGCTCCGGCAAGGACTGAATCCGCGCGACCAGGTTGTCGATGCGGTAGGGAATTTCGGGAATGAGGATGATGTCGGCGCCGCCGGCGATCCCGGCGGATAGCGCGATGTGACCGGCATCACGCCCCATGACCTCCAGCACCATGATGCGCGAATGCGATGCCGCGGTCGTCTGAAGGCGGTCGAGCGCCTCGGTCGCGACGTTGACGGCGGTGACGTAACCGATGGAGTTCTCCGTGCCAACGACGTCGTTGTCGATGGTCTTCGGGATACAGACGACCTTCATGCCATGCTCCTGGGCGAGGCGCCCGAGGATCCGGAACGACCCATCGCCGCCGATGGCGATCACCGCGTCGAGTCCCAGCCTCTGGCACGCGGCGATGACTTCGGCGGAACGGTCCCTGCGGCTCCCGTCGGGCATGGAAAAATCGAAGGGATTCCCCCGCGTGGTGGTGCCGATCATGGTGCCGCCGGTCCTGAGCGCAGCGCCCGAGAACAGGTCCGGCGTCAGCGCCTCGACGTCGGGCGGCTCGGACAGCAGGCCGAGGGTCCCGCGCCGGATCCCCAGCACCTCGCACCCATATCCCTGAACCGCACGCATGACCGCGGCGCGAATCACGGCGTTGAGACCGGCGCAGTCGCCCCCAGTGGTCATGATGCCCAGTCGCCTGAGTGTCAATTCGGGGCTCCTCGCCGCGCCGCAGGATCGTTCGCCTGTCTAACATCGCCCAAATGCGCGGATGCTTCAACCGGAGCCCCGTTGGGAAGGCAGAATTTCGGCAGGAGGCCGCCATGCCGAAACCCGGCGCGAGGTTCCGTTCCGGCGCGAGGGAAATCAGGACAGCGGTGCCTGGTCACGCCCCTTGCGGGTATACATGGCGCGATCGGCCTTTTCGATCATGGCCGGCGCATCGTCCCCGGCTTCAAGGGAATGCGCCCCGTAGGTGACCCGGACGGCGAAGCTTCGGCCGCCGGCGCCGACCGGCCTGGCCGCAACGGTGCGGACGAGCTGTTCCGCCTTGGCATGCGCCGTCTTCTTGGTGGCGTTGGCGAGAATGACGCCAAATTCGTCGCCGCCCAAGCGGCCCACGATATCGGACCCGCGGACGCTGTCGATAAGGATCGACGCGACATGGGCAATCGCGGCGTCGCCCGCGGCATGTCCGAAGGTGTCGTTCACGTGTTTCATGTTGTCGATGTCGAAATAGAGAACGCTGAGCCGTGTCCCGTAGCGCCGGGCGAACGACACCATCCGCGAAAGCTCGCGCACGAAGGCCCGGCGGTTGGCGACAGGGACAAGGGCGTCCTCATCGGCCAGCTTCTCGAGCCGCGCGACGTGCGCCCGGCTCCTCTCGAGTTCGCTGCGCAGCCCGTCCATTTCCTGCAGGAGCGCCTGGGTCGCCGCGCGTACCTTCGGCGTGAGTTCCGCCTCGGGGATACCGAGGGCCGGCATGGCCTCATGCTCCGGCACCGCGGGACGGGCGGTGCCGTTCCCCCGCAACCAGATGATCCCGTCAACGGACCTGATGATCCCGATATCCGAGGCCAAGCCTGCGCCCTCCGCCACAATCCGTTTCCTACCGCGCCGTGGTATGGTTAAGACTTCGTAAGCATAAATACTTAACGAATCGTTAACGTACTGCGACTCCTCCTCGCCGAAACCGCGGATTCTCCGGGCGCCCGAACGCTTTTGGTGTATCGGCTTGGCAGTTGCCAGCGGGGCGCGCGTCCATATAATGGCCGCTTTCCGCCGCCCGGGGACACTGGCGTGCCGCCGCTTCGGGCCTGTGGGGACACCGCATCGCGCGATGGGCCCCGGAGGTTAACGATGCCGAAGTCCCAGCCATCCGTCGCCATCATCATGGGCAGCCAGTCCGACTGGGACACCATGCGCCATGCATCGGAGACACTGAAGGGACTCGGCATCGACCACGTGAGCCGCATCATCTCCGCCCACCGCACGCCGAAACGCCTCTACGACTTCGCCGCCGCCGCCAAATCCAAGGGGTTCAAGGTCATCATCGCCGCCGCGGGCGGCGCCGCCCACCTGCCCGGCATGACGGCGTCGATGACGCTGCTGCCGGTGCTCGGCGTGCCGATCGAATCGCAGTCCCTCAAGGGCATGGACAGCCTGCTGTCGATCGCCCAGATGCCGGGCGGCGTGCCGGTCGGGACGCTCGCCATCGGCAAGTCCGGCGCGATCAACGCAGCACTGCTGGCGGCCGCGATCCTTGCACTCGGCGACAGGAAGGTCGCGGGCGCGCTCGACAGGTTCCGCGCCGCCCAGACCGCGGCCGTCGCCGATGCGCCGAAGGACAGCTGAGCGCGATTCCGTCACCGTGACCACCGACTCCAGGCCTCCTGCCGCTCCCATCCCACCCGGCGCCACCATCGGCATCGTCGGTGGCGGCCAGCTCGGCCGCATGACGGCGCTGGCCGCGGCGCGTCTGGGCTACCGGGTCCATGTCTTCACGCCCGAGGCCGACAGTCCGGCCGCGCAGGTTTCGGAACGCGCGACCGTAGCGGATTATCTGGACATGGCGGCGCTCGACGCCTTCGCGGGCTCGGTCGATGTCGCCACCTTCGAGTTCGAGAACGTGCCGGCGGCGACGGTCGAGCGTATTGCCGCCCGCGCACCGATGCGGCCGTCGGCACGGTGCCTCGAGATCGCCCAGGACCGTATCCGGGAGAAGACCTTCCTCAACGCCAACGGTGCGCCGACCGTCCCGTTTGCGCGCATCGCGTCGCCGGCGGAACTGGCCTGCGCGCTGGATGAGATCGGCCGTCCCGCCGTTCTCAAGACCGCGACGCTCGGGTACGACGGCAAGGGACAGGTCAAGATCGACGCCCGCACCGACCCTGCCGAGGCTTACCTGCGGATGGGCGCGGATGTCGGGATCCTCGAAGGGTTTGTCGATTTCGCCTGTGAGGTCTCGGTGGTCCTGGCCCGCGACGCGGCCGGCCGGGTCGCCGCCTTCGACGTGGCCGAAAACCGGCACGCCAACCATATCCTCGACGTCACGCTCGCGCCCGCCGCCATCGCGCCCGAAGTTGCCGATGAAGCGGAACGCGTCGCCGCGCGGGTGGCCGAGGCGCTCGGCCTCGTCGGCCTGCTGGCGGTGGAGATGTTCGTGACCCGCGACGGCTGCGTGCTGGTCAACGAGATAGCCCCCCGGCCGCACAATTCCGGCCACTGGACCCTCGACGCCTGCGTCACTAGCCAGTTCGAGCAGTTCGTCCGTGCCGTGTGCGGCCTGCCGCTCGGCGACCCGGCGCGCCATTCGGACGCCGCCATGAAGAACCTCATCGGCGACGAGGTGAACCGCTTCGACGCGCTGGTGCGCGACCCCGGCGCCAAGATCCACCTCTACGGCAAGGGCGCGCCCCGCCCGGGCCGCAAGATGGGGCATGTCACCTGGCTGTTCCCAAGGGGATTGGGGCCGAAGACTCCTGGCTGAGGCTATTCCGCCGCCATCGCGGCCGGCCGCTCATCCACGGCGACAGCGCGCGCCGGCAGGGCCGCCGTTACCGCCAGGATCACCGCCGCCACATAGGGCAGCGACAGGGCGCCCAGCATCAGCACCCAGAGCAGCCCGTCGATGGTGGCGAGCGCGCCGCTGTATATCAGCCCCGCCGCCGCCGCCGCGATCATCAGGGTCAGCATCGTCTCGGACGAGGCCATGCGGACGCCCTCGATCAACGCCGGCGCACGGGCGCGCTTGGGCGTGCGGTGGAACGGCAGGCTCTTGAAGAACATACCCGCGAGCACGCCGCGGGCCACCGTGTAGGACAGCGCCAGCGCGGCGATGGCGGCGCCGATCCGCTGGCGCAGGGTGCAGGGCACCCGCCGTGTGTACAGCCACAGCGAGGCGAAGACCTTAAGCCCGAACAGCGTGAGCGCCGGAATGACGAACAGCGACAGCGGATAATCGAAGCGCTTGGGAAACACGATCAGGCCCAGCGACCAGATCAGTCCCGCCGCGGTGAAGACGACGTGCAGCAGGTCGGTGAGCCACGGCATCCAGCCGGCGACGAAGTGGTAGCGCTGGGCCGCCGTGAGCCGGGTGTCGATGCCGAACAGGAGCTTCTTCTTGTGGCGGCGCAGGATCTGTCCGGCGCCGAACACCCAGCGGAAGCGCTGCCGCGTGTAGCCGGCGAAGCTGTCCGGCACCACGCCCCGCCCGAAGGGATGGTTGACGTAGACGCTGCTGTAGCCCGCGTCGAGCAGGCGCAGGCCCAGCTCCGCGTCCTCGCAGATGCACCATTCGGCCCAGCCGCCGAGCCGTTCCAGCGCCGAGCGGCGGATCAGCGTCATGGTGCCGTGCTGGATGATGGCGTTGCGCTCGTTGCGGTGGATCATGCCGATGTGGAAGAACCCGGCGTATTCCCAGTTGATCATTTCGTGGAAGGGATGACGCGACCAGTCGCGATGATCCTGCGGCGCCTGGACGAAGCCGACGCGTTCCTCCTCGAAGTAGCCCACCAGCGAGCCGAGCCAATCCGGCGACACGAGGTAATCGGCGTCCACCACGCCGACGATTTCGGCATCGGGTGCAGTCTCGCGCAAGGCCAGGTTGAGCGCGCCCGCCTTGAAGCCCTTCATCTCGTCGACATGGAAGAACCGGAACCGCGGGCCGAGCCGGGCGCAGGCCAGCTGCACCGGCCGCCACACGGCGGGATCGCTGGTGTTGTTGTCGACCACGAGCACTTCGAAGGCGGGGTAGTCGAGGGCGGCGAGGCTCTCCAGCGTCTCGATCACGAGGTCCGGCGGCTCGTTGCAGATGGGCAGATGGAGGGACACCTTTCTGGGCCGTTCGGCCGCCCGTCCGCGATGCGCGAACTGGCGCACGAGGGCGCCGCGCCAGCTAAGCTCGGCGAACTGGAATCCCTCGGACGCCAGCGTGATCGATAGCAGGATCTGGGCGAACAGCAGCGCGCAAAGGCCCGCCAGTTCGAACGGCTGAAGGTACTGGTAGAGGATGCGGTCGGCGCCGAGGACGAAACCGGTGATTACGCCCTGGAACAGGAAGGCGAGGAAGATGCGCGCGCCGAGCGGCATGTGGCGGGCGCCCGGCAGCACCACCAGCAGCAACAGCAGGCCGCCGAAAACGCCGCTGAGCGCCGCCAGCGTGATCCATTGCGGCCGTTCGATCAGGTCGCCCTCGAGCGCGAACTTGGGCTTGCGGTCGGCGTCGAAAATCCCCCAGTAGGCCCCCGCCGTCCCCTCGATGATGACCTTCCACGGCTGGTCGAAGGCTTCCATGACGAAGTAGTCGATGCCGATGCGCTGCGCCGTGTTGAGGAAGCGGCGCAGGAAGCGGCCCTGGTTGACCACGCCGGACTGGGCGGCCTTGACCGCCTTGCCGAAGGAGGGCCAGCCCACTTCGCTGATGACGATGGGCTTGTCGGGATAGGTGGTCTTGATCTCGTAATAGCGGTCGAGCACGTGGCCGACGGCGTCCTCGATCGGCACGCCTTCCCAGTAGGGCAGCAGCTGGAGGGCGATGAAGTCGGATTCCCGGGCCAGTTCGGGATACTTGAGCCAGATGTGCGGCGGCTCCGCCGTCGACACCGGGATTCGGACCCGGCGCTTCACCGCGCGGATATGGGCGACGAGCTCTTCCACCGACACATCGTCGCGCAGGATCGCTTCGTTGCCGACGATCAGCTTTTCCACGTTGGGGTTGCGCCATGCGGTCAGGACCAGAAGCCGCATTTCCGCTTCGTTGGCTTTCTGGTCGTCGCCGATCCAGCCGCCGAGCGTCACCTTCATGTCGTAGCGCTTGGCAATGGCGGGGATGGCGTCGAAGCCGTAGGCGACGGTATAGGTGCGCAGCGAGCGCACGGCACCGGCCAGGACTGCGACGTCGTTCTCCATTTCCGCGACCGTGGGGTGACGGTTCTCGACCGGGCTCTTGTCGCGCGAATAGGGGCTGAAGGAAAGGCCGCGCAGCACCCCGTCCCACTCGACGGCGCCACCGAAGGGCCGATGCAGCGCTGCCATTAACACCGCGTTAACCAGCGCGATGACGACGACGATGATGACGGATGACAGACGCATGAGGTGTGCAGAGCCCGGCTGGAACGCGATCAGGCGTCGGGCGGACGCTTGCCCGGGAATCCCCGCCCGAGAATATTGAATGGGTCCGGAAGCTTCGAGATGGCGGAGCGCACCCGCGCCTTGGCTTTCTCGATCCCCAAGACGTCGTCGACACGCCGGCCGAGGAAGACCCAGGTGGCCTCCCGGCCTTCGCTGTCGTCGACGAGCCAGTATAGCACGGTCGCCGCCAGAATCCCCGCCAACAACGCCCGCTTGCTGTAAAAGTTGAAATCGGTCGAGGTATCGCCCACCCCGTGCCACATGGCGTCCACCGTCCGGTACAGGCAGCGGGCGCCGAGCGCCTGGTTGCCGGGCAGCGCCAGCCACGACATCAGCGCGCGCACGGCCTCGCGCTCGGTTTCCGCCTGTTCGAGCCTGAGCCGCACAACATGGTTAATGCGCGTGCGCATCGGCATGGCGGCGACGGCGGCGTCATCGAGGGCGGCGAGCATGCGTTCGTCGGCGAAGCGGCAATAGTACTCCGCCAGCTCGTCCATCCCGCCCTGGAAGGCGAGCCGGGCGGGCGGGCCCTTCACACCGCTGTCGCGGATGCCGTGGTCGAGGGCGGCCTTGCTCCAGCCGTTAAACGGCACATGCACGAGGGTGGCGCGAAGGATCTTTTCGCGTGCCGCCGCAAGTTCCCCGGGCCCGGACGCCATCGCCTACTCCGCCGCTTCCGCGTCGCCCGGCGCGTCGGCGGCGATTTCGAGGGGCGCGCGCGCCCATTCGTCGTTGTAGCCGAGCAGGCTCAGGTCGGTCATCCGCATCGGGTAGAGGATACCGTCGAGGTGGTCGCATTCGTGCTGAACGACGCGGGCGTGGAAGCCGCGGGCTTCGCGCTCGAACGGCTTGCCGTCGAGGCCGATCCCGCTGTAGCGGATATAGGTGTGGCGCGGCACCAACCCGCGCATGCGCGGCAGCGACAGGCAGCCCTCCCAGCCCAGCGCGGTGTCCTCGCCGACGGGCGTGATCACGGGGTTGATGAGGACGTGGAGCGGCAGGTGCTCCGCGTCCGCCGGCGCACCGTCGGCATCGCCTTCGGGGTCGCCCTCGATGTCGGCATCGGCCCCGTCGGTACTGTCCTGGGCCACCAGGCGTTCCGGCGGCAGTTGGAAGATGACGAGGCGCAGGGGCACCCGCACCTGGGGCGCGGCGAGGCCGACCCCGCCGGCGTCGAGCATGGTTTCCACCATGTCGGACACCAGCGCGCGGATCGCCGGCGCCGTGGGATCGGCGACGGGGCGGGCAGGCGCGCGCAGCACCGGGTTGCCCATGCGGGCGATCTTCAGGATGGCCATGGCGGCAATATGGGCGCGGGCGCGGCGGAGGTAAAGAGGCGGGGGCGTCCTGCGTCGACCGCCACGCCCCGCAGGGAGCCGTCCCGCCGCCGCCGGAACCGGTGCGGACGCCGAAAATCAGGGGATTCCGGGCGTTTGTCACCGGCCTGTCACCGCCTTTACCCTTCCCAACCGGGCGCGAAGGTGCTAAAAGCCCGCGTTCCAGCGGAGACTTGCGTGTTTCCGCCCCCGAGAATCGCCGTCACTGGGAAGGAAGGTCGAACACCCGTGCAGGTCACCGTCAAGGACAACAACGTCGATCAGGCCCTTCGCGCGCTGAAGAAGAAGATGCAGCGCGAGGGCATCTACCGCGAAATGAAGATGCGCCGCAATTACGAGAAACCCTCGGAGAAGCGCGCCCGCGAGAAAGCGGAAGCGGTCCGCCGCTACCGCAAGCTCCTGCGCAAGCGCATGGAGCGCGAGGGGTACTAGCCCCTCCCAAAGAAGGCCGGCCCAAAAGGACTGGCCCTTCACAGGAAGCCGTCCCTCTGGGGCGGCTTTTTTGATGGTGGATTATATCCCTAACGCGTGAGCGTCGATTTTACTTTTTCGACGACGGCGGCCTTATGCGCTTCGTTGTGGGCGAAATTAAACTCCTGACTGTCAATATCGATGCATTTTGTGGCAGCCCCATACATGCCCAAATTGTCAATGATCGCTGTGTTGATACTGGCTAGATAGGAGGGAACTATCCGGTTGACGTACCATGAGCCAGACTGTACACCCTGAAACGGTTGCGAACGTCGCGGTTTCCGAGGTTACGCCTGAGATGATCGAGGCGGGCGTTTCTGAACTACTTAAGCACGATATCTACATGACGCCAGATTATGGTGGGCCGTCTATGGAGACGTGGCGCGAAGCGGTTAGGGACACGTTTGTGAGGATGTTGCAAGCTCGCGCTTGATTTCTTGCCTCAAACGGATTGTTTTCAGGGCGAATTTGTTTATTGCCCGCCTTAATGATTCGCATTCTGTGAGCGTTTGGTCCCTCGCGGGTCTAACTTTGTGGGAGGCTTTCCCGGTCACGTGGCCTCCTTTTATGAGCCAGGCATCGTGAATGAGGCGGTTGCGCCTTTCGGCTGGGTCCGCGAGTTGGCCGCGCATGGTTTTCAATTCTTCAATGATCGGTTTTGAAACACCCCTGTATTTGCATAACGCGATTATTGCGCTCAGCTTTGGATAGTAGGAGCCGAACTGCATCGTTATACAGCCTACGGCCTCTGCGTCGCCTCCGGTAAGATTTGCAATTATCATGTCAAAATTGAGTTCTAGATGAGCCCAAACAGCAGAGACGAGCCCGACCGCTTCCATGTAGGGAGCGATGTTTTGAGATCGCTGGTCTCTCATGGTAATTTCCCCCTATGAAAGAGCCTAAATCGAACAAAGCAGAACGCGAGCGCGACGAGTTGCTGTTGCGCTTGCTGAAAACGCCCCCTCAACCGCGCCCCAAGCGGGAGCGGGAGAAAAGCGCAACGTCCAAACGCAAGACATCAAAGAGAAAGACCCCGGCCAAGTAAGCCGGGGTTTTTGTTAGTGGACCGTCCCGGTTGCTTGCGGCGGTGCATTGGGGGCTTGCTGCTGCTGTTCAATGAATCCTTGCAACATTTTGATCATCTCCTGAGCCGCCACTACGGGCATGACTAATCTGCCGATCACAACCCTGTTTATCGGGCCGGGGCTGGTTGCGTGATTCACTCTATCCGATTCGAAGGTGAGCCTTATGTTTCCGTTCCACAAAAAGACGCCCGTGCAGGCGTCCGCAAAAACATCTGGAGCGTGCGGGTTATCAATAAATGCAACGGGGGTATTCCCACCGGGTGCGTTGCTAGCCATGACAAATACTCTCCCTGATCGTCCGTTGGAGTTATGGTATGCGGAACGTTTGGGCGCTGAATGGCAGCTTGTTAAGAACGGTGACGCCAGCGCAGGAAAGCCTTCGCCTTCTGCTTAGACGTTCGCGGCTTCACGAGGTTGATGGTACATGAGCCGCTTGCCCGCGGCGCCCTTCAACAATTCATCGCCGCGTTCTGCATCGGACATCTTGCGGGTGTTGTGCCGGAAATCGAATTCCGCGAGGTAGCGGTACAAGTGCGCTTCTGAAACGCTGTGGAATGAGCCCATCATTCCGCGCTTCAAAAGGGCAAAGTAGCTTTCAACCGTGTTCGTGTACCAAAAGACGCCACGGACATATTCTTCGGCGCTGTGATTGACCGTTCCGTGTCCTGAAAACTCACTCCCGATCTTGGGATAGACAACGCTTTCATCGGTCATGAGATAGGACTTGCGGCTGGCATTCTTGACGATGATGGGCCGAAGGGTTTTGGAGTTGACGTTGGTAACGTGAAACGAGCGCACTTCGCCATCTCGTTCCACCAGTGAGACAACCGCGTGTTTCTTGGGGATGGGCTTGCCGCGCTTGGCGTTCTTTGCCTTGCCGCCGACATAGGTTTCGTCAACCTCAACCACCTTGTTCTGACCGCCGATGGGGCCGCGCTTCGGATCGATGGCGCATTCCCTCAAACGGTGGAACAGGAACCACGCGGTTTCGTAGTTCGTGCCGATCATGCGCTTAAGCTGAAGGGCACTCATGCCCTTCTTGCTGGACGCCATGAGTTGAGCGGCCATAACCCATTTGCACAAGGGCACCTTGGACCGCTCCATGACCGTCCCAACCGTGACGGAGAACGGCTTGCGGCAATCCTTGCACTTGTAGACGCCGGGGCGGGTGGACTTGCCCTGTAGCTTGGTGATCCTGTCGCCCATGACGCCACAGCGCGGGCAGACAGGGCCATCGGGCCACAAGATGGTTTCGAGGTGTTCCCGCGCCGCGTCGTTGTCGTGGTAGATGGGATTGGTCAGGTCAACTTTGGTATTCATCGGCTTCATCCTTTGATTATGAAGCCATTCTACAATCCTATCCTTGGTACGTCAACCGGATAGTTCCCAGATAGGACGTTTGTATTCCGCGTTCCTCATCTCTTGCTCGCGCCCGAATGCGTCGCAATTCTTCTTCCGCACTGCATGTCAAATGCACAACAAGCGCTGGTGGCCCGAGCAATCCCTGCGCAGCATTCGCAACAGCAGTAAAAGCGGCAAGACAAGGTCCGGCCAAATTCACGTTTGCGTATGCGACATCCTGTAATAGGGAAGAATCGCACACGACATGGTCAGCGTTGGCATCTTGCGCATCCCTGAACTGGCTATAGTGTTGGAGAAAAAATGTTATCTCGGTTTCAAATGCGTAACGTCCAGGATTCTCATAAAACAATTTCCAAAATGGATTGGACTGGAAGTTTTCAAAATAGGCTGCAAAACCAGCATCATCGAGGCATCTCGCAAGGGTGGTTTTGCCCGAAGCAATGCCACCGCAGATTTCGATGCGCATAGGTTTATCCACTGCATCTACTGACTAGTTTTTTTGGGACGAACTTGCCGTGCTGGTGTACTGCGCAGCGCCTCTAACTTTAACTGTAGTTCTTTTACTTCGCGCGAGAGTTGGTCGAGAGCATCTGATAAGCGCTTTGATTCTGCAGAACGCTGACGGTCCAGTGCAAGCGCTGCTTTGATCTCGCCCAGAGCTATGTTCCTTTCTTGAATCGCCTTAGCGGCCTCTATATCTGCACGATTAGTTTCAATCGTTCGGGTATTTAAGGCGTCTATTCCTTGAAACGCACCGATAGTTAAGCACGATCTTCGTTGGCGCGTTGGCTTCGATTGCGGCTTTGACAATATCAGCGTTAAAGCGAGCTACGCGACGCACATGTCCGGTAACTGTCGTCCTTTCTTCAAGATCATGGGGAGAGCCACTTTCGCGCGTAATCGTGTCCCAATCAATTTCATCTGGAATTGGGCCGGAGTTTCCAGCTACGCGAATAGGAAAAGCCCGAATGACAAGTACAACTTTATTCACATCCGTCGGCCCGAGCCCTGTTTCAGACAGGAATCCCGCTGCGGTTGTATCACGGCTCGTCACATTCGGATAATGACCGGAGTGAAGGAGAGATAGGCCAAATCCTTGGGTTCCCTCAATAATTACATGTTGTCGCTCGTTCTTCAGCTGGCGACGAAGGAAACTGCGTGCGCAACCAACATATGGTGAAAACCTCTTATCATCCCGAACAAACGATACCGTACCAACTCGACTGACCCTATCGATGACCGCAGCGCCGGTACCGCTACCTGTCGATCCAATTTTTTCTTTGAGACCCGCGTTTCTTTCCTGTTTTCGGTGACGTTCCGAAATCAGAACCGCATCGGCATCAATTACAAGTCGGTCCGGTGTAAGACCGGTTTGACGAATTTCATCCGAAAGAACATCCGCTTCGATATAGGACCCTGCTGCGATTACGCATGTGGTATCTGGCAGAATTGCCGCCGTGGGAAGCTGACGGAACGCTCGTACCTTGCCACGTTCGTCAATAACTGTATGGCCGGAATTTGAACCACCCACCCTAACCGCAATAGTACCGCTATGCTCCCGAGCGATTGCACAGGCAACCTTTCCCTTGCCTTCGGAACCGAACTGACCACCGACGACAATTGTTACCGGCACCTGCTTATCTCCCTTTTCCTGTCTACAACCTTTATATCTCTCTTCGTTTGGGAAAGGAACCGATCGAGCCGGCGGCGGAACTGCTCGATAGTTCCTTCATTTTCAATAAGTTCCGGGGCCAGAACGGCAAGATATTCCACCTTGGCCTCCACTGGATGGGTAATTGCCCGATCGAACTCCCGAACCGATCTGTGCATGGCCCGGTACCTTCTGCGGCGGGTATTTTCCGCAACCGACAAATGAACATGAAAGAATCGTGGCCCAAAGCACTCCACCATACTCGCATGATCTTCGGGATGGCGAAGTCCATCGATTACGATCATCGTGGCATCACCGTGGTAGTGGGCGAGTTTTTTTGCCAACCATCTTTGTCCCGGGTTCTTGTTGATCTCCTCACCAATAGCCTGGAGTGACTTGCGTGTGACAATCGCCCGCCTTTCCTTCAGTAGTTCCTCAAGGACGGCACTAAAGCGTGCGTTTGCAAAACCTTTGGTTTCCAAAAGCCGGGCGGCAGTAGTTTTACCCGCTGCTATCGGACCGCTTATTCCAATGACGATTCTTTTCATCCACCTTTCGTTGGAAACTTCCAAATCCGGAATGATGAGGTAATCCTCAATCTCGCTTCCCAGTGCCTCAAATTTCCCCGCCCAGAAAAAAAGACCTACGACGGCGGCGGTGACGGCATCGACCTCATCGTGCGAAACCATTTCACACACAAAGTCGCCTGATAGGCCGAACGCAGCCAAGCCGTTTTTCAGTTGTGCCAGGCTCGCGCGTTTTCGCGGCAAGCCCATGATATCCTGCGCTGCGCCAGGATAGCTCTCAATTACTGGGACTCCCATCGCACGAAACCGATTGGCGAGATGCATGCCTCTCGCGGTGAGGTTCTGCATGCTTGGAATGAGGGCAGGATAGACGTTGACGCCGCGCCTCTTTAATTCCCTCTCACACTGGCGCATTATCCCGAACTCAACGCGGCCGGGATCTTCATCCTTGACCGAAAGTCGGCCCTTAGGAAGCGAGAGTGGTGAATCGATCGAAACCACATCGGGCTTTACGATAAGAGACTGAACAAGGATATCTTCGTCAGACGACAAGAGCTTCGTCATTGCGTGACTACCGTTCAGAAAGCACCAGCCCGTGGGCCGCGATTCCGAGCCCGTCAAGTCGATGCCTACGAACCGTAGCTTCCGCCCCATCTCTTGGGGTGTAAGATCTTTGAAGTGTACTTTTGGTTTCCCGCCGCCGATCTTTTTGGGGAGATATATTCGGTGGATTGGGTCTTCGTGGCGTTTCGTTGTCCAGGAGAGCTTCTTGGGTGTCTGAGTGAATCTCGGTATCTGTTCGGAGGGCAGTGGAAGGCCCTCTTTGGCAATGAGCTCTTGAATCAATTTATCAAGAATGGGCCTCATTCCAAGAACATCATACTGGTTATACAGAACCAGTTTCTTGGCACTTTCACGATTCCCAAGCTGGTACTCATGCCAGAGTACGGGCGCAAGTTCACCTTGGACTTCACTGACATCTGAGGATCTTCTTATCTGGAAAATTCTTTCGATTTCCTTTTGTCCTCCCCGATAACCCAGTCGGGCAGCAAGAAAGCGTAGGTCGACGTGCGCTTGCGGCAGTTGAACCGCTGGCAACTCTTTTAGCAAAAACTTGAGATCGAAAAGCGACCCATTAAAGGTGACGAGGCACTTTGCGCTTTCCAATAGTGATTTTATTTTCGCTTTATGTGTTGCAGTTAAATAACAGATGTACCCTGATCCCACACTCCCACCGACCAACGTGATGTGGTCGTAATACGTGCTAAGGCCAGTCGTCTCTATATCCAGAAAGAGCGTGCTCTCCGGAACAGACAAGGCAATCCTGTAGTGTTCGGATCTCGGCAATCGCTGCGCAAAGTACGCAATATTGCCGCTGAGCAACGCTTCTCGAGAGCGCGCTATTTCGCCGAGGAGGGGATGGAGTTGCTGATCTGGGAACAGCGGCGGACTGGACGAAAGGTTTGCTTCTAGGTCATTCCACGAACGAATGCCTTGCGCCCAATATTCTCTTTCACGGACTCTGCCTACTCCCGGCAGATGAATGAAAGTATTTTCAAGCATAGATAGCCCGGCGCATTTAGGTTAGCGACCCTGTTCCAGCAATCCAGTCCTCATCAATCGGCCAGAAAAATACTCTAGCTCTTTCTACCGCCGACCTACAGCGCCTTCACTATCCCCTCGCACATTTCCTTGGCGTCGGCGAACAGCATCATGGTGTTGTCGCGGTAGAACAGGTCGTTGTCGACGCCGGCGTAGCCCGGTGCCAGGGACCGCTTGACGAACAGCACCGTCTTCGCCTTGTCGACGTCGAGGATGGGCATACCGTAGATCGGGCTCTGCGGGTCGTCGCGGGCGGCGGGGTTGGTGACGTCGTTGGCGCCGATGACGAAGGCGACGTCGGTGGTCTGGAAGGCGGAGTTGATCGCCTCCAGCTCGAACACCTCGTCGTAGGGCACGTTGGCCTCCGCCAGCAGCACGTTCATGTGCCCCGGCATGCGCCCCGCCACCGGATGGATGGCGTAGGTCACATCCACCCCCTCGGCCTTGAGCTTGTCCGCCATCTCGCGCAGCGCATGCTGGGCCTGGGCCACCGCCATGCCGTAGCCGGGCACGATGATGACCTTGCCGGCGTTCTTCATGATGAAGGCGGCATCGTCGGCGGAGCCCGCCTTGACCGGCCGGTCGCCCGCACGTTTGGCGGCGCCGGCGTCGGCCTCGCCGCCGAAGCCTCCGAGGACGACGTTGAACAGCGAGCGGTTCATACCCTTGCACATGATGTAGCTGAGGATCGCGCCGGACGAGCCCACCAGCGCGCCGGTGACGATCAGCGCCGTGTTCTCCAGCGTGAAGCCGATGCCCGCCGCGGCCCAGCCGGAATAGGAATTCAGCATCGAGATCACCACCGGCATGTCGGCGCCGCCGATGGGGATGATCAGAGTGAAACCGACGACGAAGGCGAGCGCCGTCATCAGCCAGAACCACGTCGGGCTGACGTCGAGTCCGAACATCACGATCAGCGCGACGATGGCGACGCCGATCAGCAGGTTGAGGAGATGCTGCCCGGGGAAGACGACGGGGTTGCCCGACACCAGCCCCTGCAGCTTGGCAAAGGCGACGACGGAGCCCGAGAACGTGATCGCGCCGATGACGACGCCCAGCGACATCTCGATCCGGCTGGCGAGCTTGAGCACGCCGCCCGCATCGACGATGCCGTAGGCGGCGGGGTTGTAGAAGGCTGCCGCCGCCACCAGCACCGCCGCCATGCCGACCAGCGAATGGAAGGCGGCGACGAGCTGCGGCATGGCCGCCATCTGGATGCGCCGGGCGATGACGCCGCCGACCAGCCCGCCGATGAGGATGGCGGCACCGATCTCCGGATAGGACAACACGCCGGGCGTGGCCACCGTGGTGGCGACCGCGATGGTCATGCCGGCGATGCCGTAGATATTGCCCTTGCGCGCGGTGACCGGGCTGGAGAGCCCGCGCAGCGCCATGATGAACAGGACGGAAGCCAGCAGATAGGCGAGCGCCGCGAAATTGGCCGACATAGACTAGCCCCTGTCCTTCTTCTTGTACATGGCGAGCATGCGGTTGGTGACCAGGAAACCGCCGAAGATATTGACGGAGGCGAGCGCGATGGCGATCAGGCCGAAGATCTTCGACACCTCGAACCCCTGGGGCCCCGCGGCGATCAGCGCGCCGACGATGATGACCGAGGAGATGGCGTTGGTGACGCTCATCAGCGGCGTGTGCAGCGCCGGTGTCACCGACCACACTACGTAATAGCCGACGAAGATCGCCAGCACGAAGATGGCGAGCCGGAACACGAACGGATCGACGGCGGTTGCGGCTTCCATCAGGCGCCTCCCGAAACCAGCAGCGGATGAACGACGGCGCCGTCGCGGGTCAGCGCGGCGCCCTTGATGATCTCGTCGTCCCAGTTGACGGCGAGGCCGGAGCCGTCCTTGGCCATCATCGGGGCGACGAAGTTGTAGAGATTGCGGGCATACAGCAGGCTCGCGTCCTCGGCCACCATCGACGGCAGGTTGCTGTAGCCGATCAGGGTGACGCCGTGCTTGACGACGACCTTGTCCTTTTCCGAGAGGGGGCAGTTGCCCCCGGCCTCGACCGCGAGGTCGACGATCACCGAGCCCGCGCGCATGGTCTTGACCATGTCCTCGGAGACCAGCACCGGCGCCGGGCGGCCCGGAATCAGCGCCGTGGTGATGACGATGTCCTGGCGAGCGATGGTATTGGCGATCAGTTCGGCCTGCTTCTTCTTGTATTCGTCCGACATTTCGCGCGCGTAGCCGCCCGCGGTTTCGGCCGCCTTGGTCTCCTCGTCCTCGACCATGACGAACTTGGCGCCGAGGCTTTCCACCTGCTCTTTCGTCGCCGGGCGCACGTCGGTGGCCGAGACGATGGCGCCGAGACGCCGGGCCGTGGCGATGGCCTGCAGGCCGGCGACGCCGACGCCCATGACGAAGACCCGCGCCGGCGCGATCGAGCCCGCCGCCGTCATCATCATCGGCAGCACACGGCGGTAGTGGGCGCAGGCCTCGAGCACCGCCTTGTAGCCGGCGAGGTTGGCTTGGGACGACAGCACGTCCATGGACTGGGCGCGGGTGATCCGCGGCACCAGCTCCATGGCGAAGGCGGTGATGCCCGCCGCCGCATAGGCCCTGGCGTCCTCCTTGCGGGCGAGCGGCGCCAGCATGGCGACCAGGATTGCGCCCCGCTTCATCAGCGCAATCTCCTCCGCCGAAGGGCGCAGGACCTTGAGCACGATATCGGCCTCGCCGACGGCCGCTTTTTCGTCGGCGGCAATCTCGGCGCCCGCCTCGGCGTAGGCCGCGTCAGCGATGCGGGATTCGGCGCCGGCGCCCGTCTCGACCACCACATCGAGGCCCAGCGCCTTGAGTTTCTTCACGGTTTCGGGCGACGCCGCGACCCGCGCCTCGCCATCGGCGCGTTCCCTGGGAATGGCCAGTTTCATATTGCCCCTCGAGTGCCCCACTACACCGGCCCTGGCGGGCCGCAGTTCACAATGCCCAATCGTCCGCCGTTTGCCAAGAATCTATATCGCCCGCGTGGTCGGTTTGGGGCCGATTGACACCCCGCCCAGCGCGGTGGAACAGTGGCCGGGCTTCCGGGAGGAAAAGCCATGTCGGGATTCGTGCGGCTCCCGTCCGCCGTCGCCCTCGCCGCCGGTGCCCTGCTCTCCGCGGGCGCGCCGGTCCTCGCCGCGGAAAAAGTCAGCGAGGTCACCGTCCGCGAAGGCGTCTCGGTCAAGTTCATCGAGAACACCGATGCCGGCGCCGATGCCCCGATCGTCATTCTCTTCGCGGGCGGCAACGGGATCATCAATCTCCATCGCTGGAAGGGAAAGGGAAGCCCGTCCGGCAACTTCCTCGTCCGCACCCGCCGCCACTGGGCGAGCAGCGGATTTCAGGTGGTGGTGCCGGATGCGCCGTCGGATCGTCGGACCGACGGGCTGGACTTCTGGCGAACCAGCAAAGAGCACACCGGCGACATCGCCGCCGTCATCGCGCACATCCGCCGCTCGTCCAAGGCGCCACTGTTCCTCGTCGGAACCAGCCGGGGCACCATCTCCGCCGCCGCCATCGCCGCGCAAATGCCGCCGGGCACCGTGACCGGCATCGTGCTCACCTCGTCGGTCACGCGCTACAACCGGGCGCGCAACAAGAACCGGGTGCAGGACGCGAAGCTCGACGCCGTCCGCGTGCCCGTCCTTATCGCCCACCACGAGGACGACGCCTGCTTCGTCACGGTGTATTCCGATCTGTCCGCGATGGCCAAGGCGTTCGTCAACGCGCCGTCCGTGAAAATCGTGGGCTATACCGGCGGCGGCAATTATCGCGGCGACGAATGCGGCCCGTTCGCCGCCCACGGCTTCCGCGGAATCGAGCGGCGTGTGGTCGGCGACATCGCGCAGTGGATCAGGACGGTGGCGGCCGGTGGGAAGCCCTGAGGCTCACATCGCCTCCAGTTCGTCGATCAGGCCCGACACCATGGCAAGCCCGCGGTTCCAGAACGCGGGATCGGCGGCGTCGAGGCCGAAGGGCTTGAGCAGTTCCCCGTGCCTGAGGCTACCGCCGGCGCTCAGCATGTCGAGGTATTTGCCCTCGAACCCCTTGGGCTCCACCATGTAGGTCGCATAGAGCGAATTGACCAGGCAATCGCCAAAGGCATAGGCGTAGACGTAAAACGGCGAATGGATGAAGTGGGGGATGTAGCTCCAGTAGTAGCGGTAATCGCCGTCGAGGTGGATCGCGGGCCCGAGGCTTTCGCTCTGCACCGCGAGCCAGGTCTCCGAGATCGTGT
This sequence comes from Alphaproteobacteria bacterium, assembly GCA_009380075.1. GTDB lineage: Bacteria > Pseudomonadota > Alphaproteobacteria > SMXQ01 > SMXQ01 > WHSO01. Next base: position 15,780 of record WHSO01000017.1, on the reverse strand, counting down.
CCGCCGTCAGCTCACCCTTGCGCCGCGCGGCGTGGATACGGGCCTCGAACTCGTAGAACGCGGTCTGGCGCACGACCGTATTGATCATGTCCTCGACCTTGCCGGCGATAAGCGCGCGCCGTCGCGCGGAATCCTTCTCCTCAGCGAGCAACCTGCGGAAGGTCAGCATCTCGCCGAAGACCGAAGCCGTCTCCGCCAGGGTCAGCGGGGTCTGGGACATGAAATGTCCCTGCCCCGCCGCCAGCACCTGATGGACGCCATGGCCGAGCTCGTGGGCGAGCGTCATCACGTCGCGGCTGCGGCCCTGGAAATTCATCAGGATATAGGGATGCGCGCTCGGCACCACGGGGTGGGAGAAGGCGCCCGAATCCTTTCCCGGCCGCATCTCGGCATCGATCCAGCGGTCGTCGAAGAACTGTTGCGCGGTCTTCGCCAGCGTCGGCGAGAACGCCTCGTACGCCGTCAGCACCGTTGCCTTCGCCTGTGCCCACGGAATGGCGCGGCCCGGTGCCTTGGGCAGCGGCGCGTTGCGGTCCCAATAGTCGAGGCGCTTCTTGCCGAGCCACTTCGCCTTCATGCGGTAGTAGCGGTGGCTGACCTTCGGATAGGCCTTGCGGACCGACGACACCAGGGCATCCACCACCTCGTCCTCGACGTAATTGGACAGGTTGCGGGCGGATACGGGGCGTGAAAAGCCGCGCCAGCGGTCCTCCACTTCCTTGTCCTTGATCAGGGTGTTGGTGATGAGCGCGAAGGTCCTGATATTGGCGCCGAGCACCTTGCCGATAGCGATCGCTGCGCGCTTGCGCGTCGCCGCCTTGCGGTCGGACAGCTTGGAAAATACTTCGGCCGAGGTATACGACTTGCCGTCGACGGGAAACCGCAGGCCCGCCATGGTCTCGTCGAACAGGCGGACCCAGGACGCGCGCGCCGTCGGGCTTTTTTCATGGAGAAGCTTTTCCATGTCGTCGGACAGTTCGTGCGCGCGCCACACGCGTACGTCACGCAGCCACGGCGCATAATGGGACAACCGCCGGGCCCGTATCTTGCCCTTCAGCGCCTTGTCGGGCAGGCGGTTGAGCTCGAGCGTGAAGAACAGCAGCCTGGAGGAGATCGCGTTCGTGCGCTCACTCAGGGTCTGGTAGAACTGCCCCACCTTGGGGTCGGACACCGCCGCGGCGTGGAGAAGCTGCGCATAGGACATCGCCTTGCCGAGGATTTCGTCGATCGCCTCGTATTCCGCAACCGCCTTTCCAAGACTGTCGCCGGACAGGCGCGCCAGCTTGCCCTTGTACCGGCGTTCGAACGCGGCCGCGCGCTTGTCCGCCTGGGTCATGTCCCGGGCCAGGGCCTTGTCCGCGGGTCCCCGGTACAGGTGATCCAGGTTCCAGCGGGGCGGGCGGCGGCTTCCGGCCTTCCCCATACGCGTCTTACCTGGCTTTGCCATCCCTTGCTCCCCATGCTCGGCTCTTGGCCGAATCCCGTCGAGGCCGCATTATAGGGACCGGGTCGGACAACGAAAGAGGAAGCCGTGCAACACGCCGAAGGTTTCGCCCGGGGCATCGACCCCGCCCACGAACAGACGTTGCATGGCATGTTCTTTGCCCAGGCCGACCGCTTCGGGAGCGATGCCCTGCTGCACGCCCGCGACGGCAAGGGCTGGACCGACGTGACCTGGGCCGAGGTCGCCGACAAGGCGCGGCGGCTCGCCGCGGCACTCACGTCGCTCGGCATCCGGCCCGGCGACCGCGTCATGCTGGTTTCGGAAAACCGGCCCGAATGGATGATCGCCGAGCTCGGCATCCTTGCCGCCGGCGCCATCGCGGTGCCCACCTACGTCACCAACACGTCATCGGACCACGGACATGTCCTTGCCGATTCGGGGGCGGCAGCGGCAATCGTCTCCACCGAGGCGCTCGCGCGGCGGTTGCTACCGGCGGTGGCACGCACCTCCACCTGCCGCCACGTCATCGCCATGGACGCAATTCCGCTGAGCCAGGCCCAGATGGCAGAGCTGCACCACTGGGACCACCTGCTCGTGGCGCAGACGCCGGTGGAGCCCCACGAAGGCGCACGCGGCGACACCGCGGTGCTGATCTACACCTCGGGCACCGGCGGCGCGCCCAAGGGCGTGATGCTCTCCCATGGCGCCATCCTGTCCAATTGCGCCGACGCCCTGCACCTGTTCCGGAACTGCGGCTTCGGGCGCGAGGTGTTCCTGTCGTTCCTGCCGCTGTCCCATTCCTACGAGCACATGGCCGGCCAGTTCCTGCCCATCGCGATCGGCGGCGAGGTCTATTACGCCTCCGGCCTCGATAGCCTTGCCCAGGACATGGCGGACGCGCGGCCCACGGTGATGACCGCGGTACCGCGGCTGTTCGAGGTGCTGAACGCCCGCATCGCCGCCGGGGTCGACCGCGCCAGGCCACTGCAGCGCAAGCTGTTCGCGCGTGCCGTCGCCATCGGCCGCAAGCGGATCGAGGCGCCGGAAACCCTCACCTTCCTCGAGCGGCTGATCGACCCCGTGCTCGGCCTGCTGGTGCGGCGCAAGGTGCGGGGCCGCTTCGGCGGGCGGCTGCGGTTCATGGTGTCGGGGGGCGCGCCGCTCAATTACGAGGTGGGCCTCGCCTTCGCCGCGATGGGACTGAGGATCCTCCAGGGCTATGGGCAGACCGAATCGGCACCGGTCATCAGCTGCAACCCGCCTGAGAAGATCCGCCTGAAGACCGTCGGGCCGCCGTTCCGGGACGTCGAGGTGCGTATCGCCGAGGACGGCGAGATCTGCGTGCGCGGTGAACTGGTGATGCAGGGCTACTGGAACAACCCCGAGGCGACCACCGCCGCCATCCGGGACGGCTGGCTTCACACCGGCGACATCGGCGAGTTCGACGACGACGGCTATTTGCGCATCACCGACCGGAAGAAGGACATCATCGTCAATTCCGGCGGCGACAATGTTTCACCCCAGCGGGTCGAGGGTTTCCTCACCCTCGAGCCCGAGATCCATCAAGCGATGGTGCACGGCGACCGCCGCCCGCACCTCGTCGCCGTGATCGTGCCGGAGGAAGCGCCGGCGCGGGCCTGGGCGGGGAACAACGGGCACGGGGATGACGTCCCGTTCGAGGACCTCTGCGCCGATACCGCGTTCCATGCCCATATGGCGGAGGTGATCAAGCGGGTCAACGAAGGGCTGTCGCCGATCGAACGCGTCCGGCGGTTCATACTTTCCCCGGACCCCTTCACCGTCGACAACGGCCAGATGACGCCGACCATGAAGCTGCGCCGCCATGTATTGGAGGAGAAATACGGCGAGCGGCTGGAAGCGCTCTACCGCTGAAGGAAAAAGAAAAAGGCCCGACGGGGCCCTTTTCCCGAGATATGCCGAAGGCTAGCGGCCGATGGCCTTCTTGGCCGCGTCGATGGCCTCCTTCGGGTAGTTGCCGAAGCCGACCAGGAGGTTCAGCGCCTCCTCGGCCGATACCGGCTCGATGGCGATGCGGGCCTTCTTGGCGTCGGCAAGCAGTTTCGGATCCTTGAGGGTGGCGACGAAACCGTCCTGCAGCGCCTTGGCGCGGTCCGCCGGCACGCCCGGCGCCGCGACGAAGGGCCGTCCAAGCAGCAACTGGCCGAAATGGATTTCGAGCACCTTCTTGTCCGTATCGGTCTTGGCATAATCGAAGATGCTCGGCACCTTGCCGAACGCGTCGGTCTTCGCCGGCCCCATCTGCATGACCAGGATCATGTCGCCCGCATCGACGAAGCGCTGGTATTGGGCCTTAATGGAAGAGACGAACAGGCCGCAGCTGCCATCGACCTCGCCCCGCTGCATCGCGAGGTTGATGTCCTTGGTACCCTTGTAGCCAGGTAGCACCTTGGCGTTGGCACCGATGACGTTCTTCAGGATGGTGGGGTGCTGGGCGGTGATGGCCGCCGGACCGGTGGCCCCAAAGGTGAGTTGCTTCTTCTCCTTCATCCACTGGTCGAAGGACTTGACGCCCGCCGACTTCCAGATGCCGCAGAAGGCGATGTCCTTCGCCATCGAACCGATCCAGGTGAACTTGGTGGCGTCGAACAGCGCCTTCTTGTTGCCGAACAGGGGTTCCATCAGCGTCGAGGCACCGACCAGTGCCATCGCGGTGCCGTCCTTCTTGGCGGCGCTATAGACGAAATTCGCCGCGCGCAGAGCGCCCGAGCCCGGCATGTTGACCGGTACCACCGTCGGCGAACCGGCGATATGGCGCCCGTAATGGCGCGCCAGGACGCGTGCGTAGGTGTCGTAACCGCCGCCGGCACCGAAGCCGATGTTGATGGTCACCGACTTGCCCTTGTAGAAATCGGCCGCATCCGCCCGCGCGGCCGAGGACACCGCGGGGACCATGGCCGCCGCCAGGAGAACGGCGCCAAGACGTGCGCCGGGATTAAGGATGGTCATAGACGATCTCCCTGCTCATTTCGGTCGATCCCGGCAGCGAAGCCGGGATTGTAGGACCGCATTATTGCATTTCCGGCGGGCACGGACCAAGGGCCAAGGAATCCCCCTCAGGATGGCGAATCATGGGGGTTCGCAACCGGGCCTCGGCCGCGGCGCGGATCAGGGTTGGTGGTAGGAACGGAACCACTCCACGAACCGCGGGATGCCGACCTCGATCGGCGTCGTCGGCGCGAAGCCCAGATCGCGCTGGATCGCCGTGATGTCGGCGTAGGTCTCCTTCACGTCGCCCGGCTGCATCGGCGCCATGCGGATACTGGCCTTGCGGCCCATCGCCTGTTCGATCACGGCGATGAAGTGCATCAGTCCCTCCGCGCGGTTGTTGCCGATATTGTAAACGCGGTGCGGGGCCACACCGCCCCGCCCTTCGGGCGGCCGGTCGAGGGCCGCAACGACACCGGAGACGGCATCGTCGATGTAGGTGAAATCGCGCTTCATGTCGCCGTGGTTGAAGACCTGTATCGTGTCGCCGCGGAAGATCGCCTCGGTGAATCCGTAATACGCCATGTCCGGCCGGCCCCAAGGCCCGTAAACGGTGAAAAACCGAAGGCCCGTCGCAGGCAGGCCGTAGAGATGGCTGTAGCAATAGCTCATCAGCTCGTCGGCCTTCTTGGTCGCGGCATAGAGGGACACCGGCCGGTCGACCGGATCGTCCTCGGAAAAGGGCAGCTTGACGTTGCCGCCGTAGACCGACGACGACGACGCATAGACGAGATGCTTCAACCCGTCCATGTGCCGGGACAGTTCGAGGACATTGAGATGCCCGAGGATATTGGAACGCCCGTAGGCGCGCGGATCGATGATCGAATAGCGTACGCCTGCCTGGGCGGCGAGATGCACTACCGCGGACACATCCTTGCAGCCGCGCGCGAGCTCGACCATTTTGCCTTCGTCGGCGATGTCGAGATGATTGAAACGGAAACCGTTGTGCTTCTCGAGCCGCGCGAGCCGCGCTTTCTTCAATGCCGGATCGTAATAGTCGTTCAGGTTGTCGACGCCGATGACGGTCTCGCCCCGGGCAAGCAACGCCTCGCCGACGTGATATCCGATGAAACCCGCGGCGCCGGTCAGGAGAACGGCCATGAAACGCGAACCTTCCCAAGTCGTTGTTGCCCTTACCTATAGCCCGCTTCGCGCGATAAATCACCTTGGACCGGGCGGCGCCGTTGCGTACCCGGCCCCCGGGCGCTACACAACGGGGACGAGGAGGCTTCCATCCGATGTCCGAGCAAGGGTCCCAGCGTCCCACGCCCGGCGCCACGGCGCTGCGCGCCGACATTCGCCTCGGCGACCGCTACGACCCGGCCCGCGCGCGCGTGTTCCTCACCGGCACGCAGGCGCTGGTGCGGGCGCTTCTCACCCGCGCGTGGCTCGATGCCAGGGCGGGCATAAAGACCGGCGGGTTCGTATCCGGATATCGCGGCTCGCCGCTTGGCGGCTTCGATCGCGATCTCGTTCAGGCGCGCGCCGAACTCGAGGCCGCCGACATCCGCTTCACTCCCGGGGTCAACGAGGAACTCGCCGCCACCGCGATCTGGGGCTCCCAGCAGCTCGGCCTGTTTCCCGGCGCCCGCGTCGACGGCGTGTTCGGCCTGTGGTACGGCAAGGGGCCAGGTGTCGACCGCGCCGGTGATGCGTTCAAGCATGCCAACCTGGCCGGGACCGCGCCGAACGGCGGCGTGCTCGCCGTCGCCGGCGACGATCACGCCGGAATCAGTTCGACCACCGCGCATCAATCGGAATATGCCTTCATCGACGCGCGGATTCCGGTGCTTGCGCCCGCGACAATCCAGGACGTGCTCGACCTCGCCATCGCCGGGATCGCCCTGTCGCGCGCGTCGGGCCTGTGGGTGGCGCTCAAATGCCCGTCCGAGGTCATCGAGCAGGCGGCGACGGTGGACGCCGCCCTCACCCGCTTCGCATTCGACACACCGGCCGGCGACGGACATCTCCACATTCGCTGGCCGGACCGCGTGACCGATGCCGAGGCCCGGCTCGCCGGGCCGAAGCTCGAGGCGGCGGCGCGGTTCGTTCGCGCCTCGGGGCTCGACCGCGCCTTCGGCAAGACCGCGCGGCACCGCATCGGCATCGTCTCCGCCGGCAAGTCCTGGGCCGACGTGTGCGAGGCGCTCGACCTGCTCGGCCTTGACGAGAACGCCCGCGCCGCAGCCGCCATCGCCCTCTACAAGCCGGCGATGGTGTGGCCGCTGGAAGCCGAGGGCGTGCGCGACTTCGCCGCCGACCTCGACCGGATCATCGTGATCGAGGAAATGCGGCCACTGCTCGAGCCGCAATTGCGCGACATCCTTTTCGACGCGCCGGACCATGCGCGCCCGCGGGTCGTCGGCAGGACCGGCAGCGGGGACAACCGTCTGGCGCTGGCGCGCGCCGGCGTGCTCGCGCCCGACGCTATCGCCCGCGCGCTGGCACCCCACCTCGGCCTGACAATGGACGCGGTGCCGGAGCCCTCGCCGTTGCCGCGACCGGCGCTGCGGCGCGCGCCGCATTTCTGCTCCGGCTGTCCCCACAACACCTCGACCCGCGTGCCCGACGGCGCCCGCGCGCTCGCCGGCATCGGTTGCCACACGCTGGCGTTGTGGTCGGACCCCAATACACGGACTCTGACGCAGATGGGCGGCGAAGGCGCAAGCTGGATCGGCCAGGCCCCCTTCACCGAGACCACCCACGTCTTCGCCAACATCGGCGACGGGACGTACTACCATTCCGGCCTGCTCGCCATCCGCGCCGCGATCTCCGCCGGGGTCAACATCACCTACAAGCTGCTGTTCAACGACGCCGTCGCCATGACCGGCGGGCAGGCGGTCGAGGGCAGCCTCACCGTGCCCGCGATCTGCCGCGAACTCGCGGCCGAAGGCGTATCGCGCATCGTCGTCGTCGCCGAGGACCCCGGCCACTACGCGCGGAGCGATCCGTTCCCGCCCGGCGCCAGCGTGATGGGCCGCGACGGCTTCGATTGCGCCCAGGCGGAACTCGCGCAGGTCGCCGGCGTGTCGGTGCTGGTGTTCGACCAGGCCTGTGCCGCCGAGAAACGCCGCCGCCGCCGGCACGGGCAACTCGACGACCCGGCGCGCCACATCTTCATCAACGAGCGCGTCTGCGAGGGCTGCGGCGATTGCCAGCGTGCCTCGCGCTGCCTGTCGGTGGTCCCGGTCGCGACACCGTTCGGCGAAAAGCGCCGGATCGATCACGCCACCTGCAACAAGGACGAAACCTGCGTCGACGGCTTCTGTCCCGCCATCGTCACCGTCGAAGGCGGACGCCCGCGCAAAAGCAGGACGCCGCCACCCAGGGAAATTCCCCCGCACCTCCAGGAACTGCCGCCACCCGCGCCGGCGGCGCTCGACCGCCCGTGGCGAATTCTCGTCGCCGGGATCGGCGGCACCGGCGTCGTCACCGTCGGCCACCTGATCGCCATGGCGGCGCACCTCGATGGAAACGCGGCGGTGGTGCTCGACCAGACCGGCCTTGCCCAGAAGGGCGGCGCGGTGGCGAGCCACGTCACCCTCGCGCGCCGCGACGCCGACATCCACGCGGCGCGCATCGGGGTAGCGCGGGCCGACGCGGTTATCGGCTGCGACCTCGTCGTCGCGGCCGACGCGCCGCAGCTTGCGACGGTCGCGCCGGGGCGCACGCGCATTGTCGTCAATACCGAGGAAACCATCACCGGCGCCTTTCTGCGCGATGCCACGCTGGCCTTCCCGTCGGACTCTCTGCTCGGCGCCATCGCGGCGCGGGCCGGGGCCGAGCGCGTGACGGCCGCCGACGCCCGCCAGCTGGCTGAACGGCTGACGGGCGAAGCGATCGCCGCCAATGTGCTGCTGCTTGGCCTCGCGTGGCAGATGGGCCTGGTGCCGGTGTCGGAACAGGCGCTGCTCGGCGCCATCGATCTGAACGGCAGGGGCGCCGTCACCAATTGGGCCGCCTTCGCCTGGGGCCGGCGCACCGCCCACGACATGGCCGCGGTACGCGCCCTGGCCGGGCTCGGCGATGCCGCCAGGACCGTACCGGAAACCCTCGACGGCATCGTCGCGCGGCGGGAACGGGAATTGGCCGACTACGGCGGAGCGCGCCTCGCCGCCCGTTACCACGACGCGGTCGCGGCCATGTCCGACGTCGCGGCCCAACGCATACCCGGCACCGGCGATGCCCTGGTCTGCGCCGTGGCCGAAGGCTACTTCCATGTCCTTGCAGCGAAGGACGAATACGACGTGGCGCGGCTGTTCACCGATGGCACCTTCGCCGCCGATATCGCCCGCGCCTTCGAGGGCGACGTGCGCGTGCGCTACCATCTGGCGCCATCCTGGGTGATCGGCGATCGCACAACGCGCGACGCGCCGGGCCGCCCGAAGAAACGTGCGTTCGGGCCTTGGCTCCGCCCGCTGCTGGGACTGCTGGCGCGCCTGAGACCCCTGCGCGGGGGACTCCTCGATCCCTTCCGCTTCGGCCGCGACCGCAAGCTTGAGCAACGCCACCGGGCAGAGTATGAAGCAGACCTGAACTGCATCCACGCCGCCCTTTCCGGCGGCACCTTCGATCTCTGCCGGGAGCTCGCGGGCCTGCCCCTCACGGTGCGGGGTTACGGCCACGTGCGGCGCGACGCCTACGAGCGCGCGGCGGAGCGGCGAAGGGAAATCCTCAAGGCGCTGGACACACCGCAATCGGGCAGCCTGGCCGCCGAATAACAACAACCCTCCGGGGGGAACATTGTCCTACGGTCACGGGATCGGGCGGCGCCGGAACACAGCCGCCGCAGGCAGGGCACAGGCGTGACCGTCGTCAGCCCTCTTGCCGGCGCACTTCGCGCCATGCGCCATGCCGACTACCGCGCCTATACGCTGGGCAGCGTCACGTCGCTGGTGGGCACCTGGGTCCAGCGAGTGGCGCTGGGCTGGCTGACCTGGGACATCACCCATTCCTACGCCTGGCTCGGCGTCATCGCCTTCTCCGACATGTTCGCGATGATGCTGGTGGCGCCCATCATGGGCGACCTCGCCGACCGCATGGATCGGCTGCGGCTCCACATCTGGGCGCAGGTGGCGATGCTGATCCAGGCGGTCGTCGTGGTGGCAACCTACTATGCCGGACTCGCGAGCATCTGGGTCCTGCTGGTGCTGACGCTGGCGCTGGGAGTCATGCATGCAGCCCATGCCACCTCAAGGCTCGCACTGGTGCCCAACCTCGTCCCGCGCGAGGACCTCACCCCCGCCATCGCCATCAATTCATTGATCTTCAACCTCGCTCGGTTCGTGGGGCCGGCCGCGGCCGGCATCATCATCGTCACCTTCGGCATCGGTCCGGCCTTCGTGTTCAACACGCTCACCTTCTTCGTCTTCCTGTGGGCGCTGCTGCGCATCCGCAACGTGCGGGTCGAGAACCCCGACAAGGCCACCGGCGGCATGTGGGCAAATATCGCCGAAGGGGTGCGCTACTCCGTCCACCACGCCGGGATCGGGCCGATGCTCGTGGTCCTGGCGGTGACCGCCTTCACCGGCCGCGCCCTTCCCGACCTTCTGGCCGGTTACGCCGACGGCGTGTTCCAGCGCGGCGCCGAAGGGTTGGCCTGGCTCACTTCCGCCATGGGGCTGGGCGCGACGCTGTCCGGGTTCTACCTGCTTTCGCGCGACGGCGTGCGTGGCATGACCGAAATGATCATGACCAACGTCCTGCTGATGAGCCTCGCCTGCATCACCTTCGCGGCGCTGGGCAGTTTCTGGGCCAGCGTGCCGCTTCTGGTGGTGGCCGGGTTCGCCATGAACAATTCCTCCATCGCGACGCTCAACCTGATGCAGAACGCCGTGCACGGAAGCATCCGCGGGCGCGTCATGTCGATCTATTCGGTCATACAGACGGGCGCTCCGGCCGTGGGCACCCTCGTGATCGGCGCCGTGGCGGAGGTCACCGGCCTGCCCTGGCCGGTGACGGTCTCGGCGGGATTCGGCGTTGTGTTGTGGATCGTCATGCTGTCGCGCATGGCGCCCATTCGCGCGGCGCTCGAGGCGGAGGCGCCAGGCGAGACCGGCGGGTCGCGACCATGATCGGGGTCGGCAACTGGGCCCATGTCGCCAAGGCCTTGCGCCACCGCGACCATTACCTGTTCAACCTGACGCTGGTGCCGTCGCTGATCAGCCTGTGGGCGCAACGCACGGGTATCGGCTGGCTCGCCTGGGACCTCACCCATTCGCCGGGCTGGCTCGGCATCATCGCCGCCGCCGACCTTCTGCCGTCGGTATTTTTGTCGCCCTTCGCCGGCGTCACCGCCGATCGTTCGAATCCGGTCCGGATGATGTGGCTGACCCAGGCCATCATCATGGCCTATTCCTGCGCGCTGTGGCTGATGACCGCGACCGGGACGATCGACATCTGGAGCCTTTTCGCCTTCGCCCTGATCACCGGACTGAACCAGCCCTACTCCACCGCCGCGCGCATGGTGTTCTACCCGACGCTCGTGCCGAAGGAAGACCTCGGCAGGGCCATCGCCATCAACTCGACGATCTTCAACCTCGGACGCGCGGTCGGCCCGGCCGTGGGCGGGCTCCTGATCGGTCCGTTCGGCGTGGCCACGCTGTTCTTCCTCAATTTCGCGTGTTTCCTCGTGCACAGCGTCAACCTGTTGCGCATCAAGGGGCGCCACGGGGAACATTTCGAGCGTCGCCGCAAGGGCCTGTGGCGAGAGATCGGTGACAGCATGGCCTATGTCGCGCGCCATCCCGGCATCGGGCCGATGCTGGTGCTGCTGACGGTATCGTCCATCCTGTCGCGCCCGGTCGCGGAAATGCTGCCCGGATTTGCCGACGACGTGTTTTCCCGCGGCGCCGAGGGACTGGGCTGGCTGCTCGGCGCCATGGGCGCGGGCGGCCTGACCGGCGCGGTATGGCTGACCCGCCGGGGGACGGGCCCCGGGCTGACCCGTGTCATTGTCACCCAGACCATGGTGATGGGGGCGACCACCATGGCGTTCGCGCTGTCGGGCAGCTACTGGCTCGGCCTGGCGATGATCTTCGCCGTGGGCTTCGCCCAGACCGTGGCCGGCACCGGCACCCAGTCGTCGTTCCAGATGGCGGTGGAACCCGCCGTGCGCGGCCGGGTGATGTCGATCTATTCGATGGTCTGGCGCGGAACGCCCGCGATCGGCGCCATCACCGTCGGCTGGGTGGCGGAATTTACCGGCCTGAGCTGGGCCGTGGCCGGGGCCGGCGCCGGCTGCATGGTGGCCTGGCTGTGGTCGCGCACCCTGCTCGCCCGCATGGCACCGGCCCTCGAACCGGGTCCGCCCGGCGCCGGCAGACCCTGAGATCCGGCCCTTCCGGGGCCGCACTTGCAGGACCCGGGGACGGATGACTACATTACGGGTAATCACTTACCGGCGAATGATTTTGGACCGACACGGCGCATGAGCCTGAGCGAGACACTGGAGTACACCCCGGCCATCGGCCGCGAGACCGCGGCCGAATACGCGCGCGTGCGCCACGTCATCCCCGAGGTGGAATGGCCCGTGCACGCGCCCTATGTCGCCGCCATCAACCGGCTCAAGAAGGAACGCAACGCGGTCATCCTGGCGCACAACTACATGACGCCGGAAATCTATCACTGCGTCGGGGACCTGGTCGGCGATTCCCTTGCCCTCGCTCAGATGGCGCAGAAGACCGATGCCGATATCATCGTCCTCGCCGGCGTGCACTTCATGGCGGAGACGGCGAAGCTCCTCAACCCGAAGAAGATCGTGCTGATCCCCGACGCGGGCGCGGGCTGCACGCTCGATGCGTCGATCACCGCGGTCGACGTACGCGCGTTGAAGCAGAAATATCCCGGCCGCCCGGTCGTCACCTACGTCAACACCTCGGCCGCGGTGAAGGCGGAATCCGACATCTGCTGCACGTCGTCCAACGCGGTGAAGATCGTCGAAAGCCTCGGCGTGCCGGAAGTGATCATGACGCCGGACGAATATCTCGCGGGCTACGTCGCCTCCCAGACCAAGGTGAAGGTCATCCCCTGGAAGGGCCATTGCATGGTGCATGAGGCCTTTTCGGCCGCCGAACTCCGTGAATACCGCAAGATGTATTCCGACATCGCCATCATCGCCCATCCCGAATGCGCCGGCGACGTGCTGGCCGAGGCCGATTTCGTCGGCTCCACCTCGGCCATGATCAACTACGTACGGACGAAGAAGCCGAAGCACGTGTTCATGGTCACCGAATGCTCGATGAGCGACAACGTCGCGGCGGAAGAGCCGGAGGTCGAATTCGTCCGCCCGTGCAACCTGTGCCCGTACATGAAGATGATCTCGCTGCCCAAGATCCTGCGCGCGCTCGAGACGCTGGAGCCCCGGGTCGAGATTCCCGAGGACGTCGCCGTCCGCGCCCGCCGCGCCGTGCAGCGGATGCTCGACGCGAGCTAGGCTGTACAGATTACGGTCGCACCGGGTTCGTCAGACAACTCAATGCCTGGCCTTCGCCTGCATGGCGGCGAGCTGTTCGGGCGTCGCTTCCTTCTGGTACGTCTTCTTCCACTGCTCGTACGGCATGCCGTAGACGAGTTCGCGGGCGGCTTCGTAGTCGAGGTCGACGTTGCGCTCCTTGGCCGCCGCCGCCATCCATTTCGACAGGCAATTGCGGCAGAAGCCGGCAAGATTCATCATGTCGATGTTCTGCACGTCGGGATTCTTGCGCAGGTGCTCGACCAGGGTGCGAAAGGCGGCCGCTTCCAGTTCGGTTCGGGTCTGCTTGTCCATTCGGCTCTCCCCTGAATTGCTCGGGCTGAGAGCTCAGTATAACAGGTCCGTCAACGGCCCTTCCAGTGCCCCACGCCCCCCAGCCCGCCCTTGCACCCCTCGCGGCGGCGGGCCGCCGCTTGCCCAGTCGAGCATTTCGACCAGATGAACCACGGGAAGCGCGACACGACCGGCGAGCTGCGTCATGCAGCCGACATTGCCCGACACGACGACATCGGCGCCGAGCGCGCCGAGGGTCGCCGCCTTGCGGTCGCCGAGGGTCGCCGCCATGTCGGGCTCGAGCACATTGTACACCCCGGCCGAGCCGCAGCAGGTTCCGCCATCGGCGGGTTCGACCACCGTGAACCCGGCGGCGCGCAGGAGCACCGGCGGCTCCGCGGTGACGCGCTGGCCGTTGGTCAGCGAACAAGGCGCCTGCCACGCAATGACCAAGGGCTGCGGGGCGGGCCGGAAGGCAAGGCCAATACCCGCGAGGTATTGCGAAGAATCGCGGGCCAGGACCGAAACCTCCGCCGCGCGGGACGCCCAAGCCGCGTCGCCCGCAAGCAGGTGCGCATAATCCTTGATCATGGTGCCGCAGCCCGACGAGGTCTGGATCACGGCATCGAGCCCCTTACGGTCACGCTCGTCGAGAACCGCCGCGATGACCGCCCGCGCCCTGGCACGCGCCGCATCGCCCCGGCCGAGGTGCTTGTCGAGGGCGCCGCAGCAATCGGCTCCGGAAAGAACCACGACCTCGATCCCGGCGCGGTTCAGAAGCCGGATCAGCGCTTCATTGATGCCCGGCGCCACCGCCGCCTGGACGCAGCCCCTCAGCACGCCAACGCGGCCCTTCCGTGTACCGCTCGCCGGATAGACTCCGGCCCGTGGTCCGGCACCCGACGCCGGCGGCAGGGCGGAGGCGAGGCGGAGTGCCGCCGCCACGCGCGAGGGCATCAGGGCGGCGAGGAAACGTACGTTGCGCGCCAATGCGAAGAGCCGCCGCGCGCGCGCCGCGTCGGTGAGGGTGCTGAGCAGCGCCCAACGCCGAAGGCGGTCGCGCCAGGAACGCCGCCCCCGCGATTCGATCTCCTCCCGCGCGGTGCCGATGAGATGGCCGTAGTCGACCCCCGACGGACAGGCGGGCATGCAGGCCAGGCATTCAAGGCAACGGTCGAGGTGAAACACCGCCTCGTCCTTCGGCGGGCCTTCGCTTTCGAGCAGGTCGCGGATCAGCCAGATGCGTCCGCGCGGGGAATCGCGTTCGTCGCCGGTGACGGCATATGTCGGGCAGGCGGAGGAGCAGAACCCGCAATGGACGCAGGAACGCAAGATGCCGTCCGCCTCCTTCTTGCGGGGATCGCTCAACTGCGCGCTGGAGAAGTTCGTCTTCATCGTTTCACATGCCGTCGTACATGCGGCCGGGATTGAGGATACCGCGGGGATCGAAGTTGCGCTTGATGGCGCGCGTCAGCGCCGCACGAGCCGGCGGTTCATCGCCGAACACGGGAATGCGCGTGCGCATGTCGTCCGCCGCGCGCCACAGGACGGCATGCCCGCCGGCCTCCGCCACCACGGTACGCAGACTGCTTGTTATCACGTCCACGCCGTCGCCCGCCGCAGCATCGGCAATGGCGAGCCACACGAGGCCCCCCAGCCAGTCGAACAACAGCTCGCCGCCGATATCGTTCAGCCGGTCCAGGATCCGTGGCGTATCGCCCGGCGGCAGCGTCAGGCGCCACAACATCGACGCGGCGCCACCGGCGGGCGGCAGCAGGTGCCCGTCGCGCACCTCCGCCCAGAAAGCGCGCGAATTGTGACTATGAAGCTCCTCGGTCGGTGCCGCCGCCGCGAGCGCCGCGCGCAGCGCCGCGGTCCGTTCCGCCACCGCACCGCGCGCGCCTTCGAGACGGACCGCCATAACGCTCCCTCCGGCGCCGGAAACATAGGAGACCGTTGAGCGCGCGGTGGCCTCCGGCCCGAGGTTGGCTCCGGCGGTGATGTCCCAGTGCCCGCCGGCGAGGCGACCGAGCGCATCCAGCCCGGCGCGCGGCGTCTGGTTGAACAGCAGAACCGTGCGCTCCGCCTCGGGGCGGGGCAGGACCTTCAGCGTCACCCGCGTCAGGACGGCGAGGGTCCCGAAGGAACCGGCGATGAGCTTGCCCATGTCGTACCCCGTGACGTTCTTGACCACGCGCCCCCCGGCGGTGAACGTTTCCCCGCGCCCGCTGACGGCCGAGATGCCAAGCACGTGGTCCCGCGCCGCCCCGGCGAAGGGCCGCCGAGGACCGGAGAGGTTGCAGGCGACGACCCCGCCGATGGTACCGCCGCCCGTTCCCCAAAGGGCGCCAGGCTCCGCCGGCTCGAACGCAAGGCGCTGGCCCTGGCGCTCCAGCTCCGCCTCGATCAAGGCGAGGGGCGTTCCCGCCAAGGCTTCGACGACCAGTTCCGCCGCCTCGTAATAGACAATTCCCGACAGGCCGCGGAGGGAGAGCACCGCGTCGGCGTTTACGGGACGGCCGAGCCCGCGCTTCGAGCCGTTACCCATGACCGCGAGGCGGGT
>WHSO01000023.1 GCA_009380075.1 Alphaproteobacteria bacterium | reverse complement strand
TCCCAGATCGGCTCGGGCCTCACCGGCGTGCTCTACGTGCTGGACGAGCCCTCCATCGGCCTGCACCAGCGCGACAACGCCCGCCTGCTGGAAACCCTGAAGCGCCTGCGCAACCTCGGCAATACGGTGCTGGTGGTGGAGCACGATGAGGAAGCCATCCGCACCGCCGACTACCTGATCGACATGGGGCCGGGCGCCGGCGTCCACGGCGGGCGGGTGGTCGCCGCCGGCCTGCCGGACGACGTCATGGCCGAGCCCGAAAGCCTCACCGCCCAGTACCTGACCGGCGCCCGCTCGATCGCGGTGCCGGTGCGCCGCCGTGCCGGCAAGCGCGGCGAGAAGATCACCATCCGCGGCGCGCGCGCCAACAATCTTGCGGATGTGACGGTGGATATTCCGCTCGGCACCTTCACCTGCGTCACCGGCGTGTCCGGCGGCGGCAAGTCGTCGCTGGTGGTGGAGACCCTGTACAAGGCGGCGGCCCGCCGCCTTATGGGCGCTCGCCTGCACCCGGGAGACCACGACGGCATCGACGGGCTGGAATTCATCGACAAGATCATCGACATCGATCAGTCCCCCATCGGCCGCACCCCGCGCTCGAATCCGGCGACCTACACCGGCGCCTTCACGCCGATCCGCGACTGGTTCGCCGGCCTGCCCGAGGCCAAGGCGCGGGGCTACAAGCCGGGGCGCTTCTCGTTCAACGTCAAGGGCGGGCGCTGCGAGGCCTGCCAGGGCGACGGCGTGATCAAGATCGAGATGCACTTTCTGCCCGACGTCTACGTCCGGTGCGACGAATGCCAGGGCCGCCGCTACAACCGCGAGACGCTAGAAATCACCTACAGGAACAGGAATATATCGGATATTCTTAACCTGACAGTGGAGGAAGGGATCGAGGTCTTCAAGGCTGTCCCCGCGATCCGCGGCAAGCTCGAAACCCTGTTCGAGGTGGGCCTCGGCTACATCCACATCGGCCAGCAGGCGACCACTCTTTCGGGCGGCGAGGCCCAGCGCGTCAAGCTCGCCAAGGAGCTCGCCCGCCGCTCCACCGGGCGGACGCTCTACATCCTCGACGAGCCGACCACCGGGCTCCACTTCGAGGACGTGAAGAAGCTGCTGGAAGTGCTGCACCGCCTCGTTGACCAGGGCAACACGGTGGTGGTGATCGAGCACAACCTCGAGGTCATCAAGACCGCCGACTGGCTCATCGACCTCGGTCCCGAGGGCGGCGACGGCGGCGGCCGTGTCGTCGCCACCGGCGCGCCGGAGGCGGTGGCCGGCGTGGCGGCGAGCTACACCGGGCAATACCTCGCGCCGCTGCTTGAGGCGCCGAAACGCAGACGGAGCGCCTGAGACTCCCTCAATAATCGTCATGCCCTGGCGTGTCCGGGGCATCTCGATGGATCGCCCGGTGATCCCCCGATCACGTCGGGGGAGGGCGATGACGACGGGGAGTGGTTATTCGCGACGACAAGCGCTTCCGATTACGTCAAATCGGCGGCGATTCCTTAAAATCCCCTTGCAATTTGTTGCGGCTGCGACAAGTTACGCGCGACTCCGTAACGGAGCGAAACGGACAGCACGCCGGTTGGTCCATTCCCTCGGGGGCGAGGACGAGGACGACCCGGCGGCCGGGGCCACACCGCGCGGGATGCGCGGCCAACCTGCAGACAGAGCATCCGCCGCCGCCCGCCCGCCATGGAGAGAATTGCGGCGCGCCTCACGATCGGGCCGGCCGCGGGTCTCGGGTCCCATGATCGATGTTTCGAAAGGCAGAAAGGGCAGTCATGGCCAATTCTGATTCCGGTTCCGGTAACGCGCAGCCTCCGAGTACCAACGGAAATCCACCGCGGGCCTTGCGGCCCCGCGCCACTCCCCGCCCGGGCGTGC
Organism: Alphaproteobacteria bacterium; assembly: GCA_009380075.1. GTDB lineage: Bacteria > Pseudomonadota > Alphaproteobacteria > SMXQ01 > SMXQ01 > WHSO01. The sequence goes on along the minus strand of WHSO01000023.1, from coordinate 43,306 downwards.
CGCGTACCCTCGGGCCCGTGTCCGACCTCGAGCGCCATCTGCCCCACGACTGGTGGCGCACCCTGTTCAACGCGGTCTACCTGCAGACCGACGGCGACGTGGTCGAAGACAACCGCAACACCTCGCGCGAGATGGACGAAATTCTGCGTTTCGCCGGGCTCGATCCCGGCGACCGTATCCTCGACCTGTGCTGCGGCCAGGGCCGCCATGCCATCGAACTGGCGCGCCGGGGTTTCACCCACGTCACAGGCATGGACCGCTCTCGCTACCTCGTCCGCCTCGCCCGCCGCCGGGCGCGCCGCGAGAACCTCGATATCGTGTTCAAGGAAGGCGATGCGCGCCAGGTTCGCCTGCCGGAGGCGAGCTTCGACGCGGTGCTGATCCTCGGTAATTCCTTCGGCTATTTCGAGCGGCCCGAGGACGACGCCGAGGTCCTGTCCGCCATCCGCCGCATCTCCCGTTCCGGCGCCACCCTGGTGCTGGACCTGACCGACGGCGACTGGGTCAAGACCCATTTCGAGCCGCGGTCGTGGGAATGGATCGACCGCGACCATTTCGTCAACCGCGAACGGGCGCTGTCCGCCGACGGCACCCGCCTCGTCTGTCGCGAGGTCGTGACCAACGCCGAAAAGGGCGTCATCGCCGACCAGTTCTACGCCGAGCGCCTCTACAATCCCGAGTCGATCACCAAGCTGCTGGAAGGCGCGGGCTTCCACGAGGTCCGCATCCATCACGGGGTCGAGACCGAGTCCGAGCGCAACCAGGACCTCGGCATGATGTCGCGGCGCTTCTTCGTCACCGCGGTGGCGCCGGCGCGCGCCCCGCGCTCGGCGCGGGGGCCGATCTATCCCAACGTCACGGTGCTGATGGGCGATCCCCGCCTGCCCGACCCGGTCAAGCTCGGCGGGCGGTTCAACGCGGAGGACATGGCGACTATCGTCAAGCTGAAAGAGGCCCTCAACCAGCTTCCCGGCTACAAGTGGGAGTATCTCGACAACCACGCGACGCTGATCCAGGACCTGCGCAACAAGCGGCCGGAGTTCGTCCTCAACCTCTGCGACGAAGGCTTCAACAACGACGCGTTCAAGGAACTGCACGTTCCCGCCATCCTCGAGCTCCTCGACATCCCCTATACCGGCGCGGCGCCGTCGTGCCTCGGCCTGTGCTACGACAAGAGCCTGGTGCGCGCGGTGGCGGAGGAGTTGGGCATCCCGGTGCCGCTCGAGACTTACACCTCCCCCGACGATACGGCGGCGACCATCCCGTCGGTGTTTCCGGCGCTGCTCAAGCCGGCCACCGGCGACAGCTCCATCGGCATCACTCAGAAGTCGGTGGTGCGGAACTTCGAGGAGGCGGTGAGTTACCTCAATTACCTGCGCGAGACCTTCCGCGGCCGGCCGATCCTCGTCCAGGAATACCTGACCGGGCCGGAATACTCGGTCGGGCTCGTCGGCAATCCCGGCGACGGGTTCAACGTGTTCCCGGTGCTCGAGGTGGACTACTCCTCGTTGCCGAAGGATCTGCCGCCGATCCTGTCCTACGAATCGAAGTGGGATCCCGAAAGCCCCTACTGGACCGATATCCGCTACCGCCCCAGCCGTGCCGACGAGGACGTGCAGCGGCGCATGATCGACGCCTCGATCAAGCTGTTCGAGCGGCTCGGCTGCCGCGACTACGCCCGCGTCGATTTTCGCGCCGACGCCAACGGCACGGTCAAGCTGCTGGAGATGAACCCCAACCCCGGCTGGTGCTGGGACGGCAAGTTCAACCTCATGGCGGGGTTCGCCGGGCATTCCTATGGCGATCTCCTCGGCATGATCGTCGAGGCGGCGCAGGTCCGCGTCGCCGCCGCCCGCGCCAAGTCCCGCCAGGCCGCTGCCGCGCAATAGCTGGGCCTGATACTTAGGTATTAGACAAAGTTTTTATTGCTCTCCTTCATGCTCCGTGATACTTAGGCATATGACTAAGCAATCACAGGCCCTCGACCGCGTGTTCGCCGCCTTGTCGGATCCGACGCGACGTACCATGGTGGCGCGTCTGGCGCGCGGGCCGGCCAGCGTAAGCGAGCTGGCCAGGCCGTTCCCGATATCCTTGCCGTCCATCGTTCAGCACCTGAAGGTTCTGGAAGAAAGCGGGCTCGTGAAGAGCGCGAAGACGGGCCGCATACGAACCTGCCGGATCGAGCCGAAACGGCTCGACGCGGCGCAAACCTGGCTCAGCAAACAACGCGCGCTGTGGGAGGCGCGTTTTGATCGCTTGGACGCCTTGCTGAAGGAGGAATCGGAAGATGAGTGGGACAAGCTTGGATCTTGAGATTGTACGCTTCGTCGCCGCGCCGCGCGCGAAGGTGTGGCGGGCCTGGACCGATCCGGACATCCTCAAGGAATGGTGGTGCCCGAAGCCGTGGGTAACCGAGGTGCGCGCGTTCGAATTCCGCAGTGGCGGCGCATTTCACACGTTCATGAGTGGCCCGGAAGGCGGCACAAGCGACAATCCGGGAATCTTCCTGGAAATCGTGCCGATGGAGCGGATCATCTGGACGTCGATGCTCGTCGCCGGTTGGCGCCCGGCAACGCCGTGGCTCGCCATGACCGGCATTTTTATTTTGGCGGATGAAGGCGCCGGCACCCGATACACGGCGCGCTGCCTTCACAAGGATGACGCCGATCGCAAGAAGCATGAAGACATGGGGTTTTTCGAAGGCTGGGGGATCATGATCCAGCAGATGGAACAGGTGGCGCAGTCGCTCTAGTGCGATGGGGAACTTGTCATTGGGCTGACTGAGAACAGCGAAATTTGGACCGTCTTCGCTATCGTGATCGACTGGCAACTTTGAACCTATCCGGATTGGTCTTGTGCCCCTTGACGGCAGGGGCTGCGTCGGGCTTCTGTGGGGCATGAGCAAGACTTTTCGTTCTACGGCCCCCGCCCCCCTCCATGTCATCGGCGGCGGGCTCGCCGGCTGCGAGGCGGCCTGGGCCGCGGCCCGGCGCGGCGTGCCCGTGGTGCTGCACGAAATGCGGCCCGAGACCAGGACCCCTGCCCACCAGACCGCCGACCTGGCCGAGCTCGTCTGCTCCAACTCGTTCCGCTCCGACGATGCCGCGACCAACGCGGTCGGCCTGCTGCACGCGGAAATGCGCGACCTGGGCTCGCTGGTGATGACCACGGCCGACCGCCATCAGGTGCCGGCGGGCGGCGCGCTCGCCGTCGACCGCGAGGGCTTCGCCCGCGCCGTGACCGCGGCGATCGAGGCGGAGCCCCTGATCCAGATTGCGCGCGGCGAAGTCGCGGGCCTGCCCCCGTCCGACTGGGACGAGGTCGTGATCGCGACCGGGCCGCTGACCTCCCCGGTGCTGGCCGAGGCGATCCGGGCGCTCACCGGCGCCGAAAGCCTCGCCTTCTTCGACGCCATCGCGCCCATCATCCACCGTGATAGCATCGACTTCTCCATCGCCTGGATGCAGTCGCGCTACGACAAGGAAGGCCCCGGCGGTGACAAGGCGGCCTATGTCAACTGCCCGCTGAGCGAGGCGCAGTACTTCGCCTTCGTCGACGCTCTCAACGCTGGCGAGAAGACCGAATTCAAGGACTGGGAAAAGGACACGCCCTACTTCGAGGGCTGCCTGCCGATCGAGGTCATGGCGGCACGCGGCCCGCGCACGCTGGCCTTCGGACCGATGAAGCCGGTCGGTCTGACCGATCCGCGCACCGGACGGTATCCCTTCGCCGTGGTCCAGTTGCGCCAGGACAACGCGCTCGGCACCCTCTACAACATGGTCGGCTTCCAGACCAAGCTGAAGCACGGCGAACAGACGCGAATCTTCCGCACCATTCCGGGCCTCGAGAACGCGCGCTTCGCGCGTCTCGGCGGCATCCACCGCAATACCTTCCTCAATTCGCCGCGGCTGCTGGACGCCACGTTGCGCCTCAGGGCGGAGCCGAGGCTGCGTTTCGCCGGGCAGATCACCGGCGTCGAGGGCTACGTCGAATCGGCGGCCATGGGCATCCTCGCCGGCTGTTTCGCTGCTGCCGAGGCGCGGGGTGAGGCTTTCGCCCCGCCGCCCGCCACCACCTCGATGGGGGCGCTGCTCACCCACATCACCGAGGGTCACATGGGCGATGCTGCCGCCGCCACGTTCCAGCCCATGAACGCGAATTTCGGCCTGTTCCCGGAGGTGGACCTCCGGGACGGCCGGGGCCGTCCCCTCAGGGGCAAGGCGCGGCGGGCGGCCTATACCACCCGCGCGCGGGCCGATTTCGCGCGTTGGCTTGGGGGACCATCGGGCAGCCGCAGCGCGGCGGAATAATCCTTTCATTGGGGGAGACATATCGTTATGGACCAGCGCATCAGTCTCGTTACTCTGGGCGTCAGCGATCTCGAACGCGCCGCGGCGTTCTACGACCGGCTCGGCTGGCGGCGTTCGGTGCGTGGCGCCGAGGGCGTCGTATTCTACCAGACGGGGAGTATGGCGCTGGCGCTGTGGCCTCGGGCCGACCTCGCAGCGGATGCCGGCATCGAGGATCCCCATGCGGAGAAAGGGAACCCGGGGTTCGCCGGCGTCGCCCTTGCGTACAACACCCGCACCCCCGACGAGGTGGATGCCGTGCTCGCCGAGGCCAAGGCGGCCGGCGGCACCATCGTCAGGCCTGCGCAGAAGGCATCCTGGGGCGGCTATACCGGCTATTTCGCCGACACCGAAGGGAATCTGTGGGAAGTAGCGCACAACACCGGCTTCGCCATGGCCGACGACGGCAGCCTGATCCTTCCGGACTAGCGCCCCCCTAATACCGGCCCGTCAGCATCGTACCCAGCACGGCCAATGGTGCCGCGAGCGGCGCGGGTTCGAGCCGGTTCGAAAACAGGTCGAAATCCACGTGCGCGAGGCGCGCAAGATGGCCGCGGGCGAATCGCACGGTGACCAGCACCGGCAGTGCCGCCGCCGGGACCTCGCGGTGCAAGCTCCGTGCCGCGACGAGGTGACGGCGCGCCCGCCCGGCCAGTTCCCGCGCCACCGCCGCCAATCCCGGTGGAGGGCTGCCCGCCCGCAGCGCCGATACCGGCACGTCGTGAGCGGCGAGCAGATCGTGTGGCAGGGCGACCCGCCCGCGGGCGGCATTGATGGCGGTGGCGCGCATCTGGCCGGCGATGCCATAGGCGCGGGCGGCGTGATCGGAGGCCTCGCGCGCCGGCTCGGTATCGACGCCCAGAATCCGGAGTGCCGCGCGGTTGAGGGCGCCGGCCGTGGCATCGATGCGGGCGAGGAAATCGTCGACATCGCCGGGACCGGCGTCGTCGAGTTCCGCTTCGCGCGCGTCCACCAGCGCGATGAGTTGTGCTGGCACGAGCGCGCCCCGGCCCAGCAACCGGGCCAACCCGCCGGCCACCGGATGGGCGAGCACCGCCGCGACCGCGGGGTCGTCCGGCGTGTGATCAGACTTCGCCGCAGCCGCGGTCCTGATCGTATCCCGCCACCATTCCAGCCGAATGCGGCCGAGGATCGCCTCCGACACCACGTCCCGCGTCCTCGCCACTTCGGCGTTGAAGGCGAGCAGCACGGCGAGGTCGTCGCGGGCCTTCCGCGGCGCCAGCGCGCCGGCGAGCCAGCGTTCGCGGTCGAGGTCGCGCGCCGTGTCGGCACAGGCGGCGACGGCAACGGTGCCATCGTCGCCGCTGCGGCCGGTTTGGGTTTGCGTGCTGTTCGTGTCCATGTCCGGGCCATATAATCGCCGGTGTCCGGGTTCTCTGCCCATCGTCTCACGAGTTCGAGGATGTTCGAAGCCGCATCCACCGCCGATTCTACCCCGACCATCCCTCCCGACAAGGGGGCGGAACCGTGGACGGCCTGTATTGCCTGGCGTTTCCTGGATGAACCGGCGCGCGCCGACCTTTCCGTGCTGTTTCGCTTCATTGCCGCCGTGCGCGCCGTGGCCGATCATCCCGCGCTCACGCCGGAGCGCAAGGAAGCGGCGCTGGCCGCCCTTGCCGCGCCGTTCGGCGCCGACGTCGAGCCGGCCGCCGCCGACGACGCCTGGAAAGTCCCCGCGCTTGCCCTGGCCGAGCTGCTCGCAGCGCGCGGCATCGATTCCCGCCCGGCGTGGCATATCCTGCAGGCGGCGGGGCAGGACCTGCGCAAGACGCGTTATCGCGACTGGTCGGACCTGCTGACCTGGTGCCGCTTCGCGGCGGCGCCGGCGGGGACTCTGGTTGCGCGCCTGCTCGGTGCCGACGAGGCGACAGCGAAGGGTGCGGAATCCCTCGCCATCGCCGTGCAGATCGTCGAGATCGTAAATCGCGCGTCGAGCCACTACCGCTGGCTCGGCCGCATCTACCTGCCCCAGCGCTGGTTCACCGAGGCGCGCGGCGTCCCCGCGGACCTGGGATTCCACAGGCGCTCACCCGCGCTCAAGGCCGTCCTTGGCCGTGCCCTCGACCAGGCCAACACCCTGATGGACGACGCTAAAGGTATCGGTGCGGGCTTCACCGACTGGCATCGGCGCGCGGCGGCGGCGGCGCAGGTCCTGGAACTGCGGGCCGAAATCCGCGCCCTGGCCCGGGCCGATACGCAAGAGGCGCCGCGTCCCCCCAGCGCGCTGGCGGAGCGCCTCATCCGCTTTCGCGCCATGATGCGGGCGTTATTGTCGAGGCCGTGACGCCCGGCATGGTCCAACCGATCGAGTGGCGAATCGCTAGGTGACCTCAGACGTGCAATGGGCGCATTTCGTCGCCTTGATCGGAATCTTCGACAGGCAATAGGGACAATCCTTTTCGGTCGGATCGGCCGGCGGCGGCGCCTTCTTGAGCCGGTTCATCTGCTTGATCACGATGAATATGGCGAAGGCAATGATCACGAAGTCGATGACGGTGTTGATGAACAGGCCGTAGTTCAACGTCGGCGCGCCCGCCTTCTCGGCCTCGGCAAGCGTCGCGTAGGTCTTGCCTGAAAGGTTGACGAACAGGCTGGAGAAATCCACGCCGCCCAGCATCAGTCCGATGGGTGGCATGATGATGTCCTTGACGAAGGATGCGACGATCTTTCCGAATGCGGCTCCGATGATGATACCGACGGCCATGTCGATGACATTGCCGCGCATCGCGAAGTCCTTGAATTCCTTAAGCATGCTTTTCCCCCTCATACGTGGCGCCCGGCTGCATGTCGAATGCGCGTGGCGCGACTGCCGGCATCGTCGCCCCCGGATTGCTTCATCGCTTCGATTGTGCGCAAACGCCCCGGTCGCGGCAACCGCTTCCGCATGCGGCCCGCGCGAGGTCACGCCCGGTGCGCGCCCGTCCTGAAGGCATTGCGGGATCGAGTTTGCGATGATGTTTCGGCCGGGGAACGGCGTCGGCCGGATGGCCAAGTTGCGCAGTGGGTAAATCTGCTATATATAGCGGCTGGGAAGCAGCATCATACTAAGTCAACGATACAGCGAAGGGGAGCGGAATGAAAAATCCTCTGGAGAGTTTGCAGAACACCATTCTGCTGGGCATCGCCATCACCATCGTGATGGCCTTGATCGTCAGATATTCATTCTAGCTGAGAGGGGGAAACAATGGGCTTTGCAATGGATCCTTATGCGATCTTCCTGGTCCGCTGGCTCCACATCGTCAGCGGAATCATGTGGATCGGCCTTCTGTGGTACTTCAACTTCGTCCAGATTCCCAACATGGGAAAAATCCCGGATGAGCAGAAGCCGGCGATCAGCAAGGTGATCGCGCCGGCGGCTCTCTTCTGGTTCCGCTGGGCGGCACTGGCAACCATCGTCTTCGGGCTGATCCAGGCGTGGCAGCTCGGCTGGATCGGCCAGGCGCTGTCTCTCGGCCTTGAGGGCAGCGGCGCCAAGATGATGATGATCGGCTTCGGCATGTGGTTCGGCCTCATCATGGCCTTCAACGTCTGGTTCGTGATCTGGCCGAACCAGCAGCGGGCGCTTGGCCTCGTCGATTGCCCGGCGGACCAGAAGCCGAAATCGGCGCGTACGGCGATGCTGTTCTCGCGCACCAACACGATGCTGTCGATCCCGATGTCCTACTCCATGGTCGCGGGACCGCACCTGTTCTAGCGTCGCCTGACAGTCGCATCCACGTTGCGCGGGGCGTCCTTCGGGACGCCCCGTTTGCGTTTGATACCGGTCGTGGGCGACTCGCTCAGGCGACCGGAAACAGGACGGCGGCAACCCGCCGTCCCTCCCCCAGCAGGACGTTGAAGGTACGGCAGGCGGGGCCGGTCGCCATCGTCTCGACCGCGATGGCCGCGGCACGGAGAACGCCCAGGGCGTCGTCGGCGAGCGGCTCGATGGTTTCGCCGGTGCCGACGAGAAGCAGGTCCGGGCGCGGAGCGAGGTCGGCGATCTCCCGGGCGAAGGCGGCGCCGAAGCCCACCATGTCGACCAGGCCGAGCGGGCAGATGCCGCCCGGATGCACCAGTACGGCACTCGTATAATGCGCGCCGGCAATGCGGAAGCCGCCGCCACCATAGGCGCGGATGCTGGGGAGGCTTTCATGGGGCACGCGGGTCAGGTCCATGATGTCCCCTTTTGGCGTGCTGTGCGGCGTCAGTCTTTCTTTGCGGCGGTCGCGCCGCCGACCTGGCCGCTCGAGATGCTTTCCCGGATGCTGAGGTAGATGAGAATGGACGACGCCACGTAGACCGTCGAATAGGTGCCGATGATGATACCGAAGATCATGGCGGCGCTGAATCCCTGGATGACCGGACCGCCGAACAGGAAGATCGCCAGCACCGCGAGAAACGTCGTCATAGAGGTCATGATGGTGCGCGCCAGGGTCTCGTTGACCGAAAGGTTGATCAGCTCCTTGATGTCCATCGACTTATACTTGCGCAGGTTCTCGCGCACGCGGTCGAAAATCACCACCGTGTCGTTGATGGAATATCCGGCGATGGTCAGGATCGCCGCCACCGAGGACAGGTTGAATTCGAGCCCGGTGATGGAGAACAGGCCGAAGGTGCCGATCACGTCGTGGGCAAGCGCGACGATGGCGCCGACGGCGAACTGCCATTCGAACCGGAACCACACATAGGCGGCGATCGCCAGCACCGATGCAATAACGGCAATGATGCCGCCCCGGATCAACTCGCCGCCGACCTTGGGGCCGACGAATTCGGTCCGGCGATAGGTCTCCACGTTGTCGGTCAGAGCTCCCTTGACCTTTTCCACCGCCGCCTGCTGGGCCGCTTCGCCGCCTTCCTGGCGCTGAACGCGGATCAGCACGTCATCGGGCGCGCCGAACCCCTGCAACGCGACCTCGCCGAGACCGAGGCCGCCGAGCTTGCCGCGCATGGTATCGATATCGGCCGGGCCCTTGGTCTTGACCTCCATCAGGATGCCGCCCTTGAAGTCGATGCCGAGGTTGAGGCCATGGAAGGCGACGAACCCGAGCGAGAGGGCGACATAGCCCGCCGTCACGAAGAACCAGAACCTGCGCCAGCGCACGAAGTCGAACCTCGTGGTGTCCGGGACGAGCTTGATCGGGAGCCAGGCCATGGGTGGATATGCCTTTCGACCCGCCTAGACCGGCAGCGCCTTCGGGCGGCGCAGCGCGACATAGACGGAAATGATGTAACGGGTCAGCATGATTGCGGTGAACATCGACGTCATCAGGCCGATCGCCAGCGTGACGGCGAAGCCGCGCACCGGCCCGGTGCCGAACTCGAACAGAAGGATGGCGGCGATCAGGGTCGTGAGGTTACTGTCGATGATGGCGCTGAAGGCGCGCTGGTAGCCCGCCTCGATGGCCGAAAGCATGGATCGGCCGACGCGGATCTCCTCACGAATGCGCTCGAAGATGAGCACGTTCGCATCCACCGCCATGCCCATGGTCAGCACGATGCCGGCAATGCCCGGCAGGGTCAGGGTCGCCTGCAGAAGCGACATGGCGGCGACCAGGATGATCAGGTTCATGATCAGCGCGACATTGGCAAAAAGACCGAAGGTCGAATAGGCCAGCACCATGAACACGACGACGAGGATGAAGCCGATGACGCAGGCGATCTCGCCCGCGGCGATGGAATCGGCGCCGAGGTCCGGCCCGACGGTGCGTTCCTCCAGGATCGTCATCGGCGCGGGCAGCGCGCCTGCGCGCAGCAGCACGGAGAGGTCCTGCGCCTCCTCCACGGTGAATCCGCCGGTGATGATGCCGGAGCCTCCGAGGATGGGCTCGCGGATCACCGGGGCGCTGATGATCTTGCCGTCGAGGACGATGGCGAAGGGCTTGCCCACGTTCTGCTGGGTCGCCTGGGCGAACTTGCGTGCGCCGATCGAATCGAAACGGAAGCTGACGACGGGCTGGCCCTGGTCGTAGGTCGGTTGGCTGTCCACCAAGGTATCGCCAGAGACCATGACCCGGCGCTGGATGACGTACATCACCGACTGGCCGCCGGTGACACGGGCGTCCTCCAGAGGCGCAAACATGGTACCGGCGGGCGGTGTCGCCGGCATCGGGCCGCCTGCCGGGAAGCGGTCGTCGACCAGATGGAAGGTCATCTTCGCGGTTCGCCCGATCAGGCGCTTGACGCGCTCCGGGTCGTCGACGCCGGGAAGCTGGACCAGGATGCGGTCCTCGCCCTGGCGCTGGATGGTCGGTTCGGTGGTGCCGAATTCGTCGACGCGGCGGCGCACGATCTCGATCGACTGCACCAGGGCCTGGTTCAGCCTTTCCCGCCGCGCCTCCTCGCTGTAGCGCAGCGTCAGCTTGCCGCCGTCCTCGGCCTGCAACTCGATCCCCTGCTCGATGCCCCGCAGCAACTGGCGCGCGCGCTCGATATTGGTGGTGCCGCCCGGGCCGGCCTTGTCCGGGTCGATGATGGTCACGGTGGTGGCGTCGGCGACGGCGCCGATGTTGCGGTAGGGGATGCGCTCGCGGCGCAGTTCCGTCCGCATGGACTGGATCAGGTTGGTCAGGCGCTCGCGGAAGATGCTCCGCACGTCGACCTCGAGCAGGAGGTGCGAGCCGCCGCGCAGGTCCAGCCCCAGGTTCATCGCCTGGTTCGGCAGCCATGACGGCAGCGCCGACCGCTGCGCCGGCGTCAGCAGGTTCGGCGCCGCGAAGGCAAAGCCGAAGGCGACGACAAGGGCGATAAGGACGATCTTCCAGCGGGGAAAACGGATCATGGGCGGGCTTCGGTCACCAGGGAACGGGACACAGCGACGGCAGGGTCAGGACTTGTCGTTGGCGGGCTTCTTTTCGTCCACCTCGGCCTCGGCTTCGTCGCCGCGGGCGTAGAGATTCGCCACCATGCTGCGGGCGCAGCGCACGCGCACGCCGTCGGCGATCTCGAGCTGCAACTCGCCCTCGCTCACCACCTTGGTGATCGTGCCGATGATGCCGCCGGAGGTCACGATCCTGTCGCCGCGGCGCAGGTTGGTCACCATCTCGCGGTGTTCCTTCACCTTCTTCTGTTGCGGGCGGATCAGCAGGAAATAGAACACGACGAAGATCAGGATCAGCGGCACGATGGTCATGATGTCGAAGCCGCCTGGCGCGCCGCCGGCGGCCTGGGCATAGGCCGGTGAAATGAGCATACGGGTCTCCCGTTCTGTGATGTTCTGCCGCCGCGGCACTTGATGGGGCAGCGCAGTTAGCCGGAATATAGCCATCCCGCGCCCGGTTGCAAATCAATCCTGCCCCCGGATGTCCGTTAAGTCCTTGATTAGGCGAAAAAGCCGCGCCATTCTGCGCACTCCCGACGCCGCCCGCGACAGGATCCCGCCCCGCATGGACGACAGCGAATTCAAGGCCCTCCTTACCCGCATCGCGGAGGCGCTCGAAACTACCGCCCGGCCGGCACCGGCGCCGGCGCCACTCACCGGCGCGGACGCCTTCGTCTGGCATGCGGAAAGTGGGCGGCTGCAGCCGGTCACGCGGGTCAACCGGCTGCCGCTTGAACTGCTCAAGGGGATCGATCAACAACGCGACCTGCTGTTCGAAAACACGCGTCGTTTCGCCCGCGGCCTGCCCGCCAACAATGCGCTTCTGTGGGGCGCGCGCGGCATGGGAAAGTCGTCGCTGGTCAAGGCGGTCCATGCCGCCGTCAACGACCGCCTCGGCCGGGTCAGGGAGTCCGGCCGTCTTGCCCTGGTGGAAATCCATCGCGTGGACATTTCCGCCCTGCCCGGCCTGCTCGCCGTGCTGCGCGAGGCCGGACGCCGTACACTCGTGTTCTGCGACGATCTGTCCTTCGACGGCCAGGACGCCACCTTCAAGTCGCTCAAGGCGTTGCTCGAAGGCGGGATCGAGGGGCGCCCCGATAACGTCCTGTTCTACGCCACTTCGAACCGCCGCGACCTGATGCCGCGCGACATGATCGAGAACGAGCGCTCCACCGCGATCAACCCCGCCGAAGCAGTCGAGGAAAAGGTATCGCTTTCGGACCGGTTCGGGCTTTGGCTCGGATTCCACGCCTGTGATCAGGATATTTTCTTCAATATTATAGAGACTTATGCAAAGTACTTTAAGCTAAAGATAAGAATAGAAGAGCTTCGCGCTGGGGCGGTGGAATGGTCCGTCACCCGCGGAGCGCGTTCCGGCCGTGTCGCCTGGCAGTACATCCAGGACGTGGCGGGACGCCTGGGCCGGCCCCTCGACATCGGCGGCCGTTAATTCCGCCCGTCCCTGCCGCGGGCGACGGATCAGGACAGGTGACGGATCGGATCCACTGCCTTGCGGCCCCGGCGCAGCTCGAAATGCAATTGCGGCTGGGCGACGGCGCCGGTATTGCCGACCCGGGCGATGGTCTGGCCGCGCTTCACCACCTGGCCCCGGCGCACCAGGAATTCGCCGTTGTGGGCGTAGGCCGAAATCCAGCCGTCGGCGTGGCGGATGAGCAGCAGGTTGCCGTAGCCGCGCAACTCGTTGCCGGCATAGGCGACGATGCCGTTCTCCGCGGCGCGGACGAAGGCACCGCTCTCGGCCGCAATATTGATGCCGTCGTTGTAGAGACCCCCTCCCTTGGACCCGAATCCGGACACGACCTTACCCCGGATCGGCCACAGGAACTTGCGCCCCGCGCGCTGGGGCGGCCGCGCGTTGGGGTTCCGGATTTCCGCTTCCGGCGGCTTGGGCGGAACGACGACGCTGGCCGTGGTGATCTCCCGCGGCGGTTCCTGCACGGTGGGGCCCGACGTTGTCGTCGCGGCCGCCTGGACCGACCGCGACTCGACCGCGGTGGGTCTGGCTGTTGCCTCGAGACGGTCGGGCGTCAGGCTGACGGCGGCAGGGCCGGTCGTGACGTCAGGTACCGAAGTCGCCACGCCAGTGACCGGCGCCGGAGCCGACGGCGTTCCGGGCAGCACCAGGCGCTGGCCGACATGGAGGCCGAAGCCGGGCGCCTTGAGCGCGTTGGCGCGGATCACGTCGTGAATGCCGACATCGAAGCGCCGGGACAGCGCATAGACCGTATCGCCCCGGGCGACGACGTAGACCTTGACCGCGGGCAGCTTCAGCTCCTGCCCGATGCGCAAGATGTAAGGCGGCTTGAGGCCGTTGGCGTCGATCAGGGCGCGGAGCGGAATCTTCTCGCGCCGGGACACGGCGTACAGCGTTTCGCCCTTGCGCACGGTGGTGACGCCGGGCCGGCTGTCGGCGAGGCTGCCGGTCGCCGGCGGCGACGAGCTGTCGCGCCCGACGCTCGGGACGGCGGCACGCTGGAGCGGCGCGGTGCCATCCGGTGCCGCCTTCTGCGGCGCATCCAGCGGAGCGCTCTCGATCCTACCGCTCCGGGCCGGCGCCAAGGCTACGGGCTGCGTCGCGGTCGGCCCCGTACCGGCGGCGCCGCGCACCGTCGCGGCGGTCGATGTCGCGGGACTGGTGTAGTAGATGCCGGAGCGGTCCACTACCGGCGCGGGCGGGCTGCGCCGCGCACAGGCGGTGAGCGCGAGTCCCGCCACCAGCGCCGCAACGGCGACCGTTCGTGCCCGGAGGACCGGGCCGTTCCCCCTTGCTTCGGTACCTGACATGGTCGGGACACTAGCCGAGTGCGTGGGCGCGCTCAAGTTTTCCGTTGTGCGGCGCACAACGCGACTCAGGTGGCGCGGCCTTTTGAGTCCGGCGTGCCCTTGATCAACGGCACGAAACGCACGGGCCAGAGTCGTTCCCGCGTGATGGCGCCGTCAGCCGCCTTGCGTATGCGCCAGACGTGCTGGTCGGACGTGGTGGCGCCCAGCGGCATGACGAGGATACCACCGGGCGCGAGCTGGTCGAGGAACGCCTGCGGCACGTCGTCGCGGGCGGCGGCGGTGACGATGATGCGGTCGAAGGGCGCCTGTTCGGGCCAGCCGCGCGTGCCGTCCCCGGCGATGGTGGTGATGTTGTGGTAGCCGAGGCGCTGCAACCGCTTGTTGGTTTCGGCGAGAAGCGACTTGTGGCGCTCGATCGAATAGACGCGCCGGCACAGTTTCGACAGCACCGCCGCCTGGTAGCCGCAGCCGGTGCCGATCTCCAGCACCTTGTGACGCGGGCCGACCTCGAGCGCCTGGGTCATCAGCCCGACGATGAGCGGCTGGCTGATGGTCTGGCCCTCGCCGATGGGCAGCGCCGTGTTGTCGTAGGCCCGGTCGCGGAACTGCGGCGGCACGAATTCCTCCCGCGCCGTCCGCTCGATGGCGCCGAGTACGGCGGCGTCGATCACGCCCTCGCCGCGCAGTTCCATGATCAGGCGGATCTGGCGCGGTTCGCTGTTCATGAGAACACCCTGGCGAGCGCCCGGGCCTGGGCGCGGGCGGTGAGGTCGAGATCGAGCGGTGTCACCGACACGGCGCCGCGGGCCGTCGCCTCGATGTCGCTGTTGCCCCGGGCGGAACCTTCCTTGCGCGGGCTGCCGATCCAGTAATAGGGCCGTCCGAAGGGATCGAAGGCCTCGGTGACCCGTTCCCTCTGCCGCCGCCGTCCCTGGCGTACGACCTCGATGCCGGTGACGGCACCATGAACGCGGTCGGGGAAGTTGACGTTGATGACCACGTCGCGCCGCCACGGCGCCGCGGCGAGCTTGCGGATGATCACCGGGGCGAAATGCTCCGCCGTCGCCCATTTGGGCGGGCGGTCGGGCTGGACAATCTGGCTCAGCGCGATGCCGGGAATGCCCATGACCGTGGCCTGCATGGCGGCGGCGACGGTGCCGGAATGATTGATGTCCTCGGCCAGGTTGCCGCCGTGGTTGATCCCCGACAGCACGAGGTCGGGGGCCCGGTCGGCCAGGATCTGCCCCACTGCGACCAGCACGCAATCGGTCGGCGTGCCGCTGACAGCGAAGCGGCGCGGCGCGTGCCGGTGCACCCGCAGGGGCGTGCGCACGGTCAGCGAATGGCTGGCGGCGGATTGCTCGATCTCCGGCGCCACCACCCAGACATCGCGCGACAGGCGTCGGGCGATGCGCGCCAGCACCTTCAGGCCCGGCGCGCCTATGCCGTCATCGTTGGTGACGAGGATGCGGGCGCGGTCGAGCGGTGCCGGGCGCGCGGTCACGCGGCGGTCCTCAGCCTCGCCTCGCTGAAGCGCCGGCGAAGCGGTCCGGGCCGATCTCGGCGAGGCCGCCCATATAGGGGCGGAGAGCGTCGGGAACGCGGATGGTGCCGGCGGCGGTCTGGTAGTTCTCCATCACCGCGATCAGGGTACGCCCGACGGCGAGGCCGGAGCCGTTGAGCGTATGGACGAAATGGGTGCCCTTGTCCTCGCCGGTGCGGCGGAAGCGCGCCTTCATGCGTCGGGCCTGGAAGTCGCCACAGTTGGAGCACGACGAGATTTCCCGATAGGCCCCCTTGCCGATGTCCTGGCCGGGCAGCCACACTTCGATATCGTAGGTCTTGCGCGCGGCAAACCCCATGTCGCCGGTGCACAGGACGATGACGCGGTAGGAAAGCCCGAGGCGCTTGAGCACCTCCTCCGCCGCCTTTGTCATGCGCTCGTGCTCGGCGTCCGACTGCTCCGGCGTGGTGATGGAGACCAGCTCGACCTTGTCGAACTGGTGCTGGCGGATCATGCCGCGGGTGTCCTTGCCCGCGGCGCCCGCCTCGGAGCGGAAGCACGGCGTCAGCGCGGTGACGCGGATCGGCAGCGCGCTCTCGTCGAGGATCTGTTCGCGCACCAGGTTGGTCAGCGGCACCTCGGCGGTGGGGATGAGCCAGTGCTGGGTAGTTGCGACAAAGAGATCGTCCGCAAATTTGGGCAATTGCCCGGTGCCGTAGAGCGCCCCGTCGCGGACAAGGTAGGGCGGTGCGATTTCGGTGTAGCCGTTCTCGCCGGTCTGAAGGTCGAGCATGAAGGCGCCGAGGGCGCGTTCGAGGCGCGCCAGGGCGCCCTTGAGCACGACGAAGCGGGCGCCGGACATGCGTGCCGCGGCCTCGAAATCCATCAGGCGGAGTGCTTCGCCCAGTTCAAAATGCTCCTTCGGCTTGAAATCGAACTTGGGCGGCGTGCCGACTTTGCGCAGCTCGACATTGGCGCTTTCGTCCCGGCCTTCGGGCACGTCGGCGGCGGGAAGATTGGGGATGACGGCGAGCGCGGCTTCGAGCTCGTCGTCCAGCTTCTGCGCCTCGGCCTCGGCCTCGGCTTGGGCGTCCTTGTCGGCGGCGACCTGTGTGATGACCGCGGTGGCGTCCTCGCCCTTTGCCTTCAGCGCGCCGATCTGTTTGGCCGCCGCGTTCCGCCGGGTCTGGATTTCCTGGGCGCGGGTCAGCGCCTCGCGCCGCCTGGCATCCAGCGCCCGCAGCGCGTCCGCCTGCGGCGGCAGGCCGCGCCGCGCGAGTCCGGCGTCGAAGGCGGCGGGATTGTCACGGATGGAGCGGATATCGAACATCGAGGATCACCGGGCGATAGGCGCGCTCACCATAGGGAATCGTCCCCGCCCCGTCCACAGGCAATGGGCCGCCGGATCACTCTTCGCCGGCGCTCGCCTCGGCCTCGCGTTCGGCCTGCATCCGCCGACGCTCGACCAGCTTCACCGAGTAGATCGAGATTTCGTAGAGGAGCAGGACAGGGATGGCGAGGCCGATCTGGCTGATGACGTCGGGCGGCGTCAGGATCGCGGCGACAATGAAGGTGATGACGATAGCGTATTTTCGCTTCTGCCGGAGGCCGTCGGAGGTGACGATTCCGACCCGGCCCATCAGGGTCAGTGCGATGGGGAGCTGGAAACACAGGCCGAACGCGAAGATCAGCTTCATGACGAGGGAGAGGTATTCCCCTACCCTCGCCTCGAGCTGGATCGGCAGCCCGCCCGCCGTACCGGTGGTCTCGAAGCTGACGAAGAACTGCCAGGCAAGCGGAAAGATGATGTAGTAGACCAGCGCGCCGCCGAGGAAGAACAGGACCGGCGTTGCTACCAGGAACGGCAGGAAGGCACGCCTTTCTTTCTTGTAGAGCCCCGGCGCGATGAACATCCAGAGCTGGCTGGCGACGATCGGGAAGGACAGGAAGGCGCCGGCGAAGAAGGCCACCTTCACGTAGGTGAAGAAGGTTTCGTAGAGTGCGGTGAAGATCATGCGCCGCCCGGTCTGCCCCTGGTAGACGTCGGCCAGCGGCTGCACCAGGAAGGCGAAGATATCCTCGGCGAAGGCGTAGCAGGCGAGGAAGGCGACGAAGAGCGCGGCGACCGAATACACCAGCCGGTTGCGCAGCTCGATCAGGTGTTCCATCAGCGGCATGCGCGAATCCGACAGGCCATCGTCGTGGATATCGGGCCCGTCGTCGGGCGGATCGGGCTCGTTTTCCGGGGGCGGACGATCGCTCACGCCTTCTTCTCCGTTTCGGCGGGGTGGTCGGCATCGCCCTTCCTGTCTGCGTCTTTCTTCTCCGCCGGTGCGGATTCGATACGGGGCTTATCGTCGGCCGGCGCATTGAAATCGGGTGGTTCGATCTTGAAGGCCTCGCCGAGCTCGCCCTTGGGGTCGACGGCCTTCTCCATCTCGCGCTCGACGTCGAAGTTGGAGACGTCCTCGATTTCCTTGCGTACGTCGTCGATGCCGCTCTGATGCGCCATCTGCTCGATCGAATCCTGGAACTGGCGCGCGACCATGCGCACCTTGCCGACCCATTGGCCGAGGGTATAGAGCGCGCGCGGCAGGTCCTTGGGTCCGATCACGATGATCATCACGACGATGATCAGCAGCATTTCGGACCAGCCGATGTCTAGCATGGACGTTCACACGGTCGGAGGCAGTCGGCCAAGCGGGGCGCCGCGCCGGTCAGCCCTTCTTCGTTTCCGAATCGGGCTTGGTGGCCGCGTCGTCGATGGTCTTCTTGTCGCCGTCGGTGCCCGCGGAGTCCTTGTCCGGATCGGCAAGGCCGGACTTGAAGTTCTTGATTCCCTTGGCGACGTCTCCCATGACGCGCGGCAGCTTGCCGGCGCCGAATATGATGAGGACGATGACCAGGATAAGGATGACCTGCCAAACGCCGATGCTCATGCGGATGTCCTCGAAGGGGTTTGGCCCGGGCTCGCCCGGGCGTGAGACTTGCGGTGATCATGACAGAAACCGGGGGGCGGAGCAACGCGAGGGGGTGCAAGCGACCGCGGCGCCTAGGTTTCCTGCGCCTTGAACACGAAGGTCTGTTCCGGATCCAGCGTCACCATCACCATTTCGCCCTCGGCGGGCATGTGGTGCCCGGGATCCCGGGCATGAAAGTGAACATGGGTGCCGTCGAAGTCGCCGACGCAAAGGTGCATGAACACGGCGCGCCGGAGCATCCGGGCGGTGACGACGCGGGCCTCGACCGCGCCGATTCCGCCGGGCCGCGGCGCACTTCCGGCGGGACCGATACGCAGCGCCTCGGGCCGGATCAGCACCTCGACCTTGCAATCCTCGCCGAGTCCCGCGGGCGCCGGGATCGGGCCGAACGGTGTTCGCGCCTTGCCGTCCGTCACGCGGCTGGAAAACCGGTTGGTGGACGAAAAGAACCGGGTAACGAATGGGTTGACCGGATGGCAGTACAACTCGCCCGGACGTCCCACCTGCTCCACGCGGCCGAGGTTCATGATCGCGATACGGTCGGCGACGTACATCGCCTCTTCCGGATCGTGGGTGACGACGAGCGCCGTCGCGCCCTGGCTTTTCAGCACGGCCAGCATCTCCTCGCGGATCATGGAGCGCAGTTGTGCGTCCAGTCCCGAGAACGGTTCATCCAGCAGCACGAGTTTGGGATCGGGCGCCAGCGCGCGGGCGAGCGCCACGCGCTGCTGCTGCCCGCCCGACAGCACATGGGGATAGGCGTCGGCGTAGCCGTCCATGCCGACCTGCCGCAGTATTTCGACGACGCGCGCCCGGCGCGCCTCCTCGCCCAGCGCGGACAGGCCGAAGCCGACATTACCGGCGACGGTAAGGTGCGGGAACAGGGCCGTGTCCTGGAACACGAGGCCGACGCCGCGCTTTTCCGGGGGCACGTGAACGCGGCCATCGGACACGACTTTGCCGTTGATCAGCACGCGGCCGTACCGGCATTCCTCGAGCCCCGCCGCCAGCCGGAGCGTCGTCGTCTTGCCGCAGCCCGAGGGGCCGAGCAGGCAGAAGATCTCCCCCGGACGGATCGCGAGATTGATATCGTGCAGCACCATCACGCCGTCCTCGAAGGCGTGGTGGACGTACTCGAATTCGAGAACGTTGTCGCCGTTCACGGCCGTTCGTCCTCCCTGCCGGCCGCCGTTCCCGGCCTCGACCGCGCGATGGCGAGGCTGAGGAGGATCACCGGGACGATCCCGACGAGAACGATGGCAAGTGCCGCGCTCGATGAATCGGCAAGGCGCTCATCCGAGGCCAACTGATAGGTCCGAATGGCCAAAGTGTCAAAGTTGAAGGGGCGCAGGATCAGGGTCGCCGGCAGTTCCTTCATGACGTCGACGAACACCAGGAGCCCGGCCGTCAGCAGGCTGCCGCCCATGATCGGCAGGTGCACCCGGAACAGGGTCTGGCCGGGACGGAGCCCCAGGGTGCGGGCGGCATCGTCCATGTGCGGCGTGATCTTGGCCAGCGACGCCTCGACCGTGTTCAGCGAGACCGCGAGGAAGCGGACGATATAGGCGAAGGTCACCGCGGCGATGGTGCCGGAGAGGATCAGGCCCGGCTCCGCGCTCCCCAGCCGCCGGGCGGCGTCGTTGATCACGCCGTCGGCCCAGGCAAAGGGAATGAGCACGCCGACCGCGATCACGGCACCGGGCACCGCGTAGCCCATCGCCGCGACGCGGGCGGCGCCGATGGTCAGGCGCGTCGGATGCGTCCGCTGGCCGTAGGCGATGGTCACCGCGATGGCCACCGCCAGCGCCGCCGCCAGGGCGGCGAGAATGAACGAATTGAGCGCCAGTGCCAAAAAATCGGCATCCACCATCTCGGGCGCGGTCAGCCCGGCCCAGTAGGCGAGCATGCCGCCGGGAATGAGAAAGCCGAGGGTGACCGGCGCGGCGCAGGCAAGGAAGGCAAGCCCCCGGCGTCCGCCGGCCAGCCGGTAGCCCGGCAGTTGCCGGTAGCGGGGGCTGGTGTGATGCACGCGGCCGCCGCCCCGCGACAGTCGTTCTACCAGCACCAGGGCGAAGATGAACAGCATCAGCACGGCCGCAAGCTGCGCCGCCGCCGCCGCCTCCCCCAGCCCGTACCAGGTGCGGAAGATGCCGGTCGTGAAGGTATCGACGGCGAAATACTGCACCGTGCCGAAGTCGTTGAGGGTCTCCATCAGGGCGAGCGCGACTCCGGTGGCGATGGCCGGGCGCGCCAGTGGCAGGGCAATGGAGAGGAAACTTCGCATCGGCGAGCGGCCCAGCGTGCGGGCGACCTCGAACACGCAGACCGACTGCTCCAGGAACGCGGCGCGCGACAGAAGATAGACGTAGGGGTACAGCACCAGGGTCAGCATGGCGATGGCGCCGCCGAGGCTGCGGACTTCGGGGAACCAGTAATCGTTGCGGCCCCAGCCGGTCAGCGCGCGGAGGGACTCCTGGACCGGCCCGGCGTAGTCGAGAAGGCCGGTGTAGGTATAGGCGATGACGTAGGCAGGTACCGCCATCGGCAGCAGCAGGGCCCATTCAAACAGGCGGCGTCCGGGGAAGCGGCACATGGTGACGAGCCAGGCCGTGCCGACGCCGATGACCAGGGTCCCCGTTCCGACCCCCAGCATCAGCCAGATCGAATTGGCGACATAGGCGGGCAGCACGGTCGAGGCGAGATGGCGCCAGATGTCCCCGGTCGGGACGAAGACGTGCGCGAGTACGACCACCACGGGGATGGCGACCACCGCGGCGACCGTAACGGCGAACAGGGCCCAAGCATCGGGCCGCGAACGCCGTTTATGGCGGTCCGCGGCCCGTTGGGGTGTTCCGAGAGGGAACGGCTGGGTGATCAGCGATCAGTCTCCCATGAAGTTCAGCCCATCAGCGCCAGCCCACTTTATCAAGAAGTCGCACCGCTGCGGGGTTTTTTGCACCGATTTCGGCGACGTTGAGCTTGTCCATCTTGAACTTGCCCCAGGAGGCGACGATCGGCGCCCACTGGACATCCTCACGGACGGGGTACTCGTAGTTGTGCTTGGCGACGAGTTCCTGCACCTCCTTGCTGACGAGGTGCTCGATCAGCTTGGTGCCGTTGGCCTTGTGGGGTGCGTGTTTGGTCAGTCCCGCCCCGGAGACATTGACATGGGTGCCGCGCCCGTCCTGGTTGGGGAAAAACACCCCGACCTTCTGGGCGACAGCCCGGTCCGCCTCGCTCTTGGAGGAGGACAGGAGGCCGAGATAGTACGTGTTGGAGATGGCGATGTCGCCCTCGCCCGCCACGACGGCCTTGATCTGGTCGCGGTCGCCGCCCTTGGGCTTGCGCGCGAGATTGGCGACGATGCCCTTCGCCCATTTATTCGTCTCGGCCTCGCTGTGAGCGGCGATCAGCGACGCGACGAGCGACTGGTTGTAGATATGGTTTGACGACCGCACCAGGATCTTGCCCTTCCACTTGGCATCGGCCAGCGCTTCGTAGGTCGACAGTTGCGACGGCTTGACCCGGTCCTTGGCGTACATGACGACGCGGGCGCGAAGGGTCAGCCCGGTCCACAGGCCGCTCGGCTCACGCAGATGGGCCGGAACCGCCTTTGCCACCACGTCCGATTTCATCGGCTGGAACAGTCCGGCGGCTTGGGCGCGGCCGAGATTGCCGGCATCCACGGTGATCAGCACGTCAGCCGGGGAGTTGCTTCCCTCGCGCTTGAGTCTCTCGAACAGGGCGTTGACGTTACCGGAAACGATATTGACACGGATGCCCGTGGCCTTCTCGAAGCTGCCGTAGATGATCTTGTCGACGGGATAATGTCTTGACGAATAGACGTTTACGACCTCTTCCGCGTGGGCTGGCAGGACGGTGGCGGTGATCCCCAGCATCAACGGAGCGGCGAATATGACGGGCAAGGTTCTGTGCGCGAAGTGCGGCATGGATGTGTGCTCCCTTGAGATTATTCGGCCTATGCGAATGAGAGTGCATCGCATTTGCATATTTGCCGATATGTACCAGACGGCCACACCTGCCGCAATCGAAAACGCCGTCTCGCAGCAAATATGGCCCGGGCGCCGGAGCCGCGCAAGATTAATCCATAATTTCTATATGGGTTTTTGGATCCCGATCCGGAATGACCTTTCCGTCCCCGAAAACGGGTGTTCCGTCAGGGCTGCCGCTCGGAGTCCCTCTCCGTGTCGTTTTCGTCTGCCGCGTCGTCGTCGGGCAGGTCCATGTCGAGGAGTTCCTCGTCATCCGCGAGGGGTTCGTCTTCTTCACTCTCCTCGCCCTGGATATCGGTGATCTGGATGGCGGGCCGCTTGTCGAGCAGGCCGGCGGCGCGCAGGTCGTCGAGCCCGGGCAGATCGTCGATGCTGGCCAGCCCGAAGGTTTCGAGGAAGCCGCTGCTGGTGCCCCAGGTCACCGGACGCCCGGCCGTGCGCCGCCGTCCCTTGGGGCCGATCCAGCCCGCTTCGAGCAACGCGTCAAGCGTCCCCCGGCTCAGGCCGACGCCGCGGATCTCCTCGATCTCGGCCCGGGTGACGGGCTGGTGGTAGGCGACGATGGCGAGCGTCTCCATCGCCGCGCGCGACAGGCGCCGCGGCACCTTCATGTGGACCCGCAGCTCCTCAACTAGGTCGTCGGCGGTGCGAAAGAACCAGCGCCCGCCGGCGCTGACCAGGGTGATGCCGCGGTTGGCGTAGGACTCCACCAGCGCGGCAAGCAGGGCGGGAACCGGCGCCCCGTCGGGCAGGCGCTCGGCGATCTCCGCTTCGGTCAGGGGTTCCACCGCCGAAAACAGGATCGCTTCCAGCAGTCGGAGGTGATGCGGTTCGACGGCGGCCGGCTGGGCGCCGGTGTCGCTGTCTTCAGCCTTGGGTGAATCGGTATCGTTCATCGGGTCAATCACTCACTCACTCTTGCGGGAACGCACGTAAATGGGACGGAAGGGACCTTCCTGGCGGACCTCGGCCTGGCCCTGGCGCACCAGCTCCAGGGTCGCGACGAAGGTGGAGGCCACGGCGGAGCGCTTGAGGATGCCATCCTTGAGCCCTTCGGGAAGGAAGGCCACGAGACTCTGCCAGTCGGGTATCCGGCCGAGCAGGCGGCGCAGGCGTGCGACCGCCTCTTCCACCGAATAGAGTTCCTGCGCGGCAATGTGCAGGGTCGAATCGGTGCCGCGCGACTGGATCTGGCCGTAGGCCCGGAGCAACTCGTACAGGCTCGGTTCGAACACCGCCTCCTTGATAACCTCGGTACCCTGGGGCGTGCCGTTGCGGAACACGTCGCGGCCGAGGAGCGGCCGGGCGAACAGGCGTACCCCCGCCTCCTGCATCGATTCGAGACGCCGTAGCTGAAACGCCAGCGCCTCGGCCATCTGGGCGCCGCTCGGCTGCTCCCCCTCCTCGTCCTCGGGCAGCAGCAAGCGGGACTTCAGGTAGGCCAGCCAGGCCGCCATGACGAGGTAGTCGGCGGCGATCTCCAGGCTGATGCGCTGGGCAGCGGTGATGAACGCCAGATACTGGTCGGCGAGAGCGAGGATTGAGATCTTGGTCAGGTCCACCTTCTGCGCCCGCGCCAGCGACAGCAGCAGGTCGATCGGCCCTTCGAAGCCGTCGAGATCGAGCAGCAACTGACCCTCGATGCCGACGATCGCGGCCGGTTCGATACCGTCGTAAGTGCCGTCGTTGGGGCCGTCGAAATCCGTCATGGGCGGTATATTAACCGTGTCCGGTGAGGGTTGCGATGAGTTCGATCAGGGCGCCGGCCGGGACGCCGATGATCCAGTGAAAAATATTGAGGTCGAGCCCGACCTGGGCACCGAGGAACGGCAGCAGGAACAGCGCCCCGATCAGGATCACGAGGCCGTACCGCTCCAGCCGCGCCAGCGGGAAGGCAATCGCGTCCGGCAGCACACCGACGGCGACCCGGCCGCCGTCGAGGGGTGGCAAAGGTATCATATTAAAAATAGCCAATACAACGTTGATTAATAGTGAATTATTGAGATTCAGGATGAGCCATTCTGCGGCCCATCCGGGGGCGTAGACAGTGGCATGCAGGAGCAGCGCCGAAATCACGGCAAGAAATATGTTCATGCCCGGTCCAGCCGCCGCGACCCAGACCATGTCGCGGCGCGGGTGGTTGAGGCGTGAAAAATCGACCGGTACCGGCTTGGCGTAGCCGAACAGGAACGGCGCGCGGACCAGGAGCAGCAGCGCCGGCAGCAGGATCGTGCCGAACGGGTCGACATGGCGCAGCGGGTTCATGCTGACCCGCCCGGCGCGGAGCGCGGTGTCGTCGCCGAAGCGGAGCGCGGCGTAGCCGTGAGCGGCTTCGTGCAGGGTGATGGCGAGGATCACCGGAATGACCCACACCGAAGCGACCATCGCCATCTGGCCGAGATCGGACATCATCACGCCGCTCCCCGGACCGTCGCCATCAGCGCGTCGAGTTCCGCCACTCCTGCCGCCACGTCAAAGGCCGCCGAGGGCCGGAGCGCGCCGAGGGAGCGCTCGAGCCTGAGCACCGTCTCCGCCCCGACCGGTCCGCAGCCGGCGGCCACCCCCGTCATTTCCTCGATCCTGCCGTTGCAGTGGAGCACGAGGTCGCAGCCGGCGGAGAGCGCATGGCCGGCGCGCGCGTCATAGGGGCCGGTCAAGGCATCCATCGACAGGTCGTCGGAGATGATCACGCCGTCGAAGCCGATGTCGCCGCGGATAACGTCGGTGATCACGGTGTGCGACAGCGTCGCCGGCGCATCCTTGTCGCAGCATTCGTAGACGACATGGGCGGTCATCGCCCACGGCTGCGGGCCGGTGCGGCGAGCCAGCGCCCGGAACGGGACGAAATCCTGCGCCGACAGGTCGGCGCGCGATGCGGTGACGCGCGGCAGGTCCTTGTGACTGTCCGCCGTGGCGCGGCCGTGGCCGGGGATGTGCTTGATCACCGGCAGGACACCCGCCGCATCGAGGCCGTCGCAGAACGCGCCGGCAAGCGCGGCGACAGCTTCCGGCGCGGTGTCGAAGGCACGGTCGCCGATGATCGGGTCGGCCTCGGCGACCGGAACGTCGGCGACCGGGGCGCAATCAACGGTGATGCCAAGCGCCGCCAACTCGGCGCCGATCAACTGCGCATTCAGGGTCGCGGCGCGCAGGCCGTGGTTGCGGTTGAGGCGCGCCAGCGCGCCGAACGCGGCCGCGGCGGGGGCTGCGCGCCATTGCGGCGGCCTCAGCCGCGCCACCCGGCCCCCTTCCTGGTCGATCAGGACCGGGGCATCGGCGCGGCCGACCGCGCCGCGCAGTTCCTCGACCAGGGCGATGACCTGTTCGCGTGCGGCGACGTTGCGGGCGAACAGGATGAAACCGAGCGGATCGGCTTCCCTGATGAAAGTGAATTCGTTGGCGCCGACCCGCGTCCCCGCGATGCCGACTATGAGGGCTCTGGGCACGTGGGACTCAGGGCTTGACGACGAGACAACCGACCTTGCGCGCCTTGAGCTTGCGGCACAGGTCATCGGCGGCGGCGCGGTCGGCGAGCGGTCCCATCCGCATGCGGTAGAAGATACCCTTGGCGCCGAGGTCGGCGCGCACGATGTCCGTCGACAGGGCGCCAAGTAGGTCGCTGTTGGCCTTCTGGACGCGCTGGGCCGCCGCCCTGGCCCGGGCCTCGTCGCGGGCGGCGCCGAGCTGGACGCGCCAGGCGCCGGGCGCGATGGCGGCGCTCTGTTTCGATTCGGCCGCGGCCGACGATGGGGTCTTCGGGGCCGCGGCGGGCGCGGGGGTTTCCTTTGCCGGCGTGGGCACCTTGGTGACTTCGGCGGACGTCGTCGGAGGCACGGGCGGCGGTTGAGGCGCCTTCGCCGTCTTGTCCGCCTTGGGTGCGGCGGGCGTCGCGGGCTCCTCGCGCGACTGCAACGGCGGCGGATTGGGCACCAGGGGACCCGCGGGGGGGACGACTTCCGGTTCCGGCGCCGGCCGGGCGACGGGGTCTTCCGCCGGCGGTAGCAGGCGCTCGACCCGCTGTGGCTGGGCATCCGGGTTCATGCGATTGAAGACCTGGAGATTGCGGTTGGGGACGTCCATGCCGCCCGGCTCCACCGGACGTTCCTTGACCGGATCACGTTCGGCGGTGATGAGGGGGGCAACCGCGCCGGGATTCTGCCGGCCCTTGTTGGTGGCATACCACGCGATGCCGGCGAACCCGGTCAGTGCCGCCAGCGCGACGACGGCCGCGAGCCAGCGGTTGCGCCGTGGACGGCGGCGTATCCTCGGATCGAGGTCGAGGTCGTCGTCGTCGAACGTCGGAGCCGTGAGTCGTGGCTCGTACTGTCCATGATCGGATGGCATCAATGCATCTCCTCAACCGGTTTGACACCGAGCACCTGGAGCCCCGAAGCGATCACCAGTTGCAGGCCGCGAACCAGCGCGAGACGCGCCGCGGCCCTGGCTTCGTCGGCAACGAGGAACCGGGCATCGGAATCGGCGTTGCCCTTGTTCCACAACCCATGGAACGCCGCCGCCAGCTCCTGCAGATAATAGGCAATGCGGTGCGGCTCATGGGCTTCCGCGGCGCCTTCCACGATCCGGGGCCAGCCTGCCATCAGCCGGATCAAATCAATCTCCTCCACGGCGGTCAAGGAGTCGAGGGAAACGTTAAGCAGGCTGCTGTCGTCGGTGGCGATGTTCGGCATCTCCGTCGCGGCGTTGCGGAAGACCGAGCATGCCCGGGCGTGCGCGTACTGGACATAGAATACCGGATTGTCTCGGGTCTGCTCCACCGCCTTCCTGAGGTCGAAGTCTAGGGTCGCGTCGTTGGAGCGCGTCAGCATGATGAAACGCACCACGTCCTTGCCGACTTCATCGACCACCTCCTTCAGGGTGACGAAGGTGCCTGCGCGCTTAGACATCTTCACCGGCTCGCCCGCATCGAGGAGCGATACGAGCTGGCACAGCTTGACGTCGAGCGCGCCCTTTCCCTCGGTCAGGGCGTTGACGGCGGCGGCGACGCGCTTCACGTAGCCGCCGTGATCGGCGCCCCAGACGTCGATCATGATGGCGAAGCCGCGCCGGAACTTGTCGAGATGATACGCCGCGTCGGAGGCGAAATACGTCCAGGTCCCATCGGATTTCCGCAGCGGCCGATCGACGTCGTCGCCGAATTCGGTGGACCGGAACAGGGTCTGCGGGCGCGGCTCCCAGTCCTCGGGCGTCATCCCCTTGGGCGGGTCGAGGACGCCGGTGTAGATCAGGCCCCTGTCCTCCAGCAACCGGAAGGCTTCGTCGACGCGTCCCGATTCGACCAGCGCGCGCTCCGACGAGAAGACGTCGTGAACGACACCAAGCGCGGCGAGGTCGTCGCAGATCATCGTCATCATCGCGTCTATGGCAAAGGCGCGCAGGGGCGCGAGCCAGACGTCCTCCGGCTCGCCGAGCCATTTTTCGCCGTCGCGCCGGGCGAGCGCGTGCCCCGCCTCCTTCAGGTATTCGCCCGGGTAGAGGCCCTCGGGAACGGCGCCGATAGTCTCGCCCAGGGCCTCGCGGTAGCGTAGATGGAGCGAGCGCGCGAGCACGTCCACCTGGGCGCCGGCGTCGTTGACGTAGTACTCCTTGGTGACGTCGAAGCCCGCCTTGGCCAGCAGTGCCGCCAGCACGTCGCCGACCACGGCGCCGCGGGCATGGCCGACGTGCATCGGGCCCGTGGGATTGGCCGAAACGTATTCGACATTGACCTCGCGTCCGGCGCCGACGGTCGAATCGCCATAGGCGGT
Organism: Alphaproteobacteria bacterium; assembly: GCA_009380075.1. GTDB lineage: Bacteria > Pseudomonadota > Alphaproteobacteria > SMXQ01 > SMXQ01 > WHSO01. The sequence goes on along the minus strand of WHSO01000023.1, from coordinate 15,069 downwards.
GCCCGCCTCAACAACGTCGCGCAGGCGCCCGTGCCAGAACGTGCGCGCCAGCGTCAGGTTGATGAACCCCGGCCCGGCGACGATCGCCTTTTCGACGGCGTGATGGATGCCAAGGCGCTCGGCCACCAGCGCCGCCAGTTCCCGCGGGTTCCGCTGGGCGGGCTTGGCCAGGACCATGGCCACGTTGGTGGTCACGTCGCCGTAGGCGGCTTCGCGCGGCGGCTCGCAGGCGACCCGCGCGGTGTCGAGCCCCCGGGGCAGCAGGCCCTCCTGCTCCAGGTCTTCAATTACCTTGATAATTTCGTACTGAAAGTCTCTGAATAAATTCATTTTTCTCTGTTACGCAATTTCGATTCCGCCGATCAGGCGGCTGTGTTCGTCGAGCGCATACCGGTCCGTCATCCCGGCGATGTAGTCGCACACGAGGCGGGCGGTCTCGCGCTTGCTCCGCCCCGCGGCTTCGTCGCGCCATTCCTCGGGCAGCCGCTCGGGATGCGGCAAGTACAGGTCGAACAGGTCCCGCACCACCCGCCGCCCGACTTCGGTCATCGCCTTGACGCGGTCGTGGCGGTACATGCGGGTGAACAGGAACCGCTTGAGCGCGCGGTCGTTTTCGGTCATTGCGGCGGAAAAAGCAATGACCGGCTGATTCCGGTGGCGGATCTCGTCGGGGCTGCGGGCCCCGGACGCCTCGATCCGGGTGCGGGATTCGGCCAGCAGGTCCGACACCATGGCGTTGATCAGCCGGCGCACGGATTCGTGGATGCTGCGGCTACGGTCGAGCCCGGGGTAGCGCTCGGCGACGGCGGCGAAGACCGGCCCGGCAAGCGGCACCGGGGTCAGGTCCTCGATCTCGAACAGCCCGGCCCGGAGGCCGTCGTCGATATCGTGATTGTTGTAGGCGATGTCGTCCGACAGCGACGCGACCTGCGCCTCGGCCGAGGCCCAGGTCGAAAGGTCCAGGGGATACTCCGCATCGAACTCGAGGATGGCCTCGGGGATCGTCCCGCGCGCGCCCTCATCCATGCGAATGAGCGGTCCATTGTGCTTGACCACCCCTTCCAGGGTCTCCCACGTCAGGTTGAGGCCGTCGAAGGCGGCGTAGCGGTGCTCGAGGTGCGTGAGAATGCGCAGCGTCTGGGCGTTGTGATCGAAGCCGCCGTAATCGCGCATGGCGGCGTCGAGCGCGTCCTCGCCGCAATGGCCGAACGGCGTATGGCCGAGGTCGTGGCCCAGCGCCAGGGCCTCGGCCAGGTCCTCGTTGAGGCCGAGCGCACGCGAGATCGAGCGCGCGATCTGGCTGACCTCGATGGAATGCGTCAGGCGTGTCCGGTAGTGATCGCCCTCGTGATAGACGAAGACCTGGGTCTTGTGCTTGAGGCGGCGGAAGGCGGCGGAATGGATGACCCGGTCGCGGTCCCTCTGGTAGCACGACCGCGGCGGGGATTCGGTTTCGGGGTAAAGGCGCCCCCGGCTTTTGGCCGGATCGCAGGCATAGGGCGCCAGCCGTGGCCCGTACTGCCTTTGTGAGCTGGATACGTTCGACGCCATTGTTTTTCGTACTCCCGGCGGGACTCTCCCACGCAGGAATACCCCGTGCAATTGCCGATTAGGCCCGGATTTCCGGGCGCCGGCGCCGGTCCCCGCCAACCCGGGGTTTGACAAAATGCAAATCATTCCCAGATAGGATAAGGTCCGGGGCCGGATTCGACGTGCTGCCCGACGCCCCGGACCACACGCCCGGAAGGATTGTTATGAGCGAAAACGCCACCCTGCCCGCCATCACCATGACCGAGCGCGCCGCCCAGCGCATCCGGGAGCTCCAGGCCATGCCGGAACACAGGGACATGATGCTGCGGCTCGCGGTTTCGGGCGGCGGCTGCTCCGGCTATTCCTACGGATTCTCCTTCGACGACGAGAAACGCCCCGACGACAACGCCTATGGGCGTGACGGCGTGACCCTGCTGGTGGATGAGGTATCCCTCGGGCTCCTCGGCGGGGCCGAGGTCGACTACGTCGAGGAGATGACCGGCTCCTCCTTCGTCGTGCGCAATCCCAACGCAACCTCATCCTGCGGCTGCGGGAATTCGTTCGCGGTGGGCTGACGGCGCTCCCTCCCCCTGCCAGAGCATATTTCCCTGGAATTGAATCGCTCCGCCGGAGCGCCTTCGGGACAAGGTCGAGGGGTCCGGCGACGGGCGTAGTGGGGCTACGGCCGAGCCGGTGCCCGACGGATTTGGCGCGAAGGCGCCCGCCCCTCCGGGTTTGCGAGCGGCGGGCGCCCGCTTTGTCGAACGGCTTGCCCGATGTCGCACATCGCGCGGCGCCGTCCTCCGCGCGGATCGCCACGCCGCTCGGCAAACGGCGCTGGTTCAATTCCAGGGAAATATGCTCTAGGGTCGAGGCCCGCATCTGCGGGCCTTTCCGTTTTTGGAGACGGCCCCCGGATCCCTGAAGGAGTGCCGTTGGCCAAGATCGCCACCTGGAACGTCAATTCGGTCAAGGCGCGCCTGCCCAACGTTCTCGACTGGCTGCGGGCGGCGGAGCCCGACATCGTCTGCCTGCAGGAAATCAAATGCGTGAGCGACGCCTTTCCGCGCCTGGAGATCGAGGACGCGGGCTACTCGGTCGCAGTGCACGGCCAAAAAACGTACAACGGCGTCGCCATCCTGGCCCGCGGCAATCTCGAGGACGTTCGGGAAGACCTTCCCGGCATGGACGGTGACGAGCAGGCCCGCTACCTCGAGGTGGCGGTGGATATCGGCGGGCGCATGGTGCGCGTCGCGTCGATCTACCTGCCCAACGGCAATCCGGCCGACAGCGAGAAGTTCACCTACAAGCTCGGCTGGATGGACCGCCTGCGCGACCATGCGGCGGAGCTGCTGGCGCTGGAGGAATCGGTGGTGCTGGCCGGCGACTTCAACGTCATCCCCGAGGACGGCGACGTCTACGACCCCGACGGGTGGCGTGAGGATGCCCTGTTCCGCATGGAGGTGCGGCGCAGGTTCCGTTCCATCCTCAACCTCGGCTATACCGAGGCCTACCGGACGCTGCACCGGGAGATCGGGCGCTACACCTTCTGGGACTACCAGGGCGGCGCCTGGCAGAAGGGTTTCGGCCTGCGTATCGACCACCTGCTGCTCAGCCCGCAGGCGACCGACATGCTGGAGGCCTGCGACATCGACACGGCCCCGCGCGGCAAGCCCAAGGCATCCGATCACACGCCGATCTGGTGCACCCTGACGCCGTGACCCGCGGCGCGGCTCCGCCATGAACCGCCATCTCCGCCAGCTCACCGCGCTGTTCCTCGGGTTCGGCCTGCTGATGATGGCGAGCGGGCTGATCAATTCCCTGCTTGTCCTCAGGATGGGGAGCGAAGGCTTCGCGCTGGCCAGTACCGGCCTGGTCATGTCGGCGCATGCGGTCGGGTTCCTCGTCGGCCCCTTCGTCATACCCAGGCTCATCCACCGGGTCGGCCATATCCGCCTGTTCGCCATCCTCGCGACAGTAGCGGCGGCGGCGACGCTGGCCCACCCGTTGTTGATCCATCCGCTGGCCTGGCTCCTGTTCCGCGCGGCGACGGGGGTTGCCCTCGCCGGCTGCGCGATGATCCTCGAAAGCTGGCTCAACCACCGCACGCCATCGGAGATGCGCGGCGGCATCCTCGGCTCCTACATGATGGTCAACTACCTCGGATTCGGCGGCGGCCAGTTCCTGCTGCTGGCGGGGGAGCCGTCCGGCTTCGAGCTCTTTTCCATCGCGGCCATCCTGTTCACTGTCGCGTTGCTGCCGGTCGCGGCGACGCGCATCGGCGAGCCGGAGCGTCCGGCGCCGCACCTCCCCTCCCTTCGCCGCCTGTGGCGGCTGTCGCCGCTCGGCACCGTCGGCTGCTTCGCCGCCGGCTTTATCGGCACCGCCTTCATCGCGGCGGGGCCGCTGTTCGCCCGCGCCCGCGGACTCGATACTCCGGACATCGCCCTGTTCATGGGTCTCGGTGTGATGGCGGGGCTGGCGCTGCAGATTCCCATCGGGCGCCTGTCGGACCGTGTCGACCGCCGGCGCATGATCGCCGCCGTCGCCTATGCCGTCGTCGGTGCCGCGGCGGTGATGATGATCGTCACGCGCTTCGGCGCCGGACCCGCCATCGGCGCCGTCATGCTCTACGGCGGGATCGCCTTTGTGCTCTATCCCCTGTCGGTGGCCCACGCCAACGACGTCGTGGCGCCGGGCGAGGCCGTGACCATGAGCGCCGGCCTGATCTTCGCTTCGGGCACCGGGGCGACGCTCGGGCCGATCTTCGCCACCAACGCCATGAGCGTGATCGGCGCCGACGGCCTGTTCATGGTGATCGGCCTCGCCGCGGGCGGCCTCGGCAGCTTCGCCGTGTGGCGGGCGCTGGAGGCCGCCCCGGTGCCCGAGACGGAGCGCTCCGGCTTCGTTCCCATGGCACCCGCGACCCCGGCGGCGGTGGACCTCGATCCGCGCGCCGTACCGCAACCCGAGGTGACCATCATTCCCCCCGGCGAAAATTCCTGAAAGTCCGCGGGCCACGCCGAAAGGCATAGGCGGACCCGCCGAATCGGTGCTGCTGGACTGGCGCACCGCTTTGGGTCACCATCCATCCCACACGCCAGAGGATCGGGCGGCAGCCACTTTCAGGGAGGCGGTCATGGCCGGCAGATCGGGTTTGGGTTTCGGTGGAAAGGTTGCGGTCGGGGGATTCCTGCTCGGCCTTGTCGCAGCGGTGCTTGCGGCGGGCTCCGGCCTCGGCAACCGGTTCGGGTTTTGGACCTACCGCGAGGGATTTTCGGCCCTCGAATGGATCGTGTATGTCGGCGCCACGGCGGCGGTCATTTCGCTGGTCGGCGCAGCCCTGTCGTGGAAGGGGGCGCGCATCGCGCTGGTCCTTGCGCTCGTCGGTCTGGTGCTCGGCGCGGCGGTGGCCTGGATCCCCTACAAGACGCGCATGGCGCTTCGGGCCAGCCCGCGTCTTGCGGACATCACCACCGACATGACGAATCCGCCCGCCTTCGTCGCCATGCTCCCGGTGCGCACGGCAGACAAGGCGCGCAACAGCACCGACTACAGCCCCGACAAGGCAGCGCTCCAGGCCAAGAACTACCCGGACATCAAGCCGGTGATGCTGCCGCTGCCGTCCGAGGCGGCGTTCGATAAGGCGCTTGCGGCGGTCAAGGGCACCGGTCTCCGGATCATCGCGGCGGACAAATCCGCGGGACGGATTGAGGCGACGGCCACCACCTTCTGGTTCGGCTTCAAGGACGATGTCGTGGTCCGCGTCGCCGCGGCGCCCGGGGGCACGGGGTCGAAGGTGGACATCCGCTCGACCTCGCGGGTCGGGGTGCGCGAGGCGGGCACAAACGCCGCCCGGGTGCGCAAGATCGCGACCGCGATTGCGGCGAAGTGATCGCGCATAGAGCGTATCGCCCTAATTTTAGATCGTCATGCCCCGCGCATGCGGGGCATCCATGTGGTGGATCGCCCGGATGATCCCCTGATCAAGTCGGGGGAGGACGATGACGAATCTAAAGGTTGTGGCGCAGGCCCGCTAAATATCAGCGTACATATGCGTCTCCGCCTCAGCGCCGGGGTGCGTCACAGCGCCCTTGTGGGCCGGACCGACGAGCTGGGCGTATTTCCACAGCACGCCGGACTGGTAGTTGTTCTTGCGCGGCGTCCACGCCTTACGCCGCGCTTCCAGCTCCGCTGCGGACAGGTCCACATCCAGCGTGCCCTTCGCCGCGTCGATGCGGATGGTGTCGCCGTCGCGCAGCAGGCCGATGGGGCCGCCGACCGCCGCTTCCGGCCCGACATGGCCGATACAGAAGCCGCGCGTCGCGCCGGAGAACCGCCCGTCGGTGATCAGCGCCACCTGATCGCCCATGCCGCGGCCGTAGAGCGCCGCGGTGGTGGACAGCATTTCGCGCATGCCGGGGCCGCCCCTGGGGCCCTCGTAGCGGATGACGATGACGTCGCCCGGCTGGATGCGGCCCTCGACCACGGCGGCGAAGGCGTCCTCCTCGCAGTCGAAGCAGCGCGCCCGGCCAGTGAAGTCGAGCTTCTTCATGGCTGCGACCTTGACGATGGCGCCGTCGGGCGCGAGCGAGCCCTTGAGGCCGACCACGCCGCCGGTGGGCGTGATCGGGCTGGTCGCCGGGCGGACCACGTCCTGGTCCTTGGGGAAGACGATGGCGGCGTGGTTCTCGGCCAGCGTCCTGCCGGTCACGGTCAGGCACGAGCCGTCGAGAAGGCCGGCGTCGAGCAGGGTCTTGATCACCACGGGCACGCCGCCGACGTCGAACAGGTCCTTGGCGACGTAGCGCCCGCTCGGCTTCAGGTCGGCGATGTAAGGGGTTTCCTTGAAAATTTTCGCCACGTCGTCGAGGTCGAAGGTGAGTCCTGCCTCGTGCGCGAGCGCCGGCAGGTGCAGCGCGGCGTTGGTCGAGCCGCCGGTGGCCGCGACCACCTTGGCGGCATTGCGCAGCGCCGCGAGGGTGACGATGTCGCGCGGGCGGATGCGCTTCTCCAGGAGGTCCATCACCGCCTTGCCGGAGGCTTCGGCATAGGCGTCGCGGCTTTCGTACGGTGCCGGTGCGCCGGCGGAGCCGGGCAGCGCCAGGCCGATGGCTTCCGACACGCAGGCCATGGTGTTGGCGGTGAACTGGCCGCCGCAGGAGCCCGCCGACGGGCAGGCCACGCATTCGAGCTCGTGCAGGTCCTCGTCGCTCATGTTGCCCGCCGCATGCTGGCCGACGGCCTCGAACACGTCGACCACGGTCACGTCCTTGCCTTTGAACTTGCCGGGCAGGATGGTGCCACCGTACATGAATACGCTCGGCACGTTGAGGCGCAGCATCGCCATCATCATGCCGGGCAGCGACTTGTCGCAGCCGGCGAGGCCGACGAGGGCGTCGTAGCAGTGCCCGCGCATGGTGAGCTCGACCGAATCGGCGATGACCTCGCGCGACACCAGCGACGATTTCATGCCCTCGTGGCCCATGGCGATGCCGTCGGTGACGGTGATGGTGGTGAATTCCCGCGCCGTTCCGCCGCTGTGGCGGACGCCCTTCTTGGCCGATTGGGCCTGGCGCGACAGCGCGATGTTGCACGGTGCCGCCTCGTTCCAGCACGTCGCGACGCCGACGAAGGGCCGGTCGATCTCCTCCTCGGTGAGCCCCATGGCGTAGTAATAGGACCGATGGGGCGCGTGTTCGGCGCCGACGGTGGTGTGGCGCGAAGGCAGTTTCGCCTTGTCGAAGCGGCGGTTCTTGCCGGCATCCTCGGGCATGGATGGCTCCTCTGGCTGGGCTTTTGCGGGCCTTCGGCCGCGCAGGCGGGCCGGAATGCGACCTGGGGGCAGAATACCCGCCGCTGCATCGCCGCGCAAAGCGTCCTTGCGGCACGATTAACCCCATTGGAAACCCCGTTACGGGCAAGAAAATGGGCCGCGAGGTGACCCCCGCGGCCCGAGGACGACGACTTTTGAGGCGTTGGTTCAGGCCTTGAGCGCGGCGAGCACCCGTTCGGGGGTGAATGGAACATGCCTCAGACGCTTTCCGGTCATGGAAAAGACCGCGTTGGCGATGGCCGCACCGAGCCATGGATTGCCGATCTCGCCGAGCCCGGTGGGCTTGCCGGTGCTCTTGACGAACTCGATATGGATCTCCTCGGGCACGTCGGACATGCGCATGACGTTGTAGTCATGGAAGTTGGATTGCTCCACAACCCCCTTCTTGATCGTCACGCGCTCCTGCAGCATCGAGGAAATGCCCCAGTTGATGCCGCTCTCGATGTTCGCCCTGGCGCCGTCGGGCAGCACGATGGTGCCGCCGTCCACTGCCATCCAGGTCTTGTGGACCTTGATCTTGCCGGTCGACTTGTCGAGGGAGATTTCGGCGACGCCGGCGCCGAGCGATCCCGAGCGTTCACTGAGCGACACGCCGAGCGCGCGACCCTCGGGCCGCTTCTTGCTCCACTCCGACATCTCGCGCACCATCTCGAAGGTCTTGGCGAGCTTGGGTGTCGGCGACATCCGCTTGAGACGGAACTCGATCGGGTCCATGCCCTCCGCCGCCGCCATCTCGTCGACGAAGCTTTCGATGGCGAAGATGTTGAACGGATGGGCGACCGCCCGCCAGTGCTTGAGGCGCAGGCCGTGGGAGGTGCCGCGCAGCTCCTGGAGCTGGTTGGCGATCTGGTAGTACGGGATCTTCATGCCGCCGGTGACGAGGTTGCGCCCGTCGCCGACGATGCAGTGCTCCCAGGCCACGACCTTGCCCGACGAATCCATCGCCGCTTCCATGCACTGGTAGTTCTGCGGACGGAACATGCCGTAGGCGACGTCCTCCTCGCGCGTCCAGATCAGCTTGACCGGGCGCATGGCCTCACGGGCGACGAGGGCCGCCTCGGCCGCGTAATCGGCCAGCGACCGCCGGCCGAACCCGCCGCCGAGATAGCACTGGTGGTGGGTCACCTGCTCGACCTTGAAGCCGATGGCCTTGGCGACGGTTTCACGGCAGCGGTCGGGCGACTGGGTGCCGTCCCAGACCTCGACGCTCTTGCCGTCCGGGCTGAACCGGACGACGGCGTTGAGCGGTTCCATCTGGGCGTGATAGGCGAAGTCGGCGCGGAAGTCGGCGCGGAACTTCTTGGCCCCACCCGCCAGCGCCTTCTTCACGTCGCCGCGTGCGGCGACCTTCGAGGTCTTGGCCTTCGGATCCATCGCCACCTTGGCATAGGCGGTCTCGAGCTCGGGCTCGGAGTCGAAGGTGCGGGACTTGCCCGCCTTCCACTTGACCTCGAGCTGGTCCCGTGCCGCGCGCACCGCCTCGAAGGTACGCCCGACGATGGCGACGCCCTTGGGCAGCTTGACCGTGCCGAGGATGTCCTTCATCCCCGCGACCTTGTCGGCGTTCCAGCTCACGGGCGTGGCGTTGACGGTCGGTGCATGCACCGTGGTCGCGTAGACCATGCCCGGCACGCGCACGTCCATGGCGAACTGCGCGGTGCCGTTGACCTTGGCCGGGATGTCGCGGCGCTGCATCCTGGTATTGCCGATGAGGCGGAACTGGGCCGGCTTCTTGAGGTCGTCCTTGCCGATCTTCGGCAGAACTTTCGGCGCCGTGGCAAAAGCGGCGATCTGGCCGTAGGTCATCCGCCGCCCGCTGGGGCCATGGATAACGACGCTGGGTTCGGTCTTCAGTTCGGAAACCGGAACCTTCCATTTCGCTGCGGCGGCGTCGAGCAGCACCCGGCGCACCTGGGCGCCGGCGATGCGGACGTCGTTGTAGTACATCTGCACCGCGCGCGAGCCGACGATGGCCATGCTTTTCGATCCGCGCACGTTGTAGCCGTAGGTCTCGGCCTCGGACGGTGCGAAGTCGAGCGTGACCTTCGACCAGTCGGCATCGAGCTCCTCGGCCAGCGCCAGTGGCACGCCGGTCATCGAGCCCTGCCCCATCTCGGCCGCGGGGGTCTGGATGACGATGCGGTTGTCGGCGCCGATGGCGACCCAGGCCGACAGCGCCCTGGGCTGGGCGTAGGCCTGGGCCGGGCCCATGAGGCTGGCGCCGGTGCCGGCGAAGACGACGGCGAAGGTGAGGCCGGAGCTTCCGGCGAGGAAGCCGCGGCGGGAGATCTCGGGACCGGTCTTGTCGGAACCCATCTTGCGGAGAACGGTCATGATCAGGCCTCCTGCGAAGCGCGTTGGATGGCGGCGATGATGCGGTTGTAGGTGCCGCAGCGGCAGATGTTGCCGTCCATATGGGCGACGATCTGGGCGCGGTTCGGCTTCGGGTTGCGGGCCAGCAGCTCCGCCGCCTTCATGATCTGCCCCGACTGGCAGTAGCCGCACTGGGGCACCTGCTCGGCGATCCAGGCCTTCTGCAGCTTGTGGTTCGATTTCGGCGACAGGCCCTCGATGGTGACGACCTTGGCACCCTTGATGGTGGCCGCCTCGGTCTGGCAGGCCTTCACCGCCGCGCCGTTGACGTGCACCGTGCAGGCACCGCACAAGCCGGCGCCGCAGCCGTATTTCGTGCCGGTGAGATTGAGATGATCCCGCAACACCCACAGGAGCGGGGTGTTGTCGTCGGCTTCGACCGAAACCGACTTGCCGTTGAGGGTGAATGCGACCAAGGCTCGCCTCCCATCAAGTTGACGACCCGCGAACGGAATTGCTCGCGCTTCCAGGGGGCACGGGCCGATGGCAGGGGATGTCGAAGTGGTTGGACGTGAAACCGCAGGAACGATGGCCCGCGCTACTTCCGTCTCCCAGGCGATCGGTCCGGTTTACCCGTTGTTCCGTTGAAAACGGTACTCCCGCCCGCCGCCCCTGTCACGCGGATTTGGCCGATGTCACGGCGAAGTGACAGGCGGCGAAAATTTGCGAATGAATCGCAACTTTGAGACTCCGGTGTTCGCGCTTTTGCGGGATCGCGCTGGGCGGTCAGGCGTCGGCCAGCCGCGCCAGGGCCTCGGACAGTTTCTGCTTCTGGGCGGCGTATTCGTCCATGCGCTCGCGGTTCTCTTCCACCACCTCTTCGGGCGCCTTGGCGAGGAAGCCGGGATTGCCGAGCTTCTTCTCGATCTTGCCGATTTCGCTGTCGGCCTTGGCGATCTCCCTCGCGAGCCGGACCTTTTCCGCCTCGAGGTCGACGATCCCCGTGAGCGGCAGGATCAGTGTCGCCTCGTCGAGCACGCTGGAGACCGCGCCCTTGGGAACGGGGCCGGACAGTTCGGTCACCCCTTCGATACGGGCGAGCCGCTCGATCGCCGTCCGATGCTTCGACAGGCGTTCTTTCGTGCGCGCACTTCCGTCTTTCACAACGAGAGGAATCTTAGCCGCGGCGGGCACGTTCATCTCCGCCCGCACGGCGCGAATCCCGGAAATCAGGCGCACCACCCAGTCCATCTCGTCGCGCGCGCCAGCGTCGCGGGCGGCAGCGGGCACCTCGGGCCATGCGGCGGAAATGAGCCGGCCGCCCTTCCCCGTCGTCAGGTTCGCCCACAGCTCCTCGGTGATGAAGGGCATGAACGGATGCAGCATGTGCAGGGTCTGTCCCAGCACCCAGGCGCAGGTGGCACGGGTTTCGGCCTGGGCCGCGCTATCGCCTTCGGCCAGCACCGGCTTGATGAATTCGAGGTACCAGTCGCAGAACGTGCCCCAGGTGAAATGGTAGAGCGCGCCGGCGGCGTCGTTGAACTTGTACTCCTCCACCGCGCGGACAACCTGTTCCGACCGTTCCGCCAGTTCGGTGACGATCCAGCGGTTGACCTGCAGCGTGTTGGCGGACGGATCGAATCCCTCCGCCCAGACGCAGCCGTTCATTTCGGCGAAGCGCGCCGCGTTCCACAGCTTGGTGGCGAAGTTGCGGTAGCCCTCGACCCGGGGCTCGGCCAGCTTGATGTCCCGTCCCTGGGCCGCCAGCGCGGCAAGGGTGAAGCGCAGGGCATCAGCCCCGTAGGTATCGATGAGGTCGAGCGGGTCGATGATGTTGCCCTTGGACTTCGACATCTTCTGGCCGCGCTCGTCCCGCACCAGGGCGTGGATGTAAACGTCGCGGAACGGCACGTCGCCCATGAAATGCAGGCCCATCATCATCATGCGGGCGACCCAGAAGAAGATGATATCGAACCCGGTGACCAGCACGTCGGTCGGGTAATAGCGTTTGAGGTACGGCGTCTGCTCGGGCCAGCCGAGGGTCGAGAACGGCCACAGCGCCGACGAGAACCAGGTGTCGAGCACGTCCGGGTCGCGTGCCAGCGCCGTCGCCTTGCCGTAATGTGTGGCGGCCTCGGCGGCGGCCTCGTCCTCGGTCTCGGCGACGAAGACATGGCCGTCGGGGCCGTACCACGCCGGGATCTGGTGGCCCCACCACAACTGGCGCGAAATGCACCATGGCTGGATGTTGCGCATCCATTCGAAATAGGTGTTTTCCCAGTGCCTGGGCACGAACCGGGTCGTCCCGCGTTCGACCGCCTCGATGGCGGGCCGGGCCAGGGTCGCAGCGTCGACGTACCACTGGTCCGTCAGCCACGGTTCCAGCACCGTGCCGGAGCGGTCGCCGTGCGGCACGGCATGGACGTGATCCTCGACCTTGTCAAGGAGCCTCAGCCGCTCCATTTCGGCCACCACGCGGTCGCGTGCGACCTCGCGGTCGAGGCCGCCCCAGCCCTCGGGAACCGCGTCGTTGAGACGGCCCTCGGAATCGAGGATGTTGATGGCCGCCAGGCCGTGGCGGCGGCCGACCTCGAAGTCGTTGAAGTCGTGGGCGGGGGTGATCTTGACCGCGCCGGTTCCGGTTTCGGGGTCGGCGTAGTCGTCGGCAACGATCGGAATGCGGCGCCCGACGATGGGGAGGATCACGTGTTTGCCGACCAGTGCACGGTAGCGCTCGTCGTCGGGATGGACCGCGACGCCGCTGTCTCCCAGCATCGTTTCCGGCCGGGTCGTGGCGATCATTATGTACGTATTTTCAAGGCTTTCCACGGGGTACTTGAAGTGCCATAGCCGGCCCTTGACCTCGACCTGCTGGACCTCGAGGTCGCTCACCGCCGTCTGCAGCCTGGTGTCCCAGTTGACCAGCCGCTGATCGCGGTAGATCAGCCCCTCCCGGTAAAGCTGGACGAAGACCTTGCGCACCGCCGCAGAGAGGCCCTCATCGAGGGTGAAACGCTCGCGCGCCCAGTCCGGCGAGGTGCCGAGACGGCGGAGCTGGCGGGTGATCGTGTTCCCACTTTCGCCCTTCCATTCCCAGACCCTGGCGACGAAGTCCTCGCGCCCGATCAAGGCCTGGTTGTGGGGAGCCTGCTGGCCGCGGTCGAGGAATATGCCTTTTTCCCCGAGTTGCCGCTCCACCACCATCTGGGTAGCGATGCCGGCGTGGTCGGTGCCCGGCTGCCACAGGGCGTCCCGACCCTGCATGCGCATGAAGCGGGTGAGGATGTCCTGCAGGGTGAAGGTCAGCGCGTGGCCCATGTGCAGGCTGCCCGTGACGTTGGGCGGCGGCATCATGATGGTATAGGGAAGGCGCGCCGAACCGGGATCGGAGGCAAAGGCCCCCGACGATTCCCACGCGGCGTAATGTTTTTCCTCGACCTCTTTGGGCCGATAGGTCTTGTCCAGCATCGCTGGTCCCTGATCTGTTGGGCTTGCGCCCGTCCCAAACCGGGCCGGGCGCGAACGGCGCTGGAAAGCCTGAACCCGGGAGATTAAGCCCTAGTCGTCCTCGGCCCGGCGCACCATCCGCTCGATCTCCCGCTTGACCATGCGCTCGACGAGGGGCCCGAGATTGGCGTCAAGCCACTCCTTCAGCATGGGCCGGACCATGTCCCGGACCATGTCCTCGAGGGTCGTCCCCGCGCCGAGCGAAAAGTTGCCGACGGAGCCGGGATCGCGATTGACGGTCTGGGCCAGGCGCCCAAGGGCGGCGGTGGAAGCCGCCGCGACGGAGCCGGAGACGAGAGGATCGTCCTGGGACGAGGATCGTGAATCAGGCATGACAACCTCCGGCGATGGCGGCGCTGCCGGTTTGGACGGGGCCGCTTGTTGGGATGGTGGCGCCGCCGGGCGTGGTGCGGCCGGTGGCGGTGGGGAAACCGCCGGCCTGGATGCGGCGACGGCCGGCGAGGTCAGCGGCGCTGCCGGCTTGGGCGTGGCAGCGGAAGGCGATGTCAGGGGTGCGGCAGGCTTCGGCGTGGCCGGCGGCGGTATCGAAGGCGCGGCCGGCCTGGGCGCAGCCGCGGACGGGGGCGGCGACGAAGGTGCGGCCGGCTTCGGCGCAGCCGCGGCCGATGGAGATGGTGACGGGGACGCCGGCCTGGCGGCGGCCACCGACGCCGGCGACGAGGCAGGTTTTGGCGCGGCCGGCGGCGACGAAGGCGGTGCCGCCTTGGCAGCCTCGTTCGAAGGGTAGTCGTCCGTCACGATATCGGTCAGGTCGAGCACGTCGTCGTCATCGTCGTTGTCGGCCGTGGTCCGGGCCTTCAGGTCCTGGGCATTCGGCTTGTTCACGGGCTTGATCTCACCGTCGTCGTTTTCCGATATGATTCGACGAATGGAAGACAGGATTTCTTCCATTGTCGGCTCGTGATGGGACTTTTCGTTGCTCATTGTTTAGTCCGGGCTCCCCCGAGGTCACACTGGATCCTTGCCGGCGCAATCCGTGCCAACGGCGTTATCATTTACGTCCCGCATCAATCTAACAAATTAACCAAGCCAACGTAAAGAGTTACGATACTTATCCTCTGATTTTAACCTAAGGTGTGGTCCGGGTCGTCGGTTTATCGGCCCCGAACCACTGATCCCGGACGTCGTGATAATTCCGTTCCGGGTCATAAAATTCCACGTTCAGCTTGAGATCCCGCGCCGTCAGGGTGCCGATGGCGGCCAGCAGGGCGAAGCGCGCCACCACCTCGTCACGTTGGGCAGCGATCAGGCTGACCCTGGAATCCAGGAGGGCCTGTTCCGCGTCCAGCACGTCGAGGACGGTGCGGGAGCCGACCAGGGCCTCCCTCTCCACCCCTTCGAGGGCGATTTCATTTGCCCGGATCTGCGCCTGCAGGGAGACGACCGCGGCGCGGGCCGTCTGCAACGTGTTCCAGGCGTTGGAAGCGTTCTCGAGCGCCCTGCGCCGGGCGTCGTCGAAATCCTCCTGGCGCTGGGCCATGATCTCCTTGGCGGCACGCAGGCGCGAATAGACGTCGCCGGCCTGGTAGAGGGGGACCGTCATCTGCGCTACGAGCGAGGCCGTATCGCGCTCGGTGCCGCGGGAGGGGGTATCTTCCTCCTTCGATAAGCCGCCGGTCAGGGAGACGCTCGGCAGCAATTCGCCGCGGACAAGCTGGATGTTGTGGCGGGCGGCTTCGGCGCTATGCCGTGCCCGCAGGACATCGGGGTTGCGGTTTTCCGCCTGGTTCTGCGTTTCGGTCTCGTTCGCGGGCAGGTTCAGGGTCTCCGTCGGCCGCACCAGGGTGCCGGGCATGTCGCCGACCACCGCGCGGTAGGTCGCCCGCGAGTTGACGAGTGCGCCCTCGGCCCGGATGCGGCCG